>NZ_JAWOQN010000118.1:0-1241 GCF_033337395.1 Vibrio sp. YT-19(2023) | reverse complement strand
TTCAGCATGTAGTGCTTGCGTTGGTACTCACGCCTGTTATACTATGAGTACTCACGCACAGAAGGGGGTTTTATGGAATACGAAAAAAGCGCTTCAGGGTCGGTCTACCTGATCAAAAGTGACAAGGGCTATTGGTTGCCCGGTGGCTTTGGTTAGACGTCAAACAAGGCCGAGGCTGGCCGCTTTTCAGTCGCTGATATGGCCAGCCTTAACCTTGACGGCTGCACCTTGTCCTTGTTCCGCGAAGACAAGCCTTTCGGCCCCGGCAAGTTTCTCGGTGACTGATATGAAAGACCAAAAGGACAAGCAGACCGGCGACCTGCTGGCCAGCCCTGACGCTGTACGCCAAGCGCGATATGCCGAGCGCATGAAGGCCAAAGGGATGCGTCAGCGCAAGTTCTGGCTGACCGACGACGAATACGAGGCGCTGCGCGAGTGCCTGGAAGAACTCAGAGCGGCGCAGGGCGGGGGTAGTGACCCCGCCAGCGCCTAACCACCAACTGCCTGCAAAGGAGGCAATCAATGGCTACCCATAAGCCTATCAATATTCTGGAGGCGTTCGCAGCAGCGCCGCCACCGCTGGACTACGTTTTGCCCAACATGGTGGCCGGTACGGTCGGGGCGCTGGTGTCGCCCGGTGGTGCCGGTAAATCCATGCTGGCCCTGCAACTGGCCGCACAGATCGCAGGCGGCCCCGACCTGCTGGACGTGGGCGAGTTGCGCACCGGCCCGGTGATCTACCTGCCCGCCGAAGACCCGCCCACCGCCATTCATCACCGCCTGCACGCCCTTGGGGCGCACCTCAGCGCCGAGGAACGGCAAGCCGTGGCTGACGGCCTGCTGATCCAGCCGCTGATCGGCAGCCTGCCCAACATCATGGCCCCGGAGTGGTTCGACGGCCTCAAGCGCGCCGCCGAGGGCCGCCGCCTGATGGTGCTGGACACGCTGCGCCGGTTCCACATCGAGGAAGAAAACGCCAGCGGCCCCATGGCGCAAGTGATTGGCCGCATGGAGGCCATCGCCGCCGATACCGGGTGCTCTATCGTGTTCCTGCACCATGCCAGCAAGGGCGCGGCCATGATGGGCGCAGGCGACCAGCAGCAGGCCAGCCGGGGCAGCTCGGTACTGGTCGATAACATCCGCTGGCAGTCCTACCTGTCGAGCATGACCAGCGCCGAGGCCGAGGAACGGGGGGTGGACGACGACCAGCGCCGGTTCTTCGTCCGCTTCGGTGTGCGCAA
>NZ_JAWOQN010001197.1:0-510 GCF_033337395.1 Vibrio sp. YT-19(2023) | reverse complement strand
GCACCCATGTCTTGATACAGCGCTAAAATAGCTTCACAGTCAGAGTCTGTTTGGAACTCGTACTTTCCTTCGTAGCGAGGGCGTATCTCTTTGTGGTTGTAGATCTCACCGTTAACGGCAAGGATTAGTTTTTTATCAGGGCTGTATAGTGGTTGAGCACCGCTATTTAGACCAACGATAGCCAAGCGCTCGTGAGCTAGGATTGCTCTTTCTGAAGAGTAGATACCAGACCAGTCAGGGCCACGGTGACGAAGCTTTTTCGACATTTCTAACGCGATAGGACGCAGTGCCGCTGCATCACTTTTAATGTCTAAAATCCCAAATACTGAACACATACAACATCCTTTCTAAACTAAACAATTTCTAATCGGTATGGATTCAATTTGCCATTCTGAGTAAAAAAAGCAACGTTTTGTGATTAAAAAAATGATAAAAAGCCTTGTTGATTAAATAATATTTAATTTATTTGTTGTTTTGATGAATGGAATTAAGGTTTGGTATGAAAATCAA
>NZ_JAWOQN010001196.1:0-511 GCF_033337395.1 Vibrio sp. YT-19(2023) | reverse complement strand
CAGTGTCAAAACATTGTTTTTCCTCAGTGGAGTCTGGCTTTGAAAGGAGTGATATGACGGCTTCATCATCTCGCTGGAAATCACAGACAGCGAGGTAAAGCAGTGAAAATATTCTAAATATAATGTCCACATAGACTGATTTTGATTTCTTTTAGGCAGGCCTTTTTTTATGTGGCTAAAATATGTTTTGCTGTTAACCCTAATCAACAGTAATACATTGCTGAGCTTCTGGGGTGCTTGTCCCATCTGCTTCTCCAAACAGAGACTGCACCGACCACCATCTCATGTATGTAATACTAGGGATGCACCGAATATTTGGTAACCGAATATATTTGGCCGAATTTTGCAAAGAAACACACATTCAGTATTCAGTGGAATAAGTGAAAAGCAAGGCCGAATAATAGCGGCGTTTTGATAACACAATCAAATGGCGTGCTGTGACGAGCGGAATAAAATGGCGGTAGTGTGGCAATCCGTCCGTCACGGCACTCGCATTTGCAACTAAAAATAG
>NZ_JAWOQN010001195.1:0-511 GCF_033337395.1 Vibrio sp. YT-19(2023) | reverse complement strand
ACCCTGATTACCGTGGGCTTCGCTTGGGCCGACGTCTTTACGACGCGCGCAAAGAGTTATGCCGCAGCAAAAACTTTAAAGCGATACTAGCCGGTGGCCGCATTCCGAATTACCACCAATACGCGGATGAACTGAGCGTTGCAGAGTACATCGACAAAGTAAAACGCCGCGAATTGCACGACCCGATCCTCTCATTCCAGCTTGCGAATGACTTTGATGTTAAACGCATCATGCGTGGCTATTTGCCAGAAGATAACGCCTCAAAAGGCTACGCCACGTTGCTAGAGTGGGATAATTTTTTCTACGAGGAAGACATTCAATCCGTTCACGACATCGAGAAAACCTTGATTCGCATTGGCGTGGTGCAATGGCAAATGCGCGCGATGAACGATTTGGAAGACTTGCTCGATCAAGCCGAGTTTTTTATCTCCTCTCTGGCCAACTACAAAGCCGACTTTGCTTTGTTTCCTGAGTTCTTCAATGCTCCGTTGATGGGATTGCAAAACGATCA
>NZ_JAWOQN010001194.1:0-511 GCF_033337395.1 Vibrio sp. YT-19(2023) | reverse complement strand
CTGAACAAAGAATTGAAATCGCAACTAGAGCAAGGTCGTGACCGCTTGCTAGAAATGCACTCTAACGGCGGCGAAAAAGCTCAGCAAATCGTTGAGAAAATTGAATCAACCGATGGTGATACAAACCTAGTCACGTTTGCACTTTCTCTGTTGGATACGATTGGTTTGAACCAAGACGACAAAGGCGAAAATGCACTGGTGGTGACGCCATCAGAGCACATGATGGTGCCAAGCTACCCTGGTTTGCCATACGAAGGTGCGACGATCACTTTTGATCGCGATACCGCGCTTTCTCGTGAAGACATGCACTTCATCAGTTGGGAACACCCAATGATCCAAGGTGGTATCGATCTTCTGATGAGTGAAGGTGTGGGTACTTCTGCGGTATCTCTGTTGAAAAACAAGGCGTTGCCAGTTGGTACTATTCTGCTTGAACTGATTTACGCGGTAGATGCGCAAGCACCAAAACGCAGCGGGATCACTCGTTTCTTACCGAAAACGCCAATCCGTC
>NZ_JAWOQN010001193.1:0-511 GCF_033337395.1 Vibrio sp. YT-19(2023) | reverse complement strand
GGAAGAGCACGTGCAGAAGTTACTGCAAAAGCTCAGGTTGGCGTTGTGTTCGACGCCCGTTATTTATGACGAAGAGCTGATCTACCTACGCGTGAGCATTGGTTACGCCATCTTCGATCCGAAAATGACTTCTCCAGAACAAATGATGAAAATCGCCGACGAACGGATGTATCAACAAAAACACGGCGGATAAAAAACAAAGCCCAGATTGATTCTGGGCTTTGTTGTATTTACAGAGTGAGAAAGATAGGGAAGGCAGAAAACTGCGTCCCCCAAGAATTCTCTATGCCAATTTGAAAGCACTTAGCTGATGTTTTAGCTCCATCGCTTCAGCTTGGTAACCGGAAACAATCTGGTTCAAGTCATCAGCGTGCTGACCTGTTTTGTGCGCGATGCTCGCCAGTACGTCGATATCTTGGTCGATAGCTTCACATGCTTTAGATTGCTCAATGGTCGAGTGCGTAATGGTGCTGATGTGATTGTTCACGTGTTCGATGCTGCTTTCGAGTAA
>NZ_JAWOQN010001192.1:0-511 GCF_033337395.1 Vibrio sp. YT-19(2023) | reverse complement strand
TCACCGAAACGCTCGACAACATCCTGATATGCAGAGCCAAGCCCTTGATAGCAGTGCACCGTATCGCGGTAAAAGCCGCGCAATTGATGAAGAGAGCTGAACTCTTGCTCTTTGCTAAACTCATCAGCGAAATGAGAAACACGGATTTCGGTGTCGATTTGCGACCAAGAATCCGGGTTCTGCTCGATTTTCAAGATCGCTTGGTCAATCAGCGCCAATAAGTGTTTACTTTCCGGATTAGCCGATAAGTATTTCTTCACCGCTTTTAGAGCTAAGTATTGGTGGCTTTTTTCTTCCGAAAACCCGTTCAAATACGCTTGAAGCTGAGCGATGGTCGAAATGTTGCCACCCGCCATTTTGGCCGCGAGATCTTTGATTTTTTGGTTTTTCTCTAGATCGGGCACCTTTCTGAGGTAATCAGAAACCAGCTCATGCGCTTCGTTAACGCGAACGCCACCGTCTTTTATTTTGCGTTTGGTGAGAGCTTTTTCTGCTTTTTCGGAGCCAAGTG
>NZ_JAWOQN010001191.1:0-511 GCF_033337395.1 Vibrio sp. YT-19(2023) | reverse complement strand
TGAAAAAAGTGAAAGATCTTGGTGTTGATGACAACACTATCATCGTTTACACCACAGATAATGGCCCGATGGTTGACCTATGGCCGGACGCAGGTATGACGCCATTCCGTAGTGAGAAGAATACAGGTTGGGAAGGCAGCTTCCGTGTTCCTGCTCTTATCAAATGGCCTGGTCACATCAATGCTGGCGAAACCTTTAATGGCATGATGTCTCTTGAAGACTTCTTCCCAACATTGGTTGCAGCAGCAGGTGACACTAAAGTTAAAGACGAGCTACTGAAAGGTAAGAAAGTTGGCAAGATGAACTACAAAGTTCACCTAGATGGTTATAACTTCCTGCCATACCTCACTGGTAAAGAAGAGAAAGCACCGCGTGAAGAGATTTTCTACTTCTCGGACGATGGCGATTTAACTGCGCTTCGTTACAACAAGTGGAAATTGGTCTTCATGGAACAACGTGCAAAAGGTACGTTGCGTATTTGGGCTGAACCATTCACCAAATTACGTGTGCC
>NZ_JAWOQN010001190.1:0-511 GCF_033337395.1 Vibrio sp. YT-19(2023) | reverse complement strand
ATCACTCTGCTTCACGCAGCCAAAATGCTGGCTGAATTTCAAAACGCCCTACTTGGTGCGCTTCTGCTCGCGACGGTCGTCGTTTTGCCTGCTATCTATGTGGGTTTGATCCTTTTTCTGCACCTTGAGGCGTTAAAAGTTCGCAACCATCCGCCGTCTAAAAAGCAGCAGCGTATGGCCAAAGTACTTTGCCGAATTCTGTTTCGAGTTGAACCGTGGTTAATGGTCGATGTGTTTTTAATTGGCGTATTGGTGAGCTTAATTAAAATTGCGTCTCTGGCCGACATCGGAATGGGCAGCTCGTTTTGGGCGTTTTGCGTATACACAATATTGGTGGTGAAATGCATTTCGATGGTCGATAAAAGCTGGCTGTGGGGGCACTTTATTCCGGCAATCGAGTTACCAAGCGTCAAAGAAGGTGACACTCACCACAACCACAATCACATCGGTTGCCACACTTGCCACCAACTCAATCCCATCGAGGATAAAAAACATCAGCGCTGTATTCGCT
>NZ_JAWOQN010001189.1:0-511 GCF_033337395.1 Vibrio sp. YT-19(2023) | reverse complement strand
AGTTACAATTGCAGAATAGAAACGCACTTAACTTGATCAATTTCAAGTTACTCACTTGGGTGTGGCGATATTTTTGAGGGCTTTTGGCAAATATTGTTCAAAGATTTGCTGTAATCGCCCCTTCGTAACAGGCTTAGCAACAAACTCGTTCATGCCCGCTTCAAAGCAACGCTGCTGATCTTCTTTCACTACATTGGCAGTTAATGCGATGATCGGCACGTGAGCGCCCCACTCATTCATGTCACGGATCTGCTCTGTCGCGATAAACCCATCCATCACTGGCATTTGGCAATCCATAAAGATGAGAGCAAAGGCGTGCTCGCGGCATAACTGCAACGCTTCTTCACCATGGCTCGCGACACTGACTTTAAGCCCTAGCTGCTCCAGCATAATGCGAACAACCCTCTGATTCACTTCTGTATCTTCGACAATCAACACCCACGGCGTATCTGGATTTTTGTTCGTTGCCTCATTCGCCTCTGTTCGAGGAAAATCGAGCACATTGAGCGGA
>NZ_JAWOQN010001188.1:0-511 GCF_033337395.1 Vibrio sp. YT-19(2023) | reverse complement strand
CGCTCTAGCACGTGGCGCGAAAATCTACGGCGAAATCGTAGGCTACGGTGCGACTTCTGATGGCTACGACATGGTAGCACCTTCAGGTGAAGGCGCAGTGCGTTGTATGAAGATGGCAATGCAAGACGTTGACAGCATTGATTACGTTAACACTCACGGTACGTCTACTCCAGTTGGCGACGTGAAAGAGCTAGGCGCAATCCAAGAGTTATTTGGCGACAACAGCCCAGCAATCTCTGCAACAAAAGCGATGACAGGTCATGCTCTAGGTGCGGCTGGTGTTCACGAAGCGATTTACTCGACTCTAATGCTAGACAACAACTTCATCGCGCCAAGCATCAATATTGAAAACTTGGATGAAGCGGCAAAAGGTCTGGATATCGTGACAGAAGCTCGCGACGCAGAGCTAACGACAGTCATGTCAAACAGCTTTGGCTTCGGTGGTACCAACGCAACATTGGTTATCAAAAAATACCAAGCGTAATCAACACCAAAGCTAACTGAATTTGTT
>NZ_JAWOQN010000117.1:0-1259 GCF_033337395.1 Vibrio sp. YT-19(2023) | reverse complement strand
TGACCCGTCCTGATATGGGTTGACACTTTTTAACTAAAACGCTCGATGTACTTCATCGGGCGTTTTGTATTTTAAAGCCGTATGAGGCCTCATTTGATTATAGATATCTACGGACTCTGCTACCATCGTCCTTGCTTCTTTCAGATCTTTCGGTTTCTTCAGCAAGAGCTCCATTTTGAGTATCCCATTTACACGCTCAGCTAAAGCATTCTGATAACAGTCATTCCCGTCTGTCATTGAGCAAGTCACTCTATGTTTCTTATGGATATCTTGATATTCCTTCGAACAGTATTGTGAGCCTCTATCTGAGTGGTGTATTAGCTTTTCTTCACTCTGCCGTTGCCTGAGAGCTGAGATAAATGCCCGCTTAACTGATTGAGTTTTCATGTTGTCATCCACATAAAAACCAACAATCTTCCTTGAATAAGCGTCTGTAACCAAGCTGAGATAACTCTCTCCATTTTGAGTTGGCAAGTAAGTAATATCAGCAACCCACAGTTGTTCTGGCTTCGTTGGTGTCAGCCCATCTTTCACTTTGTTTGGGGGACAGAAAAATCGATGACGGCTGTCAGTCGTTCGGTGATAGGCTCGTCTTGCTCTCACTAACAGCCGATGCTTTCTGAGAAGTTCAAAGAGCTTATCGCGACCTATTTGAATGCCCTTTGTTGCTGCTAAGAACTTCAGTTTACGCGTGCCAATGCGTGGCTGCTTCAGCCTGACTTCACGGACAAAGCCAATGACAGTATGCTCATGATGTTCACAACGAGATTGAGTTTGGCATTGCTTATAATAAGCTTGGCGAGAGATTTGTACTAACTGACAAAACTTCGTAACGCTCAAACCTACTATGGTTTTCTCTTGGACAACGCTTCTTTGTGCTTTTTTGTCACTCTAACACCATAGTCACGTTCCATAACGTTCACGACAGCTTCAAAGAAGTCGGCTTTGAGTTGAGCATCTTCGAGCTGCTTTTCAAGCTCTTTAATACGTTGCTCTGGTGTAGGAGGTGAGTTGAACTCGGTCATAGAGTCTCCTTTGGACATAAAGTTAGGTGTCCCTTTAGACCAATCTAGTCGACCATGCTTACGAAGCCAAACCAAAACCGTAGAGCAACCTTGGATGCCATACTTCTCTTGGGCTTGTTTGTAAGTGAGGCTTCCTTTTTCAACCTCATCAACTACAGTGAGTTTAAAAGCGAGGGAGTAATCGCGCTGAGTTCTTTTAGTTGTTGATTTCATAACACTCTCCAATTTTGGGGG
>NZ_JAWOQN010001187.1:0-511 GCF_033337395.1 Vibrio sp. YT-19(2023) | reverse complement strand
TTGCGGCAGGGTTGCCATTGGTTCTTAAAGAATAGGATACGAAGGTAATGAGAACGCTCAATATCTATCTTATGCGTCATGGAAAAGTAGACGCCGCGCCTGGCTTACATGGTCAGACTGATCTCAAAGTGAAAGAGGCCGAGCAGCAGCGAATCGCCATGGCTTGGAAAACCAAAGGATACGACGTAGCGGGGATAATATCGTCGCCGCTTTCTCGTTGTCACGATTTGGCGCAAATATTAGCTGAGCAACAATTGTTGCCAATGACCACCGAAGACGATCTGCAAGAAATGGACTTTGGTGACTTCGACGGCATGCCATTTGATTTGCTTACTGAACATTGGAAAAAACTCGATGCCTTTTGGCAATCACCCGCTCACCATTCGTTGCCTAATGCCGAGAGCTTAAGCACATTTTCTCAGCGCGTTAGTCGCGCTTGGTCTCAAATCATTAACGATATCAATGACAACTTGTTAATTGTCACGCATGGTGGCGTAATTCGAATAATTCT
>NZ_JAWOQN010001186.1:0-511 GCF_033337395.1 Vibrio sp. YT-19(2023) | reverse complement strand
ATATGCGTAAGCAACAGCACCGGAAACGCATACCACAAGTAAGTCGCACCCAACTCAATCACTCGTGTATCGCTGGTTTGTAAACGCATGATGAGTTCGCTACCAAGCGTGATGATCAACGTCACTGGGATAAGCACTTTTAAGCCAAATCGGATGGCGATTCCAGTGACGGTTTTGGCACTGACGGCATCATTTCGCCCCCAATATTGAGCAACGAGCGTGCCGTTGGCAGAGGCTAGACCGGCCATGATCATGATCGCCACGAAATGCCATTTTGACGCAATTCCCACAGCCGCTGTCGCTTCTTTACCAAAGTCACTAACCATGAGAACATCAGCCAATGCCAATATCGCGACAAGCGCGCTTTGGATTGCGACAGGAAAACCTAAGCGAATAATCTGACGTAACAAGTCGCCAGACATAGGATTTGTTTGGTTTTTGATGTCAGTATTGTTCGTCATAGTCACTCCTCAGTTTGTGGGGGAATATAAAACCAACCGAGGCATAAATA
>NZ_JAWOQN010001185.1:0-512 GCF_033337395.1 Vibrio sp. YT-19(2023) | reverse complement strand
CTGTGATAGGAACTTTGGATGACCAATGATTTTGAATGTTATTGATGTCTTCAGGAGTTATGTTCGAAAGGAGGTCATCTAAGAGTGGAGCAAGGCTGCTAGGCAGATGATGCTTGGTTGACTCGATGAGCCAATAGATCAATACCGCTTCGTGAGCCGTCGTGCTCATCTTCAGAGTTTCGGTTTTTTGGTAACCAAAGGGTTTGTCTCTATCATCCACTATGACATTGGGAAACATGGCACAGATAACGGACAGATTACGTTGGATAGTGCGTAGGGATCGCTGTAAACCAAGCGGTGAAAGTTGAGCTTGGATTTGTTTAGCGGTGATTTTCTTATTGTATGGAATAAGGTTGTAAATCGCCAAGATAAGCTCAAGGTGGTACTGAGTTTGGTTAGGTTGCGTCATGGTAAGCTCAACGAGGTTCGTTCTGTTGAGCATGACGATATCAAAAAGGTGCGACAAAGCTTGTCGTATCAATGTCTTCGGCTAAATTGCTACGACGAACTCT
>NZ_JAWOQN010001184.1:0-512 GCF_033337395.1 Vibrio sp. YT-19(2023) | reverse complement strand
CGAGCAGCATCTTCAACTCACCTCTGCTCAAGGCGATTATCTATGCCATCGCTGGCAACAACTGGCGAGTTTGAGCTTAGAGTCGCTCACGCTTAATGGAGCGGTGATCGGTTTGACACTCAAAGTTGTTCGTCAGGGTGAGCCTTTAAGTGCTGCGCGAGATCTTTTTTCTGGGCCCAAAGGACAGATGAATGCGTTAGAACTGCTCTCTTTACTCCAAGCTAAACTTGGGAAAAGTGCAGTGCTCAAACCAGATATTGCCTGCGACCCAAGACCGGAGAAAGCCAGCCAATACCGACTAGCCGATGAGCCAGACGTATCAACTCATAACATCCCAGATTTGCTGCGCCCAGCAATGCAACTGCCTATCCCAATAGCTCTGCAAGAACAAGTATCGCTGGTGCATGGACCAGAACGAATCGTATCCGGATGGTGGGATGGCGACGAAATTATTCGCGATTACTACATTGCTCATACCAAACAAGGTCGCTGGTTATGGGTATTTCGCGATC
>NZ_JAWOQN010001183.1:0-512 GCF_033337395.1 Vibrio sp. YT-19(2023) | reverse complement strand
CCCTCACTTTGGTTGGTTTCAAGATGCGATGACGGCGGAGCACGATGCCAAATGGAGTTTGTATCACAGTCGTTTGTCGTTCTCGATGAACAGTAAGTTACTGCACCCCAAAGAGGTAATCGATGCTGCACTTAGTGCGTACCAATCAAACAAACACATCGATATTGCGCAGGTAGAAGGATTCATTCGTCAGATCTTAGGTTGGCGGGAATTCATTCGGGGTGTGTACTGGGCGAATATGCCGCAGTATCCGCAGAAAAATGAGCTCGAAGCATCACGTGATTTACCCGACTACTTTTGGACAGGAAAAACCAAGATGGCTTGTATGCGCAATGCAATAGGCCAGTCTCTCGATTATGCCTACGCCCATCATATTCAGCGTTTGATGGTGACGGGCAACTTTTGTTTGCTCACCGAGATGAATCCTGACCAAGTAGATGCTTGGTATCTCGGCATTTATGTCGATGCGATTGAGTGGGTGGAAATGCCCAATACACGCGGTATGGCTTTGT
>NZ_JAWOQN010001182.1:0-512 GCF_033337395.1 Vibrio sp. YT-19(2023) | reverse complement strand
AAACACCTTGCGAATGGCGGCTTGTTATTGGTTTTCCCTGCGGGTGAAGTGTCGCAGTTGGTGGATGCCAAACAACAGCGTTTAGAAGACAAAGAATGGAGCCGCAGTGTCAGCGCGTTAATTCGTAAGAACAAAGCCGCCACTGTTCCCATCTTCATTCGTGGGCAGAACTCAAAACGCTTCTACATGGCAGGTAAAATCCACCCTCTTTTACGCACCTTGATGTTAGGAAGAGAGCTGCTCAACAAGAGCGCAAAAACCATTGAGTTGTCCTTTGGGCAAGCAATCAAGTTTAAAGAACTCAATAACCTCAACGATGATCAGATCGTCAATTATCTGAGGCTTAACACCTACCTGCTTAACCGCGATGTAAGTGCCACTCAGCAAACGGTCTCAGACAATGATCTCTTACCTATTGCGGCAGGGTTACCCATAGACCAATTGCTTGAAGAGCTGCACAGCTTACCGGCAGAAACTCAATTGCTTCAAAATGGCGAGTTCGACGTGTACTG
>NZ_JAWOQN010001181.1:0-512 GCF_033337395.1 Vibrio sp. YT-19(2023) | reverse complement strand
GGGCTTTTCATCAAACAAGGTTTGAAATTCGTCGGGAATAACGATGTCATTCTTTGCCTCAGCCGTCATTCCAGCGAAGGATTGACTAAATACAAGCCCCCCTAGTATCAACGTTTGCATTTTCATATGCCCAGCTCCATTTGCATTCGAACCACGCCGACACATTTTGTGTCAACCCCCAGCTCGACCGGAGCAAATTTCAAAGTTACTTCATGCTCGGCATAGAGTCCAGTACGCCCCGCCTCTTGAAAGCTAAGCGCTCCTCCACCGATATCGACGCCCGCCTCAGACACTTCTTCTAAGGTGCCGTCAACGTTAACAAAGACAGAGGCGAAATCTTTAGAGCCGAGCTCCCCTCCTCCCGTTCTGCAACTTGATTGATTAATCGCCATGGTCAAATGATAAGTCTCACTGTCGATATCTGACGCGGGTAGGTTGGTTACTATTTGTAATAAATCGGTAATTGGCCTAAAAGAACGAGACGCCATATCAAACTCCAATTCCCACTCTCC
>NZ_JAWOQN010001180.1:0-512 GCF_033337395.1 Vibrio sp. YT-19(2023) | reverse complement strand
TTGGTTCAGCTACATCGAAGTTACTACGGTAGATAATTTTGAATCTATCCCGTCGAACTCGAAAGAAGATATGTCGGCGAGTGAACGCTTCAAAAATGCTTATGAGTTTGCCGTGAAATCTGCGGATGACAAAGTCGGCGGTATTATCAAAACACTTGAAGACGCTCAATTATTGGCAAACACCGTTGTTATCGTCACTTCCAACCATGGCAGTGAGTTTAACGAAACCAATACCAATAGCTGGGGCGCAAACAGTAACTACAGTCGTTACCAATTGCAGGTGCCTATGGTAATCCATTGGCCTGGTATGATGGCTGGTGAGTTTAATCACAGCACGAGCCATTTAGACCTTTCAGTTACGCTACTGCAAGATATGCTTGGTGTATCGTCCAATCCATACGATTACAGCAGTGGTCGTAACTTATTTGACGAAAGCCGTCTCCGCTGGATTCTTGCTGGTGATACTCGAGAACTTGCTCTCATCACAAATAACCAAACTACCGTGATCGATA
>NZ_JAWOQN010001179.1:0-512 GCF_033337395.1 Vibrio sp. YT-19(2023) | reverse complement strand
GCTTCGTAAAGTCACTCGGTGACAGCGCAAAAGTCGTACTCGGCAATCATGACTTACATTTACTGGCTGTATCTTACGGCCTGAAAAAGCGAAAAGACAAAGATAAAACGACCCCTATTTTCCTCGCTAAAGACCGCGAAGAACTGCTCTCTTGGCTAGCTAAACAACCTCTTCTGGCAGAGCACGACGAGTTTGTGATGTGTCATGCGGGTATCTCACCGCAATGGGATTTAGAAACAGCCAGACAATGCGCTCGCGAAGTAGAACATATTATCCAAGGCGAAGAGTTGCCGTGGTTGCTAAAAAACATGTACAGCAACTTACCAGATCTTTGGGATGACTCACTGGAAGGTCTGGATCGCTATCGCTATATCATCAATGCCTTTACAAGAATGCGTTTCTGCTTTTCTGATGGTCGTTTAGATATGGACTGCAAACTACCTCCGCAAGAAGTCACAGGTGACCAATTGGTACCTTGGTTTGAACTGCCGCACCGCATACCGTTAGAAAAA
>NZ_JAWOQN010001178.1:0-513 GCF_033337395.1 Vibrio sp. YT-19(2023) | reverse complement strand
ACCAAAAAACAAAAATATCGACACGAAAATATGTTTACATTTCATTGATTGAGACAACTAATTTATACATTACAGAAATAATATTCACAAAAATAAAAGCTTAGTGAAAACTAAGCTTTTAAATACCACATAATATTGAGCACATGAATATAAAAATTACAACAGCAAATAGTGGATTGCTCATTACTCTATAGTTAATACAACTCGACGGTTACAGCCTGACAGCTTATTCTCGTTCACCTTACATATAGGCGCAGACTCCCCAAAGGCCTTTTCGACAATTCTATTGCCAAGCCCCAGATCTTTCTTTAAATACTTTGAGGCAGTGCTTGCACGTCGAAGGGATAAACTTTTGTTGTAAGCCTGGCTTCCGACATCATCGGTGTGCCCTTCAACGAGAATACGTTTGTCTTCGTTAACCAGTTCTAAATACTTTGATATAGCTTGTTTATGTACGTTTGTTAAATAGTGCTCATTAGTATCATAGTGTAGAACTAACGACATTGAGTTCTT
>NZ_JAWOQN010000116.1:0-1270 GCF_033337395.1 Vibrio sp. YT-19(2023) | reverse complement strand
TAGATTTAGGTTCACTATCAACGAAAAACAATCTTGAAGGTACGCCATCGCTGGATATTCAAATGGTACTGAGAACATTAAGGTTGTGTTTGGTATCTGGTAAGGTAAAAGCGATTCAACTTGTAGGCGACCGTGACCGATTGGTGTATTCACGACAAACCAAAGCCATTCTTGAGGAGTTGTATCAGATGGCTCCCCTGCTCGACCACGCGGCGTAGCGAATAATTGTACAGAATAAGGCCGTCACTTGGCCTTATTCTGGTAGAGCCTCACCTTTTATTATCATTTACTAACAAATACTTACACCATCAATGCGACTTATGTCACATTTATCTATTGAACAAACAACCCATCTAAGTTCTAATATCCTTACATCACTATGGTATGACATACGAAATAAAAACCCCCATAGTTCAATAACTAAGCGGTTCTTCTAATAATATTTAGCCGCTATTTCTCTGAGACACTTATTTTCTCTCGCTTGATGTCATTCAGTTCCACGAGATTTAGGATACTTAATGATGCGTCTTTACTGCGTTATTGCTACGGCCATGTTGATGCCGTTAACAGCACAAGCAACGGTTTATGACGTTGCAAAACCATCTGAGCTAAACCAAATATGCTCAACTCATAGTTCTTTTGATATTCAAAGAACAAACACTACCTTTTTTTGCCATGGCAAGATCGTATTACCCGTTGGTGATTCCATCATCTCCTCTTCACCTGAGAACGAAGTCATACTAGAAGCTCATCAAGGCATTGTTTTAGAGGGCAATAACCGAATTGGTGAGCCGAATAAACGCATCTCACTTCGCTCGCTTTCAGTCGAGTTGAAGGTTAACAATGAGCAAGCTTCGAGCATTGAAGATTACCAAAACAAACACACTGTTATTTATGGAGACCTTCTGTCGGCCTACCCAACAAAACTGCATAATGTTCTCATCGATGGGGATATAGAGCTAACGGGGTCGACGCTTCATATTGACGGTGAGTACAACACCATTATTGGTAAAATTTTGACTCACAGTACGACCGATATATTCAATGCTAACGTTTGTGGCACCATTGAATCAAAAGGCCATCAATTGCATCTCAAGACGAAGCACCCTTTCCAACAACATTTCGTCGTCGGTGATATTGTGGCGCACGGTTCTCTGCTTATTGATGATATGGCGGTTTACGGCACGACGGAGTCCAAAGGGGCATCTGCCGCACTGAACGGTTCGTTCTACGCGAAAGATACTGCGATTAAGTACTTCCAGACATTAAA
>NZ_JAWOQN010001177.1:0-513 GCF_033337395.1 Vibrio sp. YT-19(2023) | reverse complement strand
AGCGCCAAAACAGATAAACACCAAAACTGATGACCTTTGATGTCAAACCCGTACTAACGCCGCGTTAAGTAGTGAGCAACGCCACCACCTAACTCAAACCATTACACCTTAAACACAAAACTCCATTTGAACTAAGAATGCCACGCGTTGCGAATCTGCCTTAAACGCCTTGTTATGTGCGTGCTAAACGGTAGCGCCTTACAGTGCCCTCAGTTTCACTTATGTAGGTGCCCAAATACTCACCGCCACAGTTTTCGATAACCTTTTGGGACGCTGGATTGTCAATTGAACAAGTAACAATAACTGAGTCAGTGACAACATGGTCTCGCACCCAAGCGAGGAGAAATGAGGCTACACCTTTACCACGAGCTGACGGTCTAGTTTCGTAGCCAACATGCCCAATGACATTTTCTACGTTGGCATTAGTACCTTTGCGAACTCGGATTGCCCCTAAAATTTCAGAGTTCGATACACAGTAGTAAGTTGTGCTGGGTAAATATCCGTTTGGTAACT
>NZ_JAWOQN010001176.1:0-513 GCF_033337395.1 Vibrio sp. YT-19(2023) | reverse complement strand
AGTGGCGAGTCAGAAACAACGTGGTACCAAGCCTCAACCGCTAACAAAGTAATTCCTGCAACTCAGCAGTAAGGAGCCTGACATGAAACATTCTACAAAACTGCTTATGACGACGTTGATTTCGGCATTAACCGTAGCTTGTGGAGGCGGCGGTGGAGGTGGCGGCTCAACTACGCCTCCGGCACCAACACCGACGCCATCGGTTCAGGTTCTCGACAATACGGCTGACATCGTGGCGGAACGAGACTTCTCATTCGATATTGGTGAAAAAATAACCTTGTCTGTGAATTATACCGGTTCGACCGAGGGGGCGTTGCACTTGTATTCGAAAGCGGCGTATACCACCGCAAATGGCGATGTGATTGCCGACCCGACATCTCGTATCACGACGTTGTATCCAAACATGGCGGGTGACGTAGAGCTCGAAGTGAATGGCAACTGGACACATCTTTATGCGCAATGGGTGCCGATGAGTGCGCAAGAGTTTGAGCAAAATCGGTCAATTGCGCTAAA
>NZ_JAWOQN010001175.1:0-513 GCF_033337395.1 Vibrio sp. YT-19(2023) | reverse complement strand
AGACAAGATAGGTGGTTATCAGGACGCGGCATCGCTCGAGAGGGAGTTTCAGACTTGGTTACATCAATATACAACGGCTTCAGACGAAGCTTCGGATGAACTCAGAGCTAAGTACCCATTGAACGAAGCGAAGATCAAAGTTAGAGAGAAACGCGATACGCCAGGGCACTTCTACTCGGTGATACATTTACGCCCTCATTTTCAGCTCGACCAAATGGTCTCAAGTATCAAATTAATTACGGAATTATCACCAGAACATTTGGTGTAAGGAAAGAAAGATGACTCAGTGGAAAAATGCCTTATCGGAAGGGCAGTTGCAACAAGCTTTAGAACTACTAATCGAAGCAATAAAGGTATCTCCAAAGGATGCCAGTTTGAGAAGCTCTTTTATTGAACTGCTTTGTATTGATGGTGATTTTGAGCGAGCTGATGAGCAACTGATGCAGTCTATTAAACTGTTTCCTGAATATCTTCCAGGCGCTAGCCAGTTAAGACATCTGGTTAAAGCTGCTC
>NZ_JAWOQN010001174.1:0-513 GCF_033337395.1 Vibrio sp. YT-19(2023) | reverse complement strand
ACTCAAAGACTTTAGGCTATAAGAGGCTGACTAAAAGCAATCCAATCTCATGCCAAATTCTATTGTATAAATCTCGCTCTAAAGGCCGAAAAAATCAGCGCTCGACACGGACTCATTGTCACCACCCGTCACCTAAAATCTACTCAGCGTCGGCAAAGGAGCCATGGATTCTAGCAACTAACTTACCTGTTGAAATTCGAACACCCAAACAACTTGTTAATATCTATTCGAAGCGAATGCAGATTGAAGAAACCTTCCGAGACTTGAAAAGTCCTGCCTACGGACTAGGCCTACGCCATAGCCGAACGAGCAGCTCAGAGCGTTTTGATATCATGCTGCTAATCGCCCTGATGCTTCAACTAACATGTTGGCTTGCGGGCGTTCATGCTCAGAAACAAGGTTGGGACAAGCACTTCCAGGCTAACACAGTCAGAAATCGAAACGTACTCTCAACAGTTCGCTTAGGCATGGAAGTTTTGCGGCATTCTGGCTACACAATAACAAGGGAAGACT
>NZ_JAWOQN010001173.1:0-514 GCF_033337395.1 Vibrio sp. YT-19(2023) | reverse complement strand
GATGCGCGGTCAAATAGCTGTCCCGTTTCTGGATCGCGGTATTCTTGGTCCTGAATCCAGAAGTCAGCGTAGGTAACATAACGGTCGAAGATGTTTTGGCCGTACTCAGAGTAAGATTCTAGGTATGCGGTTTGAATCTCTTTACCGATAAACTCAACGTAACGAGGAACGAGGTACCCTTTCAAAAACTCAAGATATTTTTCTGCGGTTTCTGAAGGGAATTGTTCGCGCTCTACTTGTTGTTCAATTACATAGAATAGGTGAACAGGGTTTGCTGCCACTTCGGTTTGGTCAAAGTTGAACACGCGAGACAAAATCTTAAACGCAAAACGTGTAGATAGGCCGTTCATACCTTCATCGATGCCTGCGTAATCTCGATATTCTTGGTAGCTTTTCGCTTTAGGATCTGTGTCTTTTAGCGTCTCGCCGTCGTACACGCGCATTTTCGAGAAGATAGACGAGTTTTCAGGCTCTTTCAGACGAGAAAGAATGCTGAACTGCGCCAATGTTTCTA
>NZ_JAWOQN010001172.1:0-514 GCF_033337395.1 Vibrio sp. YT-19(2023) | reverse complement strand
AGCGGAAGATCGATCTCGCCTTTGACGTTTAAAGTGTTGGCTTCAACGCCACGGAGAATACCCACCTCATGCAAAAAGCGGGGCAAAATTCTTTGAGTATTGAAGTGCCAGTAGTGAGGGGCTCCTGGCATTTCGGGAGCATGATCGGTGGTACAAAGAAGTTTTAACCCCTTATTCTTGGCTGCCAATGCGTTCTCTAAAATGGTGCTGTAGGCATGTCCACTGGCAATAGTATGGGTGTGGCTATCAACGACGATATCCATGGTGACCTCCTAATTTGTGGACAAATTATCGAATTTCGAACGAACCGTTTTGATTGAGAAACAGCGTGAGATCCGCTGGAATTGAGTGATTTAAAACCTTATCTACATTTACGGCATCTGAGTTTAAATAAAACGCTAATGCGGCTTCTGGTGCGGTGCCACCACGAATCTTACGGTTTACTAAGCGTTCTTGCAGAAACTCAGGCTGTGTATCGACGAAGACGGTAAAATCTGCCAAACGATGCAGTTCA
>NZ_JAWOQN010001171.1:0-514 GCF_033337395.1 Vibrio sp. YT-19(2023) | reverse complement strand
AACCAGCGAAACGACAACCACAGCATTAGGTGGTATTTTTAAGAGCAACCCAGCCACTCGCGCTGAGTTTCTGCATGGTTTACGCTAGTCAAAACGAAGCTTAGATTTGAGAGAGGATGGCAACGTGCCATCCTTTTTTATACCTGAATCATGGGTAAGTGAGTCGCAATAAATAATATTTATGCAATTGTGTGTTGACAGTCACATTCGTTGCTCTTAGTATATGCGCCCAATGAACGGCTACAACGTGTAATCGTTTGTTTTGAAAAGAGATATCTCTCTAAGTTCAGCTGATCTCGGTCAGTTGTCTTTCTTTTTTTCTAATAATAGAAAGACAACAAATTTGAGACTTGGCATGACTACACAAAGCACTATCAGCACCTCTTCCATTTCCGCTCCTGTAACAGAAACCAGTTGGCAAAAGAAAGCCATGCTAAGTGTCGCGTTTTTGATGGCGACGACCTCTGTTGGCCCAGGCTTTTTGACTCAAACTGCTGTCTTCACCAACATCTAC
>NZ_JAWOQN010001170.1:0-514 GCF_033337395.1 Vibrio sp. YT-19(2023) | reverse complement strand
CATGTTTGTCGCGATGATCATCACCAGCGCCCTCGTTTCGGCCGCCACCATCATGGGTGGTATTTGGTATCTCAATAAACAGGCACAAGATTCAGGTGAAACCAGCTCACTGCTTGAGAACTCTCCTTTGTCTTTTCTTGTGACTGAACAACCAACCAGCAAAGGCCCAAGCTTTCACCCTCTAGACAAAGTTGTACTGAGCATTAAAGGCAAGAAACAGACGCACTTTGTCATGCTAGAGCTGGCTATTGAGACCCGTCGACCAGAACGTATTAAAGACATCGATAACTACATGCCAATGGTTCAAAACTCGCTTTTGAAGCTGTTTAGCGACAAAACTTTCGATGAACTGCAACAGACAGGCGCGATCGATATTCTGCAAAACGAAGTGAAGCAAACGCTGTTGGTAGCCTTTGCGAAGACTGACATCGTGCGTGATATCGATGATGTACTGCTGACGAAATACGTTGTGCAATAACGGAGCACAACCATGTTAGACATGAACCCTCAAGAA
>NZ_JAWOQN010001169.1:0-514 GCF_033337395.1 Vibrio sp. YT-19(2023) | reverse complement strand
GAATTTGCAATCGAAATTCTCGCCTCGTGGTTTTAGCCACTCAGTTTGATATAACGGAGGACTTAATTCTTACCGTATGGGTAGTTTTCGAACATTTTCGCCACTTCTTCTGTGATCAAATTTTCCCTTTTCTCAGTACTCATTGATTCGGTTAACTTGCGGCTTGAAACGCCTTTCCACACAACTTGGTTCGCCTTACTATCCACCAGCTCTACCACTAACTTCCCGTATTTGCGTTCTTTATATCGTTCAGGGCTTGATGTAATCACACCAAAGCTGTTCCATCCATAACCGACGCTAAAAGAAGAACCAGACGATACCAACTCCGACTCCTCAACGATATCGTGATGAACGTATAAATCACCACCACTTGCAACTCGAGAAAGCCCTTTCGATTCCAGTTGAGCAGCCAAACCTTGTTCTATACGGCGTCCATCGATACTTGCTGGAGCATCATTTTGAGTACCAAAATCAAACGTTTTGTAAGAAGCGAAGTCCGCTTGTTTATCCAAGT
>NZ_JAWOQN010001168.1:0-515 GCF_033337395.1 Vibrio sp. YT-19(2023) | reverse complement strand
CGTTGTTGCCCCAATGTTCGCCTCTCTTTTTAAAGAGGGAAAGCTGGATAAACTGCGAAATTTAAGTCGATGGGCTTGTCGTGCAAACATTGGCGCAGCTTTACTTCCTGTCTTGATTTGCACCCTATTTCCTGAGTTCGTCATGCAGCTTTTTGGTGATGAATTTCTTGCGGCAGCTCCGCTGTTAGTTGTCCTTTCTTTAGGGCAGATGGTCAATATCGCCACTGGCTCGGTAGGATTTTTATTGCTAATGAGCGGCCATGAGAGAACGATGAAATACATAACGATTTGTTCAGGTACTATTTCCATCGCTCTTTTGGTTTTTCTTAGCAAAAGCTACGGCGTTCTGGGGGCCGCATGGGCAATGGCGATCGGCATGGCGATCCAAAACCTTGCCGCGCTCTATTTTGTAAAACGCTATTTAGGCTTCTTTCCTGTGGGGTAACGATGACTTCGACGATCGCACGTTTAGGTTTTATTTCTATATGTCTACTTACAATCGGCCTTTCTTTGTG
>NZ_JAWOQN010000115.1:0-1274 GCF_033337395.1 Vibrio sp. YT-19(2023) | reverse complement strand
ATTTCTAAATATTATCAATTTTACCTGTACCACTGCCCGCCCTATTCTGGATATGCGGTTCGGGAACACCGCAAAACAAAAACAACAATTCATTTTTGAGCTAATAAATCAAGGAGCTTTTTATGGAACCACAAACTAAGGAGTCATTATGGCGGTGACCAGTTC
Organism: Vibrio sp. YT-19(2023); assembly: GCF_033337395.1. Taxonomy (NCBI): domain Bacteria; kingdom Pseudomonadati; phylum Pseudomonadota; class Gammaproteobacteria; order Vibrionales; family Vibrionaceae; genus Vibrio; species Vibrio sp. YT-19(2023). Next base: position 1,109 of record NZ_JAWOQN010000115.1, on the reverse strand, counting down.
TCAAACTCACCAGGACTTTTCTCCTAAAGAGATGATGGCTGAGGCGGAGAAATTCGCATTAAGTAAAGCAAACAAAACCAGCAGCATGACACTTGGCCTAGCAATCATGGCCGGCGCGTTTATCGGTTTGGCATTTTTGTTTTACATCACAGTGACAACTGGCAGTGCGAATACAAGTTGGGGTTTAAGCCGCTTAGCCGGTGGTATCGCCTTCAGTATGGGGTTAATCCTTATCGTTATTTGCGGTGGTGAGCTGTTTACCAGTTCGGTGCTTTCCAGCATTTCATGGGCAAACAAACAAATCTCTTTCGGCAAAATGTTGTCGATTTGGGGCAAGGTTTACGTAGGTAACTTCATCGGCGCAATGTTTTTGCTTGCTCTTGTGACTGCGGCAGGTTTGTACCAAATGGATGCAGGCCAATGGGGTTTGAATGCTCTTAATATCGCACAACACAAACTGCACCATACATTGCTTCAAGCCTTTGCTTTGGGCGTTCTATGTAACCTACTGGTTTGTCTTGCAATTTGGTTGACGTTTAGTTCTGCAAACGCCATGACGAAAGCGCTTATGACCATTCTTCCAGTTGCGATGTTCGTCAGCAGTGGCTTTGAGCACTGTGTGGCAAACATGTTTATGGTCCCACTAGGCATCGTTATTGCCAATTTTGCCCCTGAATCATTTTGGGCATCTGTTGGTGTACCGGCTTCCCAATATGCGGATTTAAATGTCGCACACTTTATTAGTGCGAACTTAATTCCAGTAACGTTTGGCAACATCGTCGGTGGCGCGGTACTCGTTGGTTTGGCTAACTGGTGTATCTACCGCCGTCCAGAGTTAAAAGCAGCCAATGTTTCATCTATCACAAATACAACTCAGTTATCGTCAGTTAAGGAAATCACAATGAAAAACGCATCTTTCGTAAAGGACATCATGAATCCAAAACCGGTTACACTCAGCGTGGAAATGCCTGTAGCCGCAGCTCTTGATACTCTATTAGACAACAATCTAACAAGCGCACCAGTGGTGGATCTCCACAATCGTTTAGTTGGTTTCTTCTCTGCACACGACGTGATGGTTGAACTGTGGTGTCAAGATTACATCCCAGTGA
>NZ_JAWOQN010001167.1:0-515 GCF_033337395.1 Vibrio sp. YT-19(2023) | reverse complement strand
CCCCACCTTTGATGCGCTTCATGTAAATAGGGCCTTTAACCGGTTCGCCAGATACTTCAGACGTTGCGGTAATGTCGCCGATCGCTTCCAACGCCGTGATAAAGAAAATCAGCACGAGAGGGATAAACAGTGACCAGTCAAATGACAAGCCGTACTGCATCGGAATCGGTAGCGCAACGAGGTTGGTTTCCCCCAATTTTGAGGTGTCGACCATACCCATGAAGTATGCCATTACATAGCCAACCAGCATGGCAATCACGATCGAAGCCACGCGAATGTATGGGTTTTTAGAACGATTCAAAATCACAATTAACCCAAGTACGGTACCAGCGAGCGCCAGTTTGTCTAAGCTACCAAAAGTACCGTCGCCCATTGCAGCATAGCCACCACCCATAGAAACCAAGCCGACTTGGATCAGCGTCAGGCCAATCAGAGTTACGACAATGCCAGAGACGAGAGGTGTGATGATGCGACGTGCATGCTCAAGCACACGAGACAGTAAAATCTCGGCAAAA
>NZ_JAWOQN010001166.1:0-515 GCF_033337395.1 Vibrio sp. YT-19(2023) | reverse complement strand
AACCAGCGCATGCCATCCATTAGGTAGACGATTACGCAGAGATTGAGGTATCAGAGCCCACAAGCCCCCCATGACCATGGTGCTCAATGGCAACACAAACAACATCACCACGACCGTAATCAGATGGACTTCTACTATCGGTGCAAACCATAATCCTGCAACGAAACCGATAATGACGGTCGGCAGTGCTTCCATCCATTCAATGGACGGCTTAACCACTCGACGCATGCGTGGCGACATAAAATACGCCGTATAAATAGCGCCTAGCACCGCCAAAGGCACTGAAAACAGCATCGCAAACATAGCCGCTTTTATCGTGCCGAACGCAATCGGCACCAAGCTAAATTTGGCTTCAAAGTTATCGCTGGCCGATGTAGATTGCCATACAAATTCAGGCTCTGGATAGCCTTCGTACCACACTTTCTGCCACAGTGAAGAAAGCGAGACTTCAGGGTAAGAGTTATCGACCTCTGCCACCTTTAACGAGTCATCATTCCAAGTAATCAGATAGCGTT
>NZ_JAWOQN010001165.1:0-515 GCF_033337395.1 Vibrio sp. YT-19(2023) | reverse complement strand
CCGATCAAATAAGCCCCGTGAAACGTTCGATTCAACGGGGCTTTGTATTTCAATAATGGCTTTCTTGATTTCAGAGATTAGCTAACTGCTCTAACCTTACCTTGCTTCAAGTCGTTCAGCACTTGAGATTTTGGACCGTCTGCAATTACGCTGCCTTTTTCCATTACAATCACGCGATCTACGATGTCGAGCATCGACGTTTTGTGTGTAATCAAAATCAGCGTTTCGCTCGGTTTTAACTGCGCCAATTGATGCTTGATGTGCATTTCTGAGCGGTTGTCCATTGCACTGGTTGGCTCATCCATCAAGAGTACCGGAGGACGCCCAAGGAAAGCGCGAGCAATCGTCACCGACTGACGTTGACCGCCAGAATGCATTGCGCCCCCTTCACCAACCTGACGCTCCAAAACAGCTGGGTCCGATTGCGTAAAGGCGGTCACATCCGCACGATTGGCCGCATCCATCACGTCACGGTCATTGGTTAATGGACGGCCTAACGTGATGTTGTCGCGGAT
>NZ_JAWOQN010001164.1:0-515 GCF_033337395.1 Vibrio sp. YT-19(2023) | reverse complement strand
AAAGCGCGGGTTTTAAGTGTAGCGTCCAGCGAAACGACAGGGGGGCCGCACAAAACTGACAAGCGGCAGCGCAGGCAAGAGTCCCCAGACTCGGGTTTTGGGTGGGGACGGAGTCCCAAGCCAAAGTCGCCAGCTAGTGAAGCGTTCAGCGTAACGGCGGGTGACCACCCTCAAAGGACCACAGATAGCGGGGCCCCAGAATTAAGCGGAGCATTAATTTAGGGAAGCGGTCTCTTAGTTTCTCCGGAGCGTTCAAGCGTAGGAGAAATGTTAGAGAATCGTGGTTTTTGTGGGTGGTCACGCGCAGCGTGGCGAATTTGGCTTGCCAATCTTTAGCAAGTGAAGGGCGTCCAGCCCGAAGCGCAGCGTCAGAACCCGTAAGGGTTCGTGAGAATGTTTGGGAGCGTCCAGCGGAAAACATTCGATTAAAAACCTCGTTGACATTCTTGGTTAACGATAGTTAATCGAGAATATTAACCAGAGGTGTCAACGACTGACGCGCTATCGCTTGTCGG
>NZ_JAWOQN010001163.1:0-515 GCF_033337395.1 Vibrio sp. YT-19(2023) | reverse complement strand
ATACTGTAGTAAAAATAAAGGACTGCACCAGCCCATGAACTCAGCAGCCACCAAGGCCAGTAACTATCTATGATAGGCATAACAGTTTCTGGCGCGCTGAGCAGAGATAAAATCGGGTAACGCAGCAGCCAAATTAAGAGGCCGAATACCGCAACACCGATTGAACCAATCATTAAGACCAATCCACCAAGTTGTTTGGCATAGCGAGCATCATTCGCGCCCAAGGCTTTAGAGATCACTGCGGTAGTCGCGATGCCTAAGCCTACTTGAATGCCGATAATGACCATTTGAAGCGGTAGGGTGAAACCTTGAGCGGCAAGCGGTAAAACGCCAAGCTGACCGATAAATGCACTGTCGACAAGCTGAAAACTCATTAAGGACAACACACCAAACAGCATTGGCCATGTCATCGTAAACAGTTGTTTTGCTAACGTAGGTTGTGCGTTAGTAGAAGTTGAAGGCATAGGAATTAGAGTGTGTTGGGATTCGAGAATGGTTTTATTGTACACACTGGA
>NZ_JAWOQN010001162.1:0-515 GCF_033337395.1 Vibrio sp. YT-19(2023) | reverse complement strand
ATTGCAGTTACTTTAGTGATGTGGCACATCGTTACAATGCCATGATCGAGAAGCATGCCGGCGTTGATCTGCCGGGCGCAGAGCCGCACATCCACATTTCAAGTCATATTAATGGTGAGCAGATTGTGCATGTGATGATCTTCTGCCCGACAGATAAGGCGAACCATTTAGAACATTTGATTCGTCAGGACTTTATGGAGCTTTACGAGCAGCGTTTTCCTGCTTCGAATGATGAATCGAACGACGCTGCCTTCAACTAACTCGCATTAAAAAGAAACCCGCTGCTTCGGAGTAAACTCCCAAAGAGCGGGTTTCTTTTTTCGCTTATCTTTACGCCAAGCTATCGGAACTTGCTTTTGAGCATCAGAAACAAGAAGTAGGTACTACCGATAATCGCGACTAACGTACCTGCTGCAATTTGGCTCGGGTAAATGGCGATTTGCCCTAACCAATCCGCCCAAACCATAAGCGTTGCACCAATTAAACTGCCAACGAATACTTGTTCTTTGACCTTT
>NZ_JAWOQN010001161.1:0-515 GCF_033337395.1 Vibrio sp. YT-19(2023) | reverse complement strand
GAACTCACTGCTGAGCATTTGGACGCGTCCAAAAAAGTGATTCGCTTAAACGGGTATCTGCTGCGGCCTCTCATGGATCTGTTGGCTGGCCTTGCCCTACTCTGCTTAGTTGCCATCTTTGGCTTTAATGGTGTCGAGTTGATTGGTGTCGGTGTACTTTATGCGTTCATCAGTTATTTGGCGCGTGTGACCGAACCTCTGATTGAAATGACCCAACAACTTGCACTTTTACAACAAGCGTTGGTGTCGAGTGAACGTGTTTTTGAGTTGATTGATGCGAAGCCACAAACTTACGGTGACGATCATAAACCACTTAAAACGGGCTCAATTGAGCTAAGTAATCTGACGTTCAGTTATGATGGCAAGCAAGATGTATTGAAAGACGTCTCCTTGAAAGCCGCTCATCAAGATTTTATCGCGCTGGTCGGCCATACTGGCAGCGGCAAGAGCACGTTAGCATCTTTGCTCATGGGCTTTTATCCAACCAATGTGGGCGAGTTATTGATTGATGGGCG
>NZ_JAWOQN010001160.1:0-516 GCF_033337395.1 Vibrio sp. YT-19(2023) | reverse complement strand
ATGAACTCAATAGTCGAAATTATAAAAGCTATTCGCGATACGCCCTCACCCTTTTGCGCTTAACTCAAGGCTGAAAATCGAGGCGTAGATACGCCCTGCCTAGCACAATGAGAGTCTGTGAATCTCCTCCAGTCGATGACAGCTCTTGCCATCCGCAAACAAAACAAAAATAAGTCATTGTTTTTATTTATATAAAATCCAAACACAAACTCCAAGCAACAAAACCTTATGTACGCCCTAACCCACTCGCTGTAAATGAGTAGGTTATAAAATGCGTTGACGTAACAAATAGTTAAGAAAAGCAAACTGGCAACTAGATCACGTTTGGTGAGAAGGGATTGGCGTCGAAAAGTGTGTTGAGGAAACGCAGAAACAAAAACGGCCCTTGGGGTATTGGGCCGTGATAAAGACAACGAAGTAGATTAGCGTTCTGGTGTTTCCAGAAGTTTAACGGCGCAATCCACAGCGTTGTTGATACCTTGACTGCTCTCAAGCTTACCTGAACTCGCAGGCCCA
>NZ_JAWOQN010001159.1:0-516 GCF_033337395.1 Vibrio sp. YT-19(2023) | reverse complement strand
CACGATTCACCACATAGTTGATGTGATAACAATCACTAAAACAGATACCATCCGCCACATTATTATTTTTATAAAGGCGAGTCTTAAGTGAAAGAATCTCGAAATACGTTAAATTCTAGTGAATTAAACACAACAACCTCTTGGTCAAAACATGACACACATTGGGTACTCAGCCTATTCGGGACCGCCGTTGGTGCCGGTATTTTGTTTCTGCCAATCAACTTAGGCATCGGTGGATTTTGGCCACTAGTCGCAATGGCGTTTTTGGCATTTCCAATGACTTACCTCGCCCACCGCGGTTTAGCGCGCTTTGTATTGTCTTCTAAGATCAAAAATGCCGACTTTACCGATGTGGTTGAAGAACACTTTGGCGCAAAAGCGGGACGTTCAATCTCTCTGCTTTATTTCCTATCGATTTTTCCTATCCTGTTAATTTACGGCGTGGGCATCACCAATACTGTAGACAGCTTTATGGTGAACCAAGCGGGAATGGAAGCCTTACCACGCGAGCTACTT
>NZ_JAWOQN010001158.1:0-516 GCF_033337395.1 Vibrio sp. YT-19(2023) | reverse complement strand
GATCTTCTTTAGATACACTATTGATGAACTGAGCGTGGAGTGGCTCATCTTCAGGAAGAATTGGACGAAGAAGGATTGGTTGACCATCACGCAGTGTCACAGTTTCAACAAATTCAGCAGGGAAAGGGCGAATAGCCAGTCGTTTTTGAGCGTCACCTTCATATTTGCAAAGCGTCACATCAGCATCAAGTATGGTTAAGTCATCTCCAGACACCAATACTGGATGGATATCCAGTCTTTGTATTTCAGGTAACTCAACCGCCATTTGCGAAATACGAACTAAGAATTTTGACAGCTAAGTAATATCGAGCGCATCTTTGTGTTTCTGAAGACGGTTCTTCCCGGACTTTAATGCAACCACGACTAAATAGCGTGCAAGCGTCATATTCAAAGGAGGCAGGGCGGCCACCGCATCTTGAGCGATGTTCCATTCAGAGCCACCTTGCCCAAGTAACATGACAGGCCCAAATACCTTGTCGACCGCGATACTGATTCGCAACTCTTCCGCGCTGCCAA
>NZ_JAWOQN010000114.1:0-1282 GCF_033337395.1 Vibrio sp. YT-19(2023) | reverse complement strand
CGCTCACGGGCGGATTGGTTGTATGGAATGAATATGTCTCGCGCTTATACCTTGCTGGGACAAAAGGCTGGCTACCAAGGTGTGCTCTCGGTTGGGCGTGTGCAAACTCCGGTTCTAGGGCTTGTCGTCCGTCGAGATGAAGAAATTGAAAACTTTGTTCCGAAAGATTACTTCACGCTGCACGCATTGATCCCGTATCAAGACCAAAATGGGGCGTTTGATATTCGCGCACGCTGGAAACCCAGTGAGGCTTGCAAACCATGGCAGGATGAAGAAGGGCGAGTATTAAATCGCAAGTTAGTCGAAAACGTCGCTAATCGGATCGCGAACCAGCCAGCGATAGTGAAGGAATCAGAGCAGAAGCAAACCAAGCAATCTGCACCATTGCCATATTCATTATCTGCTTTGCAGATTGATGCAGCAAAGCGTTATGGCATGAGTGCGCAGCAGGTGCTAGATACTTGTCAGGCACTATACGAAAAGCACAAACTGATCACTTATCCGCGTTCTGATTGTCGCTACTTGCCGTTGGAGCATTATTCTCAAGCTGGAACGGTTATATCCGCTATTGCAAACAACGCCAAAGAACTGCAAAGCGCAGTGAAGGGTGCCGATTTATCGATTAAGTCGAAAGCGTGGAATGACAAAAAAGTCGATGCTCACCACGCCATCATTCCAACGCCTAAGCAAGCCAATGTTAATGCACTGTCTGGCAACGAAATGAAAGTGTATCAGCTCATTGCGCGCCAATATTTAATGCAGTTTTATCCTGCGGCTGTCTATGCCGAAGCGAAATTGGTATTCGACATCGCTGGTGGCATTTTCATCGCTAAAGGCCGTCAACTTGTTTCGCCGGGGTGGAAAGCGCTGATGGGAAAAACGGATAAAGAAGACGAAGGTATTGATGCGGTGCCACCGTTAAGTGAAGGCACGGTGTTAACATGTCGTGAAGGTGAAATTAAAGACCGAAAAACTGAGCCACCAAAACACTTTACTGAAGCCACTCTGCTGCAAGCGATGACGGGAATTGCTCGTTATGTTGCCGATAAAGAGTTGAAAAAAATTCTGCGCGACACAGATGGATTAGGTACGGAAGCGACTCGTGCGGGTATTTTGGATACGCTCTTTAAGCGTCAGTTATTGACAAGGCAAGGTAAATCCATACTCAGCTCGCAAGCTGGACGAGGGTTAATCAAGGCATTACCACAAGATGCGACGTATCCTGACATGACCGCTCATTGGGAGCACCAACTTCAGGGGATGGCAGAAAGAAATCAAGCTT
>NZ_JAWOQN010001157.1:0-516 GCF_033337395.1 Vibrio sp. YT-19(2023) | reverse complement strand
TAATCACACCTTTTTTCGTAACCGACTGCTGTCAGCCATGAAACGCAGAAGCGTGCTACTACCGATTTACGAAAAACTGCGTGAGATGGACTTTGAAGGCGTGATTGAAGCCACCGATACCCTCCTTCCCTTTCATCCCGAATACTCAAAACTGATCAGACGTTACCGTGCGCATGCAATGGTGCAAAACAAACAGTTTTCTAGCGCCCGTAACGAGTACGAAAAGTTACTCAAAGAAGACAATTTTGACTGGATTAAAACTGCACTCGCCAACACGCTAATTGAGACCGATGACTTAGAAAAAGCACAAGAAGTTCTGGAAAGCTTGAGCAGTAAAAAAGAGAACCCCTACTATCACGATGAAATGTCTAACATGGCGGTGCTGAGTGAAGACATTCCTAAAGCGATCAAACACCTTAAGCAATCGACTATGTTGTTGGATGCTGGTTCTGAGCGTGAACTGGTGATCACCAACCTCTCTTTAGCCAGCGAATCTTACGATGACGCGGTCACTTA
>NZ_JAWOQN010001156.1:0-516 GCF_033337395.1 Vibrio sp. YT-19(2023) | reverse complement strand
ATTTCCCATCATCCTCCAGCCAGCGTGAGTTCTCAGTGTGTGTGGTTAGTTTTAAAAGCAGAATTTGAGCATGTGAGCAAAGACAGCTGTAACACAATTACAGAGAAAAAGAACCCAACTCTTTCTGCTTATCCAGAAAGCTTTCATCTTTTAAAAAAAAAAAAGCACACTAATTTAGTGTGCTTTTTTTTGCCTAAATTTTAAGGGGATAGCGCAGTGCTATCCCCAAAGACTATTTAAATGGAAAGAAATGAGTAAATAGATATATAACGCTTAAGTATTCCCGCTTGCCATAGTAACGATGCGTTTTAAAGTCCAACGCAACAACACAGGGATACATTCCATGCCTTTCTCTTCGCAGTGAGACACAATGGCTAGAGCCAAATCTGGCTTCGCATGTTTTTTCAAAACGCGGTTAACCACTTTCTTCGCCGGAATTGGATGGTCGTGAGGGACTTTGATCATGTCCTTAAAGAAAAGCTCGAACCCATGATTATAAAGAAAATGCTCGATGTC
>NZ_JAWOQN010001155.1:0-516 GCF_033337395.1 Vibrio sp. YT-19(2023) | reverse complement strand
GGTCAACTGGCATGTTAGCTTTGGTTTCTGCACCCGTCACACCCGCGCGCGAAAGCAGGTAAGTGTAGCCGCCGCCCAATTCAGAAACTTGTTTTAGCGTCTCGTCACTTGCCGTTGGTGGTGCGATAAAGATTGGGTGGATTCCAAATTTCTCTGCCGCGGCTACGAACTCTGCGCTTTCGTTAGTCGGAACGTCTGCAATGAGAACGGAATCGATGCCCGCTTTTGCACAGCGCTCGTAGAAGCTCTCAATACCGCGTGAGTATACAAGGTTGGCGTACATCAATAGACCAATTGGCAGGTCTGGGTACTTTGCTCGAATTTTTCCGATTTGCTCAAAACAGATATCCGGAGTTGCACCCGAATCTAACGCTCGAATGTTGGCTCCTTGAATTGTTGGGCCGTCCGCCAATGGGTCTGAGAACGGAATACCAAGTTCAAGCGCATCAGCGCCAGATTCAACCAGTGTTTCCATGATCTTGTACGATTGCTCGGCGTTTGGATCACAAACCGTCA
>NZ_JAWOQN010001154.1:0-517 GCF_033337395.1 Vibrio sp. YT-19(2023) | reverse complement strand
AAAACTGTAAGGTCTTCAGTATCTAAAGTTATAGACATATCTATTTCCTCGCTAATCTATGAATCATTTCACTATCTCGACATAATGCGCACCAAGGGTAAGGTTTGTAATGGTCGATAACCAAATCCCAAAGGAAGTAATAAATAACGCTAGCAAAAAACCAAAGCGGTAAATGCCAAAATGAAAACTCATAAGAGCCTAGCCAAGCAAAAATCGAATCAATCATTGCGATAACTCCTACAAGCAGCAATACCAGCAAGAAAACACCCAAGAAGATAAACCCTTCATAAACATCATAAATCCATTCCATAACTAACTCAGGTGTGAACCTGCCAAAGATTAATTTAATACATGTTCCGCTTCCTCGAAGCGATTTTCGCAAGCTCAATATCACTTCTTGCGGCGAGCGGTCTAACTAGAGGCTGACCATCTGAATAGCATTATTGTTCCCCAAATGCAGAAGCCCCAGAACAAAGCCCAAAGAATGTTTATCAACATTGCTATATCTGAACAGGAA
>NZ_JAWOQN010001153.1:0-517 GCF_033337395.1 Vibrio sp. YT-19(2023) | reverse complement strand
AAGCTCAGGCGAACACCTCAGATGCATTGGATGGTTCGGTGTCACTTGATCCTGTGACGCTCGGCTTTGAAGGTCAGGCGGTTCAGCTGGTTTCAATTGATGAGCTGGAAGTCATTGATACCAAATTGGCGCAAGGCAAACCTCTGAGCGAACAAGAAATCGATGTCATTGAAGGTTTGAGAGCGGGTGACGTCGTCGCGGATATTCCTGAGCAAGAGCTAGCCCAGTTGGTTGCGCTGCCAACGGACGTGAAAGCCATTCTTGCGGAGCAAAATACAACGCAGCATAACAATGTACGAAACGGCAGTGAACGAACAGCCGCTACAGTCGCGATGGGGCAACAAGCACAATACGTAAACGCGCAAGAGATGAAGCACGCCGCTGCGCAAGCGCCAATGGCTCAACATGCCGATAAACTTGCGTCCGCACCAATGCCTGATGCGCTGGTGGCGAATAATTTCAACCCAGCAGTTCAAATGGCTGCTAATGGGGAAGTGAGCCACAAAGCGATCAATGC
>NZ_JAWOQN010001152.1:0-517 GCF_033337395.1 Vibrio sp. YT-19(2023) | reverse complement strand
AACTTGCTTCTTTAATTATTAAAACACAAAGTGAGCGTCGTCGAGTAAAATGGACTGTTCATAGTCAAGGAGCTATTATATTTCGCTCTGCGATTGAGGAAGTAAAAAATCTAAGGCCTGAACTAAGATTAGATGGACATGAATTGGCAGTACATAGCCCTGGTGGTAATTATGGTATTTTATCAATGAAAGCAAAGCATTTAGGTATGAAAGTTCAGCCACTTAGAGCTAACCCCGCAGACTTTGTACCTAATGTAATCGGGTTAAATGGCGTAACAAGCATAACCAAGATGAACGTGAGCTTGAGTCCTGTTTTTATTTGGGCTTGTTTTTTGTCCAAAACCATAGGTGGCAGCCCTCATTCATTACCTTATCTTGGGTTAAATACTTATGAAAAACAGCTGAGAGAGTCTGGTGCTCGGCAAAAGGCTAGGGTGATAGGTAAATATGCAAAAATTGGTAAGCATTAATGAGTATTATGTCTCTTCTAAAATTAAAATTTCGATCAGGTGCGAAA
>NZ_JAWOQN010001151.1:0-517 GCF_033337395.1 Vibrio sp. YT-19(2023) | reverse complement strand
CATTTAAAGCCGAAGAAAGATCTCCTTACGCTAAAAAATGTGGCGATTTCTTGGGGCGCGGCTGCGGCTGTGATTCTGTTGTCTTACGGCTACGTGTCTTGGCAAAGTGAAGGTTTGGAAGATGAAATCGCGATTGTGAAAGGCAAGGGCGATATTCTTAAATCTGACTTAGATTACTACCAAGTGAAGCTGCGAAAGCATCAGCCTGATCCAAATAAGTTAGCGGCTAAAGCGCGTCTAGAGCGTGAAGTCAAAGCTAAGCGAGATTCCTTGAAAGCGGTGGGCAAGTACGATGATTCGCAACGCACGGGTTACTCAGGTGTGATGCAGTCATTAGCAAAATTGGGCAACCAAGAAATCTCTTTATCCGAAATTCGCATCAACAACAACATCTTGGATTTAAAAGGCTTAGCGAAAGCTCCGAGTTCAGTGCCGAGTTGGGTAAGCCAGTTCAAGAATGAGATCAGTCTTGTTGGGAGAACATTTGACGACGTGAAAATCGGTCGCAATGAGAAAG
>NZ_JAWOQN010001150.1:0-517 GCF_033337395.1 Vibrio sp. YT-19(2023) | reverse complement strand
TTGTTGTCACAAAAGAAAATACCGAGTGTTGCTTACCGCCAAGTCACATCACCGCTGAGTGTTATGAGCTCAATGAAAACACGCTACCAGTGTGGCTTTCTCAAGCTAAGCTCAAATACTTTTTACACGCCAAAGTCGATGACGCTCAAATTTCTGCGGACAATATTTTTTCCCGCAATGGTAAGTCCAATTTCTCAGATGTCGTCAATTATATCGCCAACAATGTTCATAAAGACCTAAGAGAAGAAGAAGCCGCGGCACTGTGCCATTACTCTCCGACTTACTTCTCAAAGGTGTTTCACCGCAAAGTTGGTATGTGTTTTCGTGACTATGTGACTGCGAAACGCATTTCATTAGCCAAAAAAATGCTGATCGAGAACGAATCCATGAAAATCGCGTATATCGCTTACCAATGTGGTTATCGCGATGTCTCGTACTTTTCTCGTATCTTTAAAAAGAAAACGGGGCTTTCTCCGGCGAATTATCGCCAACAGTTTTAAGCTCAAATCACAGCGTT
>NZ_JAWOQN010001149.1:0-517 GCF_033337395.1 Vibrio sp. YT-19(2023) | reverse complement strand
GCGATTGAGAGGAACTTGTACTTTTTCAGGAGAAAGGTTGGTTCCACTTACATGTATAGTAGCCCTATATATTGCGTTGTTTTGAATGAAAAAAGACCAGCGTTGGCTGGTCTTTGTACTTTACCCGTTTTTTCTATTTCAACATAGGCTTAAGGAATCGAGCTGTGTGCGAACCTTCGATCTGAGACACATCTTCTGGTGTTCCCTGGGCAATGATCTCTCCGCCGCCTTGTCCGCCCTCTGGTCCTAAGTCGATGATCCAGTCTGCTGTTTTGATGACGTCCAAGTTATGCTCGATAACCACAACGGTATTCCCGTGATCGCGCAGGCGATGAAGTACAGTTAATAGCTGCTGAATATCATGGAAGTGCAGACCACTCGTTGGCTCATCCAGAATGTACAAGGTTTTACCCGTATCACGCTTGGATAGCTCTCTTGCCAATTTCACTCGCTGCACTTCGCCGCCTGATCATGTGGATGCCGCTTGACCTAAACGAATGTAAGACAGACCAACGTC
>NZ_JAWOQN010001148.1:0-518 GCF_033337395.1 Vibrio sp. YT-19(2023) | reverse complement strand
GCTCAGCACCTTCTAAATCCGCTATCGTGCGGGCCACTTTAATGATGCGATGATAGGCACGAATCGATAATCCCAGCCGATGCAGCGCAGTTTCGAGAAATTCCGCATCGCTTTTTTGCAACGGGCAAAATGCCTCAATCTCACGGCTGCCGAGCAGGGCGTTTACTTTGCCGTTTCGATTGAGCATGCTCTCGCGAGCAAGACTGACGCGCTCTTTGACGAGTTCCGTGGGCTCTCCTCGATCACCACCTTCCGCCAACGTGCCTTTCGGTAAGGATGGAGTTTCTGACGAGATATCGAAACGGTCGAGAAGCGGTCCCGATAAACGACCTAAGTAACGCAAAATAGCTTGAGGGTTAGTGCGAGCTTGATTCCCTTCGTAATAGCCAGTTGGGCTTGGATTCAACGCGCCCACCAGCTGAAAACGAGCAGGAAAACGCGTTTTTCCTTGTGCGCGCGAAATGATGATCTCCCCCGATTCCAGTGGTTCTCGTAACGAGTCCAACACTTTACGGTCA
>NZ_JAWOQN010000113.1:0-1289 GCF_033337395.1 Vibrio sp. YT-19(2023) | reverse complement strand
GTCTGCGCCATAGCTTTAAAGGCTCAGATGGCAAAGCGAACTACTGCACGCTCGAGCAAGCGCATCAACTTGGTTTGAACAACATTCCTGCTTACAGTTCGACGATGGACTACGCACCAAGCATGTTGGATGAAACGCCAACTTGGGGTCTGTACGATATTGCGGCGTTTAAGTTTGGTTACGGTCGTAAAGTCGAGACGATTCAAGATTCTTCAGGTTCAGCTCCTGCATCTGTTGCGAAACCGGCAGACAGTGCGAGCGATGAAGACAAAGCAGCATACGCTCGTTACCTCGCTGATCAGCAAGCCTACCAACAAAGCTTTGCATACAAGTTTGGCAACAATCCAGACAACACATCGCTGATGGTGTGTTCTGAAGTGAAGGCACTAACGGGGAACGAGAAAGGCAAATCACTCTACAACTGTGACTTCAGCCGATTCGATACCGCCGCGTTGTCTGATGATCCAGAACTGAATGCGAAAACTCGTTATGGCGCACTTTACTACCTAGATAAAGTGAATGAAATTGAGCGTAAGTCTTACGATTTCTGTACCGATGGGAACGTTTCTCTAAACAGCGACTGTAACCGTTTTGACGAAGGTACAAACCTAGAAGAAATTGTTTCTTACGAGTGGCAGAACTATCTCGATAGCTATGATCGACGCAACTTGGAGTTATATGGGACGACGGGATTATTCTCGTCCGATTATCCTGGTTACTTAGTGCGCCGTTATATGGAAATGAGCGCTATCCGTGACAAGATGGAAGATCTTGAGCGCATCGATAACCTGTACACCAATCTTGGTTACACTTCGTCAACGGATAAGCCGGGTGATTTCTTATTGCGCATTGCTTCAAACCCTCAATACTGTAGCGAAGGCAAAGCCGATAACTCATGGTTCTGTGATTACGCGAATGGGGCGAAAAAATCCGCGGCGTTCTTCCTTGATATCTTGCGCACACCAGAGCATCAATGTGTGATAGAAAATGCGGCAGGCAACCAAAAAGTGATTTCTTTTGGTCAACTGTTAGACAACAACTCACACCAAATTCCGGCTGATTACGATCTTTCAACAGCCAGCTGTTTTGATGATTTGGCAGCACGCTTTATCGAAGATTCAGATGAGGGCTATATAGCTGTTGCGGAAACTGCGAATGGACGCTTCCTAAACTCAATTGGTAGCTTTGACCCTGATTATCCTTGGTCAAATGCGGTGTCTGTGTTGGGCAACTGGCCAGACAAAGCGTTGGCGAGCCACTTCTTAGCACGTCGATTCTCGAACCGTTTT
>NZ_JAWOQN010001147.1:0-518 GCF_033337395.1 Vibrio sp. YT-19(2023) | reverse complement strand
ACGGTTCAGTTGTGCAGTGAAGAACTCTGCCGACACTTTTCTTGCCAATGGTTCCATATCACTCAGTCGTAGAGTGGCTCCTCCACTCCCCTCATACACCTCTCCAAAAAAGAAATCTCTCTTACGCATTAGACTTTGCCACCTTTAATCGCTTGCTGGGTCAGCTTGATCCAGTTCAACGGGTTTTCACAGTCAACATGGTTGCCAGCGGCACCAACTACCGTTTTGTATGCCTCCGAGCCTGCCGCTGTGTGTACAGCCAGCATAAACGAAAACATAGGGTCATTTTGCATGGTGCCAATCATCATTGCACTGGAAGTGTCTTTGAGCTGGCAGTTTTCAACCCGCAGATTGAGTACATCTTTTGCCACCATCTGACAGTCGGGACACACCTTCTCAAGGTTCTTGAGCTTTGCGTCGTCATTGAGCACATCAGGAGCCGCGATGGCAGTACCGGCTATACACAGCCCCAGTGCCAGCAGTTGGAGTCTATTAGTTACTTTCATGGTTCCTCTCTA
>NZ_JAWOQN010001146.1:0-518 GCF_033337395.1 Vibrio sp. YT-19(2023) | reverse complement strand
ACTTCAAAGCCGTAAACGACAGTTATGGTTATACCGCTGGTGATAAAGCGCTGAAGATCATCGCTCGTGCTATCAATAAGCGCGTGTCTGATACCGAAACCGTCGCTCGCTTTGGCGGTGAAGAGTTTATTCTGCTGATTCCAGAACAAAGTGAAGAATACACATTAGAACTGATGAAGAATATTCAGCGCGATATCTGTCAGCTGCCGTTTAAGTTCCGCGAGCAAAACATCATCATTACTCTGACAGCCGTCTCTACTTCATTTAAGGAATCAGACGCACCAGAATATGTGCTCGATCGCCTTGGGCAAATGCTCACTGACGCTAAAAAACGGGGCACAAACCAGCTAAACTGGAACTAAAAACCGTTCAAAAAACAAGCAAACAAACACTTTCCCCCCCTCTCAAACGCTCATAACCTCCCATTTTCAACGAGTTATCACATTTATCCCCTTTCAGTCTGCTAAGCTGTTAAAACCCAAGTCACTTCAAGATGATGTATTCATTCATGACGAATA
>NZ_JAWOQN010001145.1:0-518 GCF_033337395.1 Vibrio sp. YT-19(2023) | reverse complement strand
GGCAGAAGCTGCTTATATTCTGCGCGACCACCCCGCTCTGTCTCTGGTTGTCACTGGCCATGCGGACGTCACGGGTACGCCTGAGCACAATAAAAAACTAGCACAGGAACGAGCCGAGCAAGTTAAACGATACTTAAGTGTGTTCGGTGTAGCGTCAGACCGTGTACAAACAAAATCTGTTGGCGACACATTGCCTTTGTATGAGGGACAAACGCCAGCCGTGCGCCTAACCAACCGTCGTGTGAGCATCGAAGTTCTCAGCGCAAACTCTGATAGCAATGCGCCAAGTAATCACAATTTACCTAACAAAGGCAACATGCCAACGAGCGCAAGCGGTTCCATAGGAGGCGCGTTATGAGCATTTTGAAAACGTTTTTTGCCTTGTTCGCGATGTGCGTACTCGCTTGGGTAACCCCTCTGCATGCCGCAGATAACGACACAGTCAAAGTTGGTAACTTAGTACAGAGCAACCTGCCCGGCGAAGCATCGCTAAACTTTGGTTTATAAGTGGACCGCCG
>NZ_JAWOQN010001144.1:0-518 GCF_033337395.1 Vibrio sp. YT-19(2023) | reverse complement strand
ACTTCAAACTCTGGCTCAAAGCTCAGGAGTTGATGGATACCACGTCGCATTAGTGGATGATCATCCACCAGCATTACTTTACACACTGTCAAAGTTTACTTCCTTACTGTGTTGGAATTCGAGTTTTACGGTGCACCCTTTGTTTACTGATGCTTCAATCTGTAGATCGGCGTGCAGTCTCGCTGCTCGCTCTTGCATGATCGTCATACCGTAATGATTAATGTTTTCGTCCTGATGTTCAAAGCCTACCCCGTCATCGGAGACGGTTACTGTGACTTTCCCATCACAATCAAGACATTGAATATGTATATGGTCAGCTTGCGCATGCTTAATCGCATTCAGTGCTGCCTCTCTGATCAACTGTAGTAAATGGACTTGTTGATGCGCATCTAATTCCGTCGATGAAAGTCTATTTTTCAACGTAATTTCTGCCGTTGTTTGCTCATTAAGCGTTTCAACCATCTCTTGCAGCGCTTGGCCAAAACTGCCTTCTTTGATCGTCAGACGGAATGTCGTTA
>NZ_JAWOQN010001143.1:0-518 GCF_033337395.1 Vibrio sp. YT-19(2023) | reverse complement strand
TCATTCAAGTTTCGAGTCACTTCACCTATTCGGTCGATTACGCTTTCTTCTCATTTGCACATACGATAATGATAACAATTATCTTTTGTATTGGTTAGGTATTTTTAATGAGTGAGATTAATTTAAGTCACGCCTTTCACTGCGATCCGGTCATCCAGATCCGAGATTTGTGCGTGGACTACATCACCGACAATGGTGACTTTAATGCGGTGAAATCGGTCAGCTTTGATATTGGAAAAGGCGAAGTATTCGGCCTTGCTGGGGAATCTGGATGCGGAAAGAGTACCATCGCTTTTTCGATCAATCGTCTGCACAAGCCGCCCGCGTTTATCTCTGGTGGACAAATTCTGTTCCAAGGTAAGGACATCTTACGTTTGTCCGATAAGGAGCTAAGCGCGCTGCGTTGGAGCGAAATCGCCATGGTATTCCAAAGTGCCATGAACTCGCTTAATCCAGTACTGACCATTCAAGAGCAGTTTGCAGACGTCCTACGTCATCATCAAGGACTCAGCAACGAA
>NZ_JAWOQN010001142.1:0-519 GCF_033337395.1 Vibrio sp. YT-19(2023) | reverse complement strand
TATTGTATTTGTTTGTTTTACCTGTATTTCTCAAGTCAAAGCAGAACATCTGTCTGATAGGACAACATTTGATGTAGGTGTGCTGGCTTTGAGAGGGCATTCTCACGCTAAAGTATCTTGGCAACCCACAATGACATGGTTGGAAGAACAAAACCCCAGCTATGAATTTAACTTACATACTTACGATTTTGACCAACTAGAAGAAGCCTTTTTACACGGTTGGTTGGATTTCATATTAACGAGCCCAGGACAGGCAACTAAGCTTGCTCGTGAGTACCCTATTAACTGGCTAGCAACGCAGAAAACGGCTTACAGCAATGTGCCGAACAAGTCGATAGCATCAGTCGTTGTTGTGCGTGAAGAATCGCCTTTTAAAACACTGAGAGACATCAATGAAGCCAGTATCGCCGCTGTATCAGAAAAGGCGTTCGGTGGTTTTCTTGCACTACGTTATGAGCTCGACAAACTTGGGTATTTCAACTCATCGTTCTTTGAAACAATCCACTTTACTGGCCCACC
>NZ_JAWOQN010001141.1:0-519 GCF_033337395.1 Vibrio sp. YT-19(2023) | reverse complement strand
CCACTTTCCAGCTTTAGTCACGGCAACCACCACGGCTAATCCCACCAACGCGACGATAGCCAGCGTGATGATGATGATCGGCTCGTGATATGGAATTGAATCCAGAGTTAATCTTCCAAACATGTGATTATCCTTGGTTTTCAGGCAAACAGTTCATGGAACCCGGATGTTGGGTCACGACGTTGCTGAACAGAAACGGAGGAACACTTGAGAACAGAGTGACAGGCGCAGCAACGCTTGGCTCAGCCAGCGAGCTGTATTGCTCCCAATCTTCGATTCGATCAGGGCTCGCTTTCACTTTTTGCACCCAGTTGAGGAAGGCTGCGCGATCCGGCATTGCCGATGCGGTGAACTTCATCTGCGAGAAACCTTCGCCGCTGTAGTTCGACGCAAAGCCCTTGTAGTCCCCTTCGTGGTTAGCGATCAGATTCAACTTAGTCACCATGCCTGGCATCGCGTAAATCTGAGTACCCAAACGCGGGATAAAGAACGCGTTCATGATGTTGTCTGAAGTCAGCT
>NZ_JAWOQN010001140.1:0-519 GCF_033337395.1 Vibrio sp. YT-19(2023) | reverse complement strand
GTTGCTTACTGGGTATTGCAAGGCTCGTAACCGAAAGTTTAGGGCCAGTAGGTGGGGCGGCGATGTTGTATTCGCTAAGTTCAATCTTTTTATTGATTGTGGTGGGCATCCCAAAGTTATCTTACTTTTCTCCGAAGTATCTGATAGTTGGCGGCGCAATGTTTGTTTGCTATGAGATCTTTCTTGCGCTTGCTCTTGGGTATTCGAATTCGCGAGCTCAGGCGATTGAGGTATCTATCGTCAACTATTTATGGCCCGCACTGACGGTGTTGTTTGCCGTGTTGGGTAGCAACAAAAAGCCAAATTGGCTGTTGTATCCAGCAGTAACCCTCGCGTTTATTGGTGTGGCTTGGACAGTGAGCGGCGATAACGGTTTATCCCCGACGCAAATCATCTCGAACGTAAGCAGCAATCCGCTGGTGTACTTCATGGCGTTCACTGGCGCGGTGATTTGGGCGGTTTATTGTAATCTCACACAGCGACAGCAATCGAAGCACAATGCGATCACGTTGTTTTTTA
>NZ_JAWOQN010001139.1:0-519 GCF_033337395.1 Vibrio sp. YT-19(2023) | reverse complement strand
ATTTCATCGATGTTCGCTAGAGCAAGTGCAAGACCTTCAAGAATGTGCGCACGCTCACGAGCTTTACGCAATTCGAAGATAGTACGGCGAGTCACGACTTCACGACGGTGATCCACAAAGCACTTCAACATATCTTTCAGGTTGAATAGCTGTGGCTGACCATTGTTCAACGCAACCATGTTGATACCGAAAGTCGTTTGTAGCTGAGTTTGAGCGTAAAGGTTGTTAAGAACCACTTCGCCTACTGCATCACGCTTACATTCAATAACGATACGCATACCATCTTTGTCAGATTCGTCACGTAGCGCACTGATGCCTTCAACTTTCTTATCTTTAACAAGTTCAGCAATCTTCTCGATCAGACGAGCTTTGTTCACTTGGTAAGGAATTTCGGTAACGATGATGGTTTCTTTACCGTTTTTCTCTGTTTCGATTTCCGCTTTTGAACGCATGTAGATCTTACCGCGACCTGTTTTGTACGCGTCTACAATGCCTTTACGACCGCTGATAAGCGCCGCA
>NZ_JAWOQN010001138.1:0-519 GCF_033337395.1 Vibrio sp. YT-19(2023) | reverse complement strand
AGAGGTGCGTTTAAGATGTGTACCACCGCAAGGCACTTGAGCGAAGCCTTCCACTTTCCAATAGCGCCTTTCTTGGCTTTCGTCAGAGAATGCGCTCTCAATCTCAGCGTCCGAATCAATGACTGCCTGAGCTTGTTGTTGAAACTCCACCAGCAGTGGCGTGATGCTTTCAGGCCATTCAAAATCAATTCGGCTTTTATCTGCGGAGATATGTGCGCCAACCTTCTGAATGTTTGCAAATTTTTGCGTGAACAGTTCAAGTATGACTTCCGCCGCAAAGTGGAGCTTCATCAACGCATAACGCCTTTGCCAGTCAATTTGAGTGATCACTTGGTCGCCAACTCTAAACGTGGGTTGACGTTCTAGAGTGTAAACAATGCGTGAGCCAGACTTAATTGCACCGACGACAGGAATCCCGTCGATCGTACCTGCATCGCTCTCTTGTCCGCCGGATTCAGCATAAAAAATAGTGTGGGATAACTCTACTTCGTTGTCCGAAATTCGAGTTACCGTGGAGGT
>NZ_JAWOQN010000112.1:0-1295 GCF_033337395.1 Vibrio sp. YT-19(2023) | reverse complement strand
TGAGAGATTTCAGGCTGGTCACGCTTTTGTTTTAGAGAGCAGAAATGTGGTTCGAGAAGTGAATACTCTCCCCATTGGTGAACGGCTCATTGTTGTGACCTGTTGGCTTGAAAACGCATTGTGTAAGCAACTGTTATTTTTAACAAATATCACTTCTAAAGTTAAATCATTCTCATCAATAAATAGAGGGAGTGTGATATGAAAAAAGGGACACACTATTTCGTGTGTCCCTTTTCAATGTTTTGGTCAGATTGAAATGGCGGTTAAATGACTTGTGGCATTTCGTTTGAGTGATCGTGCGCTCTGTGTACCCACAATAGGCCAAGCATCGCGACAATTGACATTGCCAACATCAAAACACCAAGCGGCATTTGGTTATGCGCTGGGAATAGCGATGCAAGCAAGGTTGCAATACCTGCGCCCAAGTTCTGCATGCCACCCAGAGTCGCACCAGCTGTCCCTGCGTGGTAAGGGAACGGAGCAATTGCGCCTGTTGTTGCCGCAGGGAACAGAATGCCCGCACCTAGGAAATAAATAGTTGCGCCACCAATTAACGTCAGTGCAGTTGTTACGCCAAACAAGCCTGGGATTAATACGACGGCTGAACCGATAAAGATCGACACCAAGCCAACATTTAACGCACGACGCTCAGAGCGACGCTGCGCGATATAGCTAGACAAACCTGCTCCCACTAAGTAGCCCGGGATCGGCAAGATAAACAGCAAACTTACGGTAGTGGCTGGTAATGCCAATACACCACCTAGTAATACCCCAGCCGCTGCTTCGAACACACCTACGCCAGCAAACGTCGCAACTAGGCAGATTAAAAAGCCTTGGAAGCGGCGGTCAGACAAAACGTGCTTGTAGCTTTTTGCCACTGGTTCGAACTTGCGTTTCTCTTTTGGCAGAGTCTCCATCATGCTGGTCATCATGGTAATCAGCACCGCGATGCCGAACAGGGCTAGAAATAGGTAGCTAGAGCGCCAACCAAATGCTTCTGTTAGGTAGCCGCCAAGTACTGGTGCCATTAGTGGTGAGAAAATCACGCACATGCTGATCAAGCTGTTTGCACGATGCAGCTCAGCACCTTCAAAGCAGTCGCGAGTTAGAGTTCGTGACATCGCGCCGCCACAACCGATCCCCAAACCTTGAATGAAGCTACCAGCCAAGAACCACTCAAATTGGTGTGCAAATAGCGCCACCAAAGTACCTAGGATGTAGATAAGTAGACCGACGATGATGATCGGTTTACGACCTAAGCGGTCTGATAGCGTGCCGTACGCAAATTGAGCCAA
>NZ_JAWOQN010001137.1:0-519 GCF_033337395.1 Vibrio sp. YT-19(2023) | reverse complement strand
ACGTAATCTGCGCATGCTGAACGTGAAGTTGTCTCGCTCACTGAAAAAATCGCGTGACACTTTTGAACAGTGGCAAATGGGTGAACTTATCCATGAACCGCTCAACGACCGACTACGTTTTGTGATGATCGACCTACCGTTCTTACGCAGCATGTACGTTCAAAATGGTTACAAAGCGGGCTTAGAATTAGAACGCGCATTCGGTGAATACCTAGCAGAGCGCATCGAAAAACCGGCACGTTTGTACCACTTCTCGGATGCAAACTTACTCTACATCGAACCTAACGCAGACCGCGACGCCTCTGCCGAAGTCATGTTTGAAAAATTCCAAGCGTGGGTAGACGAATTTGCGACTCAGCATAACGTCAATCGCATCATTCGTATGGGCATCAGCGACTACCCATTCTTGCCTCGTGCTTACACCGCTATCAATGATGAAGAACTGCTCGATTTACTGCTACTTGCGACGCACATTGCACGCGAAGTTAGCCTCAAAGATAAACAAAGTCATTGGGTATT
>NZ_JAWOQN010001136.1:0-519 GCF_033337395.1 Vibrio sp. YT-19(2023) | reverse complement strand
AAATCTAACTCACCATTAATCAGTTTACTAATGGTATTTGAGCTCCAACTTTCTGTTTCTATTGTGATATTAGGGGCAATATCTAATAACTTTAAATGCAATTTAGCAGGGAAAGAGACACCAAAAAATCCATTAATTGCGATTTTTATATTCGCGGAACTGCTTTCTGGCGAAAATTCATCAAGCTCTAAAATGAGATTCGATAAATCATCCATTATTTTAGGTAAGCTATCGGATAAAAGTTGTCCTTTGTCCGTAGGCTTTAATCCATACCTCGTTCGCACAAATAGTGGGTCGTTAAAATGCTCACGTAGACGTGCCATCGCCCGGCTGACAGCAGGTTGAGTGATGTTGAGCCTCTTGGCTGCCGCGACTGTTTTCTTCTCTTCCGATACTACTCTAAAAATCTTTAGCAGATTCAAATCTAAATTATGTAACGGCTTTTTGTTTTTATCTTTATTTTTCATTCGATTACGTTCTGGTGGTGTAAGGCGTATCCGTGTTGGCATAAATTAACTT
>NZ_JAWOQN010001135.1:0-520 GCF_033337395.1 Vibrio sp. YT-19(2023) | reverse complement strand
AAATGTGGAATACCTCGATTACGTCATGGTGAGCAACGAATATGGCGTGAAATCGTTTAACGACAACCGCGTTGATGTTCCACGTTCAACGGCAGAGGGGTTGTGGAAACATTACAACCTGTCGGATCACTTCCCTGTCAGCGCCGTGATCAAGCCATGAAGCTCAGCTTACTAATCACTGTGTCCGCCGTTTTGGCGGGCATAGTTTGGTTTTCAGTCAATGTCGACGAGCGCGATCACTTAACGCAGCTTTCTTCGGAGTTGCAGGATAAATCAATCGCATTGGTTGATAGTGATTCGAGGCCACCCCAGCGCCAAAGCAGTACTCAAAAGTCCAAGTCAAAATCAGACAACATGCCCACAGAGATTCAAGATCTTGCAGAGCGACTAAACCGCTCTAAAGGTCGAGCATTGAAAGCAGAAATCGAGACGTTTTGGCACACCTGTATGTCCGAGCTCAATTGCGAATCCAAACTTAATGAACTTGCCACAGATTTGTCTGCAGAGCGTTTTAATTTGT
>NZ_JAWOQN010001134.1:0-520 GCF_033337395.1 Vibrio sp. YT-19(2023) | reverse complement strand
ACGATCAAGCCTAAACACCACAAGCCAAACATCGCTAACCCGTTAGCGCGGTAACTACGCCAAAATCGCTCAAACTGAGTTGGAATGCGTTCTTCCTGATAAACGTTATTTGTTAGCATACCATTCCTTTCTCACCAGAGGGTTGATCATGGCGCCAATCAAGTCCGAAAGGATATTGGCAGTTAATACGAGTGTCGC
Source organism: Vibrio sp. YT-19(2023) (assembly GCF_033337395.1). Classification (NCBI taxonomy): domain Bacteria; kingdom Pseudomonadati; phylum Pseudomonadota; class Gammaproteobacteria; order Vibrionales; family Vibrionaceae; genus Vibrio; species Vibrio sp. YT-19(2023). The sequence goes on along the minus strand of NZ_JAWOQN010001134.1, from coordinate 322 downwards.
AAGCACCATTACTCCTGCTTGGATTGAGGCGTAATCTTGATTGGCAAGTGCATCCAGCAACCAGCGACCAATGCCCGGCCAGTTAAAAATCGACTCGGTGATGATCGCTAAAGTGATCATGCTAGATAGCTGAACCCCAACTTTTGGAATGATGGGCGGAATGGCGTTACGCATTACGTCCTGAGTGACTATCTCACGATTCGATAAGCCTTTGCTTCGGGCAGCGCGAATGTAGTTTTGGCTCATAACTTCTGCAACAGATGCACGCATCAAACCAACAACTTGAGTCGTAGGTGCTAACGCCAGAACCAAACACGGCAGA
>NZ_JAWOQN010001133.1:0-520 GCF_033337395.1 Vibrio sp. YT-19(2023) | reverse complement strand
CAAACGAGGCTGGAAAAGGTGTCCGCAATGAGAACAGGTTGCGAAACGTGCCAATGAGCAGGAAAAACAGGCGGCATGAAGGGGTCGTCTCAGAAAACGGAAAATAAAGCACGCTAAGGCGTAACTACCCTCGGCTACACCGCGTCGGCACCACGCGGCTCTTTCTCCCCTTGCAGCGAAGCAATCAGCGGGCAAGAAACGTTCCCTTGCCGCGCATGGCAGGCGAACACAAGTTCGGATAGCACGGTTTCCATGCGCGCCAGGTCGGTCATTTTTTCGCGCACGTCCTGAAGCTTGTGCTCGGCCAGGCTGCTGGCTTCCTCGCAGTGGGTGCCGTCATCCAGCCTCAGCAGCTCTGCGATCTCGTCGAGGCTGAATCCGAGCCGCTGGGCTGATTTCACGAAGCGCACCCGCGTCACATCCGCCTCGCCAGAGAGGCCGAGCGCGGCCGTGAGGCTTGGACGCTAGGGCAGGGCATGAAAAAGCCCGTAGCGGGCTGCTACGGGCGTCTGACGCGGTG
>NZ_JAWOQN010001132.1:0-520 GCF_033337395.1 Vibrio sp. YT-19(2023) | reverse complement strand
ATCACCACGATACTTAGTGCCTGCTAGCAGCGAACCGATATCAAGTGAGTAGATAACGCTATTTTGAATCACCTCAGGCACTTGGCCTTCAACAATTCTCCAAGCTAGGCCTTCTGCAATTGCCGTTTTACCCACACCAGCTTCACCAACGAGCAATGGATTGTTCTTACGACGACGACATAGAACTTGGATCGTACGTTCTAGCTCTTTGTCACGGCCAATTAATGGATCAATATTACCGGCCTTCGCCACTTGGTTGAGGTTTGTTGCAAAGCTTTCTAAACGCTCATCGGAACCTGTCTCTTCGACACTATCCGAGCTAAACGAATCTGAAGAAGATGGATCTTCTCCGGCGCCAGAAGCTTTCGTAATACCGTGGGAGATAAAGTTGACAATATCTAAGCGAGAAATGTCGTTTTTCTTCAATAAATAAGCGGCGTGCGACTCTTGTTCGCTAAAAATTGCGACCAATACATTAGCACCCGTTACTTCGTTGCGACCAGACGACTGAACATGGAAA
>NZ_JAWOQN010001131.1:0-521 GCF_033337395.1 Vibrio sp. YT-19(2023) | reverse complement strand
AGGGGTGTGCCATATCATATCGTTCACGATAATACCGGCATAATTGTTAATGTTATGAAAAATTCATATTTGCGATATTTAGACTTGTTGACATATTGATTTCTTCTTAAATTAATAACATTTTTTTTTTTTTTTGGTATATAGTCTACACATTTATACAATTGGAAAATCTAATAATCACTTTAGGAATAAATAACTGCGGGGCGTCAGTGGCTTAGTGGTAGAGCAGGCGCCCCATGTACAAGGCTGTTGCCGCAGCGGCCCGGGTTCGAATCCAGCTCTTTGCTGCATGTCATCCCCCCTCTCTCTCTCCCCCCTCACACGTACCTATCCTGTTCATTAAAGGCATAATGGCCCAAAAAATATTTTAAAAAAAAAGAAAGAAACGCAAGCAAGTCCAGTTGCCAGTGATATAGCACTTACAATTAACATGACTCTTAGGGTGCATTCATACCAGGATAGTCCAGAGGACACGGCTCGTTTGGGTGGGAATGCCGAAAAATTTCATACCTTTATTTGGT
>NZ_JAWOQN010001130.1:0-521 GCF_033337395.1 Vibrio sp. YT-19(2023) | reverse complement strand
TGCCGACGACACGTTTTGGCGGACACATTGTATCTGGACACGTGGACGGCGTGGGTGAAATTGTGGAGCGCAATCAAGTTGGTCGTGCGATAGAGTTTTGGGTCGCGATGCCTGCTGAGATCAGCAAGTACGTGGCAGAAAAAGGCTCTATCACCGTTGATGGCATCAGCTTAACGGTGAATGATTTACGTAAAAACGCATTCAAACTGACGATTGTGCCTCACACCAGTGAAGAAACCACCATCGACCAGTTCCAAGTGGGCCGCAAAGTGAATTTAGAAGTGGATGTGTTGGCGCGTTATATGGAACGCTTGCTGCAAGGTCAGCAAGAAGAGCAGCCTGAATCTCGCATCACCATGGACTTCTTACAACAAAATGGCTTTGCGTAAGCGATCAGCCACGTTGCGATAATTGCCATAACAGACCGGAGTCACAGAACATCGTTAGGGCAATTGACTTGCATTGTGCAAGGCTCAAACTGTTGATGTCATTACCATTGCAATAAGATTTCACGCATTGCT
>NZ_JAWOQN010001129.1:0-521 GCF_033337395.1 Vibrio sp. YT-19(2023) | reverse complement strand
GTGCTTCGCCGTTTTGGGTAAAGGCGATGAGATTTTCACTGCCCATGGCTTTAGCAATGGGGACGCCACGAGAATGGGGCAACTTGCCTTCTGTGCCTGAAAGATGCTTGTCGGCACCATAGTGCGCGGTGTAAATGGCTCCGTCTTTTACGCCTGCGGCTTTGAGCACGTCGGCCAAGCGAACGCCTGTCCAACTGGAGCAAGCCACAGCGCCGTAAGTCCATTGATTTCCGGATGCTTTGGGATCAAAGAAAGCACGGCCGTTACCGCCACATTCAACGACCAGTTGTTGCTCTACGACATCGAAGTTCTTTTTGAGATCGGCAATCGACAGCGACATTGGTTTGTCGACCAATCCATCAATGGTCAACGTCCAAGTTTCAGGGTTTACGTCTGCTGGTGGAATACCGTTGTTGCGAATGAAATGGCGTCGAGTTGGAGTTACGTCGTCATTCAACAGATGGGGTGGGGTTTCTGCATTCATCGGTCTGTCGTTGAGGACCGTTAAACCGTCTTTACCT
>NZ_JAWOQN010001128.1:0-521 GCF_033337395.1 Vibrio sp. YT-19(2023) | reverse complement strand
CATTTTAAGGAAATCACGGCGAGAAAAATTACGACTTACCATAAACAAAAACACTGCTCAATTACTAAACAAAGAAAGCGGACGATACCGAAACCAATTTATCTCGTCAAATGCATAAATTGGTCCGGAATATCGAAGTCGCGCTGAATTTTTTGTTTACTTATTGAACAGAAAACGATTTTTTAGAATTGTAAATTTTCTTAAATTTACGAGCCATGCAGGCTTAGCCTTGATGGTCGTATTTGTAGATGTCATCTCGGTAATACAGCGTACCTTCTTCCAACCAAGCTGTTTGGTAGATGATGTGTACCGGAATACGTTCCCCTAGTGGCACCGAAGTCGTTGATGAACGAGCGCTTTCCCGCTTTTTCTCTAAACGCTCTTCCAAACCTTGAGTTTTGAACAGAAGCTCTGCAAGTTGATCGGCGTTTTCTACTCGAACACAACCCGAGCTAAAGGCCCTTCTATCTTGTTGGAACAAGTTTTTACTCGGCGTGTCGTGTAGATATATGGCTTGTGGG
>NZ_JAWOQN010000111.1:0-1303 GCF_033337395.1 Vibrio sp. YT-19(2023) | reverse complement strand
CCATAGAAGGTATGGAAGTTCACGCCAGCCGCGTTTTTCTGCCAAGGTGAGATCGCTTCGTAGCTCACCAACTCACCTTTATTATTGGTAAATTCAAGTTGAACACCCGGATGCTCGGCATCGGTAACGCGTGCGGTTTCTGCCAGCAACGCACGAATATCACGGGCAGATAAAGCGTGGTTGGTTGACATGATAGCGGCGATTGCACCAGAAGTGTTCGGCGCAGCCGATGATGTGCCGTTCATGGTGCTGGTATAATTACAGTTCGGGTCAAGCTCTGTACCACCGTGTAGACCATTAATACCAAGGCCGTCACTGGTGTTTTGTCCTTCTTCACATCCCATCAGGTCAGTTGTGACCATCGCAGGGAAGTCTTGCCCGTATTCCCCTGCTGGCGCGGCAACCCACACGTTAGCGCCAACAGAAGAGTAACTTGCTCGGGTGCCATCTGCGCGTAGCGCGCTGGTGACAAGGTTGAAGTAGCTAGAGTTGTCGTAAGATTGCGCCGAGTTGTGCATCGGTAAACCTTGGTTTCCGCCTCCCGCGAAGAAATCGCTAGGAAGAACGAAGAATCGTCCAGTGTTGAAATAGCGGTAACCATTACCCGCAGACTTGACAAACAGTGCACCGCGGCCCCAAGCGTTCGTTTCGCTGACGTTCTGCATGACATCCATTTCAAGCTTGAACTGTGGGTCATTCTCATCAAACGCGATTGGGTTGATCGGACTAAAGCCATAGCTTTGGTTAAATACGCGTACATCTCGCGTCGCTGGGTCCATACCGTGAGAAATTAACCAACCTTCTAATGTTTGGTTTGCAAGCCAGTTAAAACCAACAAGCGAAGAGCGAGAAGCAACGCCGCGTCCACCTTCACCATTGTTACCTACCGCACTAATCAAACCAGCAACGGCAGTACCGTGGCCGTTGGTGTCTACGGGATAACTGGATGGGAATAAAGAGTCTTCAACGAAGTTTCTGCTACCTGTGACTACGTTACCTGCAAGGTCTGGGTGATCGATCTGCACACCAGAATCAATGACCGCAACTTTAACGCCAATACCGGCAATGCCCATGGCTTGCGTAAGTTTGGTGTTTAAGTCATTACCCGCAACAGCAGGGTTTGCTGCGAATGCAGTTTGGCCAGTGTTGTCGAGATGCCATTGTTCTGAATAGAGCGGATCAAACGCCGAGACGGCAGGTGCAAGGCCCACAGCCAACATTGCGGCAAATAGGCGATTAAAGCGTGTTTCCATTTGTGACCTCATGTCTTTGTTTGGAATTTTTATCCCTGTTCGATACTCCT
>NZ_JAWOQN010001127.1:0-521 GCF_033337395.1 Vibrio sp. YT-19(2023) | reverse complement strand
TACGTGAAAACCACCAGTATTGTTGATTACCGCTTGGTAACAGAGCATATGGCACAGGAGTTCCAAAGTTTAGGTGGTCATATTAGCTTGAGAACCAAGGTGGTTGCCGCCGATGAGAAAGATGAAGAAGTACAACTGACTTGCGTTTCCGATGGACAATCTATGCAGTTGAACTGCAAGTTTCTAGTCACTTGCAGTGGATTGATGGCCGATCGGATGACAAAAATGATGGGCATTCCGACCGATTTTCAAATCGTGCCTTATCGCGGTGAATACTACCGATTAGACAGTAAGCATAACCAAGTGGTGAATCACTTAATCTACCCAATTCCAGATCCAGATTTGCCATTTTTGGGGGTGCATTTGACTCGTATGATTGATGGTTCTGTGACGGTTGGTCCAAATGCCGTTCAGGGTTGGAAGCGAGAAGGGTATGGAAAAGTGAACTTTAACCTGCAAGATACACTGCAAATGCTGAGTTTTTCTGGCTTTTGGAAAGTCACGCAAAAGCACTTAAAAAC
>NZ_JAWOQN010001126.1:0-521 GCF_033337395.1 Vibrio sp. YT-19(2023) | reverse complement strand
GAAACTTGTAGTTTCTCTGTCAGAGTACGCATGGTTACAGGGATGGTTGCATTTGAACTTGCAGTAGATAAGGAGAATAGGATTTGTTCACGAGTTGCGCGGAGAAACGCCTTTGGAGAAGTTCCAGTCGTAATGCCAACAGCCATTGGATAGAAGATGAAAATCCAGAACACAAGCATAGCCACGACAAGCGCAACGTAACCTGCAACAGACATCAGTGTATTCGCATTTAAGGTTGCACCTAGTTGAATCATCAGAGCAAACACACCGTAAGGTGCTAGACTCATGACCAAACCAACCAGCTTCATCATGATCTCATTGGCCATCTTAAACGTGCGGATAGCAGGGCCACCACGAGAATCCAGAGCTTGAATGGCTAGACCTGTCAAAATAGCCATAAAGATAATTTGTAGCATGTCGCCGTTAGCAAAAGCTTGTACTGGATTGCTTGGTACAATGTTTACCACGAGCGAGAAAATATCTGGTGTTTCAGTTGTCGTCAGTTTGACGGTTTCAGAAAC
>NZ_JAWOQN010001125.1:0-521 GCF_033337395.1 Vibrio sp. YT-19(2023) | reverse complement strand
GCCGGCTTAGAAGCAAAACTCGTCGCAAAAGTAGAACGTGCAGAAACCGTCGCCACGAGCGAGTCGATTGACGATATCATCCTAGCTTCTGACGTCGTGATGGTCGCTCGCGGCGATTTAGGCGTTGAGATTGGCGATCCTGAGCTGATCGGTGTTCAGAAAAAACTCATTCGTCGAGCTCGCAGTTTGAACCGCGTCGTCATTACTGCAACTCAAATGATGGAATCGATGATCAATAGCCCAATGCCAACGCGTGCAGAAGTCATGGACGTAGCAAACGCCGTTTTGGATGGCACCGATGCCGTGATGCTGTCTGGAGAGACCGCTGCCGGTCAATATCCGGTAGAGACCGTGAAATCAATGGCGGATGTCTGTATTGGCGCAGAAAAGATGTCTGAAGCAAGTCTATCGACCTACCGTCTCGACCGCACCTTTGAAACAGCAGAAGAGACCATTGCAATGGCAACCATGTACTCAGCGAACCACATGGAAGGCATCAAAGCGATGATTGCGTTAACAGA
>NZ_JAWOQN010001124.1:0-521 GCF_033337395.1 Vibrio sp. YT-19(2023) | reverse complement strand
TGTAGCAACACCTGAAGGTTTTGCTCGAGATCCAGACCTTGTTCAGAGTTTTTATAATCAACGCCGTCAAAAGCTTCAGGATGAAGCGATCAAACCGAATGCTGCGCATCTTGCTCTTGGCCGTCTTGAAGCGGAATTAGAGGGAAAGGTGACGGTCATTACGCAGAATATTGACAACCTGCATGAAAGAGGTGGCAGCCAAAATGTGATTCACATGCACGGTGAGTTACTTAAGGCGCGATGTAGTGAATCTAACCAAGTTATTGAACATACCGAAGATATAAAAACTGGTGAGCTTTGCCATTGTTGTCAGATCCCATCACAAATGCGCCCACACATTGTGTGGTTTGGCGAAATGCCACTGAGAATGGGAGAGATATACGCAGCACTGGAAGAAGCTGATTTGTTTGTCTCTATCGGTACTTCGGGCGTCGTCTATCCGGCCGCTGGCTTTGTGCATGATGCTAAAATGCATGGCGCTCATACTATAGAAATTAACCTTGAGCCAAGTGCGGTTGAAA
>NZ_JAWOQN010001123.1:0-522 GCF_033337395.1 Vibrio sp. YT-19(2023) | reverse complement strand
ACAGTGAAAATCTGTCGACGCGCACCACTCATAAAAGTGAGCGCGTAATACAACCAGTAGCGTTTACGCAGTACGAGTTTCTTATTGTGTGGCACAGCTGTTTTGAACTGAGGAAACGCCAGTGCCATCACGATGATCAACACAAAGCCAACGCCACCCGCCAGCAAATACACGGTTTTGAAATCAAATTTAAGCTGCTCTAGCAAAATCCAAATCGCGCCGTAGGTAAATAGCGAAGCCAGCGCGCCGACCGAGATAAACTTGCCTAGCATTTCTGGCGCTTCTTCTTTCGATAGCCATTGCAAAGACAGGGACTGCTTCAATGTTTCAAAGTAGTGAAAACCAGTGGACATCAACAAGGTCGTAAAAAGTAAACCGTACAAAGTGGGAAAGTAACCTGTTAATGCTGTACCAAGCGTTAGTATCGCGAAAGACACCAGCATGAATCGTTGTTCGCGGATAAACAACAACACAAACACGGCGGTAAAGGCTAAAAAGCCCGGTATTTCACGCACGCTTTGT
>NZ_JAWOQN010001122.1:0-522 GCF_033337395.1 Vibrio sp. YT-19(2023) | reverse complement strand
CCAGAGTCTGACATTGAGATCATGGAAGAAATTGGCCGTCGTCGCGGCGCACTACGAGCAGGTGGCCGAGTAGATCTTCATAAAGTATCTGAGATTCTACTTCACGAGCTTCGACAAGGTACACTAGGACAAATCACTCTTGAGCTTCCTGAGATGATTACTCAAGAACTGATCGAAGTCGAAATAGAAACGGCTCGCAAAGAAGAAGAGAAAGCGAAACGTAAGGAAGAACGTCGTAAACGTTACTTACGTAACAAACGCTAAGTTCTTTTTCTCACTCTATTCCTAGGCGCGATTTTCGCGCCTTTTTTTGTCCGCCACTTTTACACCCAACTAGATAACCCCGCCTCATAAACGTAACCACTTTTTGTCGTATTTACGTGTAATTTTGTACTACATTTTTTACGGCTTACAACCGCAAAAAAACATGTTTATTTATTGAACACAAACTAGTTTAGACCCCCGTAGCCTAAGGAGTTACAGCCACCATCCAACCCTTAAATATCGAGTTTGCAAGCGTTA
>NZ_JAWOQN010001121.1:0-522 GCF_033337395.1 Vibrio sp. YT-19(2023) | reverse complement strand
GCGTGTAAGCCTCGTTGCCCGCTGGCGTTTCTACCGCAAGGTAACCTTCACCCATAACGGCAACGTCGAGCGCACGACCTGTTTTCAAAACGTCGCCAGAATCAAAACGCGTTGATGCAGAGTTTGTGACCACCATGGTTCGGCCATCAAAGCCCGGGCCTTGTAACTCCACGCTACGAACACGTTCCATATCCGCACGGAAACCTGCGGTATCCGCGTTCGACAAGTTATTCGAACGAACGTGTTGCGCTTTAAGAACTCGGCTTGCACCGGAGGTTGCTGTAAATAACAAGCTATCCATGCAGAGCTCCTATTACACCGCGTTGAACAAGGCTTGAGTGAGCTTGTCGCTAGTCGAAATCGTTTTTGCGTTCGCTTGGTAGTTACGTTGTGCTGTCATCAGTGCCACAAGCTCACTGGTTAGGTCGACGTTTGAGCCCTCTAATGCACCTGGAGTCAAGTTACCCAGCGTGCCAGAACCCGGAACGCCCATGATCGGCGCACCAGAGCTAAAGCTTTGTG
>NZ_JAWOQN010001120.1:0-522 GCF_033337395.1 Vibrio sp. YT-19(2023) | reverse complement strand
TTCGCCAATTGAGAAACGAGGGAACGTCGCTTTTTCGATCACGACAACATCAATACCACGAGATTTTAGCAACGCAGAAACGGTGGAACCCGAAGGACCTGCGCCAACGACGACAACTTGCTTGTGCTCTGTTTTCATTCTTTATACTAGCTTGCTTGGAGTTTTAATAAGGTATGTCCGAGGCCAATGTTGTCCGTTCTTTCCACAACAGAGAGACCTGCTGCTTCAACAATTTCTAGGAAATCATCACTACGGTAGAAACGGCTATTACCATTGGCTAGGCAGGTAAAGTAAAGCGAGGTAGCATTTAAGCTGTATGACGCGCCCGCGTATTTCTGCGCATCCCAAAACAGTTCGAGAACGTAAACGGTATCGCCCGCGCTCAACTGCGCCTTTACTTTCTTCAAAATATTTAAAATTTCAATTGGAGAGAAACAATCTAAGAACTGGCTCATCCACCAAATATCGGCATGATCAGGCAATGTTTGGGCTTTATCAAGCATATTGCCAGGATACGGATGC
>NZ_JAWOQN010001119.1:0-523 GCF_033337395.1 Vibrio sp. YT-19(2023) | reverse complement strand
AGTGATCAATAGTAAAAATTTGTTTCATGCTGATATACTGGCAGAAATCTCAAGAAATCATCGCTCTCAAGGATTATATCGGTCTATCGCGCATTATCGTAAAACACCTCGCCGTCCTTCACATGTTGCTGACAACTCACAGTGTCACTCAGGCGGCCGAGCGACTTTGTGTGACGCCTTCTAGTGTCAGTAAAACGCTAAGCCAGTTACGTGAAACGCTCAAAGATGATCTTTTCTATCGTGATGGTACGCGTTTGGTGCCCACACCATTTGCGTTGAATATTGGCCCGTCCATTCACGGTATTCTGTCTAGTATGAACGGCCTATTGCACCAAGGTTCATTCAACCCAGCTTATTATCAAGGTACGTTTTCTTTGTCGATGAGAGGCAGTTCTTTTGAGCTGTTTGCTCCCGTGTTAACGCGCATTTCTCAACAGTTGGGGAACAATGCTCACTTAAGCGTCCATGCAAAAGAAGAGATGAGTTTTGATTCACTAGTGAGAGGACAAGTCGCCTTTTTGCT
>NZ_JAWOQN010001118.1:0-523 GCF_033337395.1 Vibrio sp. YT-19(2023) | reverse complement strand
GAGTTAGACCAGTTTCAGTCTGTGCTGCATCACGCATGCAGTGCACCGACTTTTATCGATTTTCAAAACGTTCACATCTGTTTAAGTGTTGGTATGGCTCGCTTTCCTCATGAAGGAAGCTGTAGCGATTCCTTAATTCAACATGCTGACCAAATGATGTACCTCACTAAAAGATCAAGAACATAAAGTTTTGGCTCGGTCCGAGCCGCTGAGAAGCACTCAAAAATATAATAATTTCAGGACGTAGATATATGGTTAGTAAGTTAGAATTTTCGCATGCAGTGGCTGCTATTCGAAAGGAAAGGGGGTTAACTCAAGGCCAATTAGCGGATGAGCTAGCCCGAAGTTACAGCGCTTTTGAAAGCTTAAATCAACCCACACTAAGCCAGTGGGAAAGCGGTAAAGTAACGCCCAGTTTGCTCAAGCGGCTTGCTTTCGCTCACTACATCGGCAAGCAGTATCAATACACCTCCAGCGAATACAAACGGGTCAAAGCTTCACAAAGCAAAAGCATCTATTTGAG
>NZ_JAWOQN010000110.1:0-1307 GCF_033337395.1 Vibrio sp. YT-19(2023) | reverse complement strand
GAACTACAACCTACGAGCGATGCAATAAGTAAGGCTACGGGTGCAAGTTTCTTCATGTTATTTCCTTTGATCTAACCAACTTTTGAGTACCTGAATATCGTTTTGGTATTCATTCTTTATCTCTTCGACCCAGTCAGAAATATTTTCCCACCATGCCGGCATATCCGGGGATTGCGCTTTTTGAGCAACGCTTTGGATACGTTTAAGACCAATAGATCCTGCCGCACCTTTGATTTTATGCGCTTCAGAAACAATGCCATCCTGATCTTTTGCGGTCATGTTTGAGTCTAATACCTCAATGTAATCTGGCATCATGTCTTCAAACATCTTGATGCTGTCGTACACGGGTTTAACGCCGACAATATCCACATAAGACTCTAGCATATCCAGATCCAGTAGATGTGTCTCAATCACAGGAGAAGGCGCTGCTTCTTCCTTGACTTCAGGCTTAACAATCACCGCGGGTTTATCGACTCGATCAACAAAGAACTTATCTATCACTGACTGAATAGCATGCACAGCTAATGGTTTACTGATTGCGTCATCCATTCCATTTTCTAAGTACTCTCGACGATCTTTCATCACGTTCGCCGTTAACGCCACCAACGGAGGTAAGTGGTCATAATGCTCACGGTAGTACTTCGCCACATCAAACCCTGTCATGTCTGGCAGTTGAATGTCCAACAGCACAAGGTCGTATTGATCCGGCACAAAGTTGACTAACGCCTCTTCCCCAGTCATCGCGACCGTCACGGAATGCCCCAAACTTTCTAGCAGCGACTTAGCCACCGTCACGTTAAGTTCAATGTCTTCAACCATAAAGATGTTGAGATGCACATTGTCGCGCTTCGCATCGATTACCGGCTCTTCGAGTTCAACAATAGGAACGTGAATCGACACAGTAAAAGTACTACCAAAGCCTTCTTCACTTGTGACCGTAATGTCCCCATCCATCATATTGATCAGCTGTTTCGAAACCGCTAACCCAATACCTGTACCTACTGCATGCAAGTTGTCTTTACCCGACTTAACTTGATAATACATAGCAAAAATCTTATCCAGTTCAGCTTCAGGAATACCGATGCCGGTGTCTTCGACTTCCATAATGATAGTCGCGAAGTCTTCTTCGACATCAGCGCTGACTGTCATCACAACGCCACCTTCTTTGGTGAACTTCATCGCGTTGCTCACTAGGTTCCAAATCACCTGGCGTAAACGGGTCGCATCCACCTCGATCGCTTTTGGTAAGTCACTCAAACGTTCTAAGTCGAAACGCAGTCCTTTTTGTTCCGCCATGAGCGCCGAAA
>NZ_JAWOQN010001117.1:0-524 GCF_033337395.1 Vibrio sp. YT-19(2023) | reverse complement strand
CTTCCATCGCCGTATCATTAATCACAACCACCTTACGGTTGATCTCTTCCGACACCGAACTTTGCTCTTCTGCCGCTGAAGCGATCTGATTATTCATATCATTAATTACTTCAATAGCTTGGTTGATTTCGGCCAACGCCAACTGCGCTGCTTGTGTTTCTTCTTTGGTATCCACCGCTTGTTTCTGGCTTTGCTCCATCAACACGACGATTGATTGCGTTTCTTGCTCCAAACGAGCCAACATTGCACGAATTTCTGCTGTCGAGCCTTGTGTGCGCGTTGCAAGGTTGCGGACTTCATCGGCTACCACAGCAAAACCACGACCCGCTTCACCAGCACGCGCAGCTTCAGTCGCAGCGTTTAGAGCCAACACGTTGGTTTGATCGGCAATGCCACCAATCTCACTCAGAATACCCTGAATAGCCGTGCTTGAAGCCACCAAATTCTGCGTCTGGTGCTGTGCATCATTCACTTGCGAAGCGAGGTTATCCACCGCGCTTGCAGCATTGTCCATACGCGACATG
>NZ_JAWOQN010001116.1:0-524 GCF_033337395.1 Vibrio sp. YT-19(2023) | reverse complement strand
ATGTCGCTCAGAGCAATCCAACAATGCCATTTCGCACAGAATCAATACGGGTGATTTATCTGGAATGGTCAGAGATTCGAGCCACGACATATCTTCCACACTCCCACTGCGATGTTCGTAGCGTTCGTTTTTATGGAATAGACGCTGACGCCAAACTAGATTCTCCGTAACATCCAATTCAATCCAGTGACAGCGGCCGTTATCCAAACGGTAAAAACGGGTATCGAGTCCAGCTCCAACATTGATGATCCAAGCGTCCGGATTTTGCTGCAAAAACTGCGTTACCTGTTGGTCGCACAGTTGAGTCAACGTCACGTGTAGCAGCTGCTTTTGCGCGACATCACCACTTAAACAATCAGGTGCCATCTTGCAGCTTAGACATGCTTTCGCCGCAATGGGGTCATACACCAAACCATTGTCGACCATGCTTTCACGGCTGCGTAATAGCAAAGGCTTCAATAGATGATTAGGAACTTGATGTTTTGACTTAGACATGGGCATTTCCTGCGCCAGTGAGAAAGAGT
>NZ_JAWOQN010001115.1:0-524 GCF_033337395.1 Vibrio sp. YT-19(2023) | reverse complement strand
TGCGTTTGGTATTCAAACGCAGGAACAACTACTTCCACACGACGGTTCGCTTCGCGACCTTGACGAGTTTCGTTGCTAGCAACTGGGTTTGCTTCACCCATGCCTTTAACTGTCATACGGTCAGCAGCGATACCTTTCGCTTCGAATTCATTAGCAACCGCTTTAGCACGCTTTTCAGTTAGCTGTTGGTTGTACTGAGCAGAACCAGTTGTGTCACTGTAACCAGTGATCTCAACTTTAGCTTGTGGGTAAGTGTTCATTAGATCAACTGTACCAGCGAGTGCTGATGCATCTTTCACTTCTGCGCTTTCTAGGCCGAATTGTACTGTTGCTGTTTGAGCTGGTTACACGTGCTCAACGATACGAGTAGATGGACGTGTTTCTACCACTTCTTCAACTGCTTCTTCTTGAACTACTGGCTCAGAACCAAACTTGTAGTTGAAGCCGATACCGAAGAAGTCAGAATCCATGTCATCAATGATGTCGTCAGACATGTCTTGGTAGCGTTGGTATTCAGCACGTAG
>NZ_JAWOQN010001114.1:0-524 GCF_033337395.1 Vibrio sp. YT-19(2023) | reverse complement strand
CATAGCAACGCAACCAAACTTCATCGAGGAAGATCAGCGCTTAATGGCCTTGTACGCAGAAGGCAAAATGGACATGGAGGACTACTTAGAATTCTGTATGGCACCACTGGCTGACATGCCCGTTGCACCCGTCCATACGTTGGTGGAAGAGTGTGTAGAGCACCACATCCTGCCTAAGCAGTTTGAGCAATCCAAAACGTTGATAGCACAGTTGGATCGCGATGACATCGATATGGTTATCATCTCTGCGAGCGTGACATTCTTAGTCGAAGCGGTCGGCCGTCGATTAGGAATTCCCGTCGCATTAGGAATTGATTTGGTTGAGAAGCACGGCAGCTACAGCGCTGAAATTGCAGGCGTTCCGAGTTATCGAGAAGGCAAAGTTATACGCTTGAAAGCATGGTTAGATGCTCAGCCAGAATCTTATTCTGAAGTCCATTTTTACACCGACTCCATCAATGATTTACCTTTGTGCGAATACGCAGATTACGTATATTTGGTGAATCCTTGCCCACGCCTCAAAG
>NZ_JAWOQN010001113.1:0-524 GCF_033337395.1 Vibrio sp. YT-19(2023) | reverse complement strand
CATTTAAGTCGGCAGAGGCGCCTTCTTTGGGTCAAGTGATCATCGATATGTTCCCGACCAACCCAATCAGCGCGATGGCAGAAGGTAAAACCCTGCAAGTGATCGTGTTTGCGGTTCTGTTTGGTGTCGCGATCAGCGCAGCAGGTAAGCCTGGTGAACGAATTGCAGCATTCTTCTCTGATCTAAACGAAGTGATCATGAAGCTTGTAGCAATTTTGATGAACCTAGCTCCATATGGCGTGTTCTTCTTGATGGCGAAGTTGTTTACTGGTCTTGGCTTAAGTGCCATCGTCAACCTAGCCGAGTACTTTGTTGTGTTAGCGGGCACACTATTGCTTCACGGCCTAGTGACTTACAGTCTAATGCTAAAAGGCTTTACTGGCCTTAGCCCAATTACGTTCCTACGTAAGATGGAAGACGCAATCATGTTTGCCTTCTCAACGGCATCATCAAACGCGACCATTCCAGTGACAATGGAAACAGCAAAACACCGCATGGGCGTAGATAACCGTATTTCATCATTC
>NZ_JAWOQN010001112.1:0-525 GCF_033337395.1 Vibrio sp. YT-19(2023) | reverse complement strand
TTTTAAATCTTCTTCGTTACCGAAGTTCTCATCAATCTTGGTGAAATCGCGCGTCCAGTAGCCATGGTAAGCATAAAACGGGAATGAGCCACTATCGCCACCACCGACAAAGCCGTGCACTTGTTCAACGATTGGCGACAACCAAATCGCGTCTGTACCTAGGCTCTTGATGTAATCCAGTTTCTCAATTACACCTTTAAGGTCACCGCCGTGGAACGTGCCAACTTCATCTTTGCCGTCTTTTTTACGACCATAACTGTTGTCGTTACTTGCGTCTGCGTTGTTGAAACGGTCAACCATCACGAAGTAAATGTTCGCGTTTCGGTAATCAAATGGCACCGCTTCTTTGGTTTTCTGCACAGGCTCTAGCAGCACTAGGCCGCCTGAGTCTTTACTTGGCGTCAGTGATACTTTCTGCTCTTTCACTTCAACCATTTGACCTGAATAAGCATCGCGTAACTTGGTGCCTTCAGGAAAGCTATCCCCCACAGCGATCGTCACTTCACCGCCTTGGTAGACTTCACA
>NZ_JAWOQN010001111.1:0-525 GCF_033337395.1 Vibrio sp. YT-19(2023) | reverse complement strand
ACCTGTTCGAGCTTTACTCGCACACTTATGAAGAAACTTACGCTTCTGAATACGAGTAATTACATCATGCAACACAACCGGGATCAGTGCGTTATTGAACCCGGTTGTTCAAACCGTTTCACCAACCATTGTTACGACTCAATGCCTAACGACTTCATCAACGATTCAACGGTATTGTTAACCCACAATATCAACGGATCATTGCGGCGCTTTACGCTGTAAACGTAACCGAAGTTACCCTCTAATTTCGGCAGCGCGTCATCAAATTCGATAAAAGAAAAACGCTTATCTAACTGATTGATCAAGTGACGCGAACAAGGAAACAGCACATCGCTATCCGCAACCAAATTCAAAATGGTGTTGATGTGCGTGGTACGCAGTTGAATTCTTGGGACAACTGAAAAAGGCTGTAATAAGCGCGAGATGTGATCTTCTTTTTCATTCCAATGTTGGATGATGTGAACCGCGTACGCGTACTCTGAAATGTCATCCAAGTACATGCGTTTACCACCATGCGGATGCGTC
>NZ_JAWOQN010001110.1:0-525 GCF_033337395.1 Vibrio sp. YT-19(2023) | reverse complement strand
AGCGTTGCATCTGCGGTTGCTTGAGCATTATGAGATATCTCGGAAGACGAGGCTTGCATCTCATTCACTGCGGTTGCAACAGAATCAATTTCGATTTTTTGCGCGCTTAGGTTTTCAGTAACACGCTCACTGTTATCCGCCGCGCTATCGGCATTCGTTTTCGTCTCTTCACAGGAATCTTTTACCGAAACTCCTACTCTACCTAATAAGGCGTTCGCGAACTGCTTCCTCATTTTCATAGCCAGTTCGATTTCTGCAAGATCATTCACTTTCCCGCAGTATATGTACTCCATCAACGGGTTATTGAAATCCTGCCTTGCTTGTTTAGCCAGCTTCTCAATTGGTCTGGTCAACATGTAAATGGATAATGCCGAAAGTAACGCTGCTGCGCTGAAAGCCACCATTGGTGATTGATTCATCTCTAGAAGTAACAAGCCCAAAAAGTTCGAAATAAAAAGGAAAAAGGCAGCTCTCATCCAAAGACGTGTTCGAGGTAGGTAAAGTTGAAGCGGTTTTTTATCATTT
>NZ_JAWOQN010001109.1:0-525 GCF_033337395.1 Vibrio sp. YT-19(2023) | reverse complement strand
ATGGGCATCGACAACATTATTGTTGAAGTTGACGCACCTGAAATCCCAATTATGGATGGTAGCGCAAGCCCGTTCGTTTACCTGCTTCAGCAAGCTGGTATCGAAATGCAAAACGTTCCTAAGCGTTTTATCCGCATTAAAAAGCCAGTTCGTTTTGAAGATGGCGATAAGTGGGCAGAATTTGTCCCATTTAACGGCTTTCGTATGGACTTCGAAATTGACTTTAACCACCCTGCGATTGAATCAGACGAGCAGCGCCTGCTGTTTGATTTCTCATCTCAAGGTTTCGTTCGCGAAATTTCTCGTGCACGTACGTTTGGCTTTATGCGTGATATCGAGTACCTACAATCTCAAAACCTAGTTTTGGGTGGTAGTTTCGACAATGCTATTGTATTGGACGATTACCGAATTCTGAACGAAGAAGGTCTGCGCTTTGAGAATGAGTTTGTTACTCACAAGGTGTTAGATGCAATTGGCGACCTTTACATATGTGGTCATCCAATTATTGGTGAATTCCGTGCTTAT
>NZ_JAWOQN010001108.1:0-525 GCF_033337395.1 Vibrio sp. YT-19(2023) | reverse complement strand
CATCTCGGTCAATAATTATCGTTCGTGGCTCTGTCTGAGATTCGAATCCATACTCATCTATCGCCTTAATGAACAGGTTCGCCCTCTTATTTGCATCAATGGTGATACTGTCACTTTGTATACGACCAATTTCCATTTCAAATGGTTGTGTTGGATCTCTAGGCACAATTGATCGTATTGCTGCGTCACCAGATTGTTGCCACAGCTCGACGTTACTCACTTTAGAATCATCAATGACTGAAGTCAGCTTCACTTGAAAATCAGGTCCCAGGACGTAGTTACCAGCAGAGTTTTTGTCTACGATCCAAGGTTCAGCCAGCTCAATTACCGGGCCTTTGTTGTCTACTTGAAAAACAAATTCGCTTGTCGACTCTGCTTGAGGGTAAGCACTGTCTTTGGCTTTTACGTAAAACGAGTTCGTCTCTTCATACTTAAACGCCCCGGCTATTAAACGAACCTCAATGTTTGGTTGCTCTCCGAATAGATAAGGCTCCACACTGTCTGTAGGTTCAGTCTCATAATGTT
>NZ_JAWOQN010000109.1:0-1311 GCF_033337395.1 Vibrio sp. YT-19(2023) | reverse complement strand
GTCGCATGCTGCTTGCCATGGTGGATGATTTTCGTTGCGTTGTCATCAAGCTAGCTGAACGAATTTGCAACCTTATTGAAGTCAAAAAAGCACCGGACGAAGTTCGACGTGCTGCGGCAAAAGAGTGTGCCAACATTTATGCTCCACTGGCTAACCGTCTAGGTATCGGTCAGCTTAAGTGGGAAATCGAAGACTACGCTTTCCGTTATCAACAACCGGACACTTACAAGCAAATTGCAAAGCAGCTTGCTGAGCGTCGTATTGTCCGTGAGCAATACATCAAAGATTTTGTCGAAGACTTATCTCAAGAGATGAAAGCTTGTGGCATTAATGCCGAAGTAAGTGGTCGTCCTAAACACATCTACAGCATTTGGCGAAAAATGCAGAAGAAAAGTCTGGCGTTTGATGAATTGTTTGACGTGCGTGCAGTACGTATCATCGCCGACAAACTGCAAGATTGTTACGCTGCGCTAGGTGTGGTTCATACCAAATACAAGCACTTACCGAGTGAGTTCGACGACTACGTTGCAAACCCAAAACCAAACGGTTACCAATCGATTCACACCGTTATTCTTGGCCCTGAAGGCAAAACCATCGAGATTCAAATTCGTACCAAGCAAATGCACGAAGAATCTGAGCTGGGCGTTGCCGCACACTGGAAATACAAAGAAGGTGCGAGCAGCCGCAGTGGTTACGATGAGAAAATTACCTGGCTGCGTAAACTGTTGGATTGGCAAGAAGAAATGTCCGATTCTGGTGAAATGTTGGATGAACTCCGAAGCCAAGTCTTCGATGACCGCGTCTACGCATTTACACCACGCGGCGATGTTGTCGACTTACCAATGGGGGCAACTCCACTAGACTTTGCCTACCACATTCACTCAGAAGTCGGGCACCGTTGTATTGGCGCCAAAGTTGGTGGCCGAATCGTGCCGTTCACCCACAAACTCCACATGGGCGATCAGGTCGAAATCATCACAGCAAAAGAGCCAAACCCATCGCGAGACTGGTTAAACCCATCACTAGGCTTTGTTCACTCAGGTCGTGCTCGTGCGAAGATCAACGCTTGGTTCCGTAAACAGAGTCGTGAGAAAAACCTCGAAGCGGGACGTGAAATCCTCGAACACGAGTTGGTGAAGATTGGTGCGACGTTAAAAGATGCAGAGCATTACGCCCTAAAACGCTTCAACGTCAATACGCCGGATGAACTCTACGTCGGTGTAGGCAGTGGCGACCTGCGTATCAATCAGATCATCAACCACATCAATGCACTGGTGAATAAACCAACGGCGGAAGAAGAGGATCAGCAAG
>NZ_JAWOQN010001107.1:0-525 GCF_033337395.1 Vibrio sp. YT-19(2023) | reverse complement strand
AAGTTAATCTAAATATTTGAGTGAGACTACTTCACCAAAAAATGCTTAACGAACTCAGATATTTTTACCATATCGTCAACGGCGATGAACTCTTCCGTGGTGTGCACTTTAGCCATACCCGTAGATAGATTCACGGTTGTCAGACCTTTCTTGTTGAAGTTGTTCGCATCGCTGCCGCCGCCAGTGCCTTTCGTGAACGCTTCGATACCCATATCTGCAAACGCCGCTTTGATTGCGGTTACGTGCGTGTTGTCTTCTTCGATAACAAAGGCGTCGTACGCGCGGCTAGATTCGATTTCGACTTCTGCGCCATGTTTTTCACATACCGACTCAAATGTTGAAATCATGTGGTTGACTTGGGCTTCTAGCTTCTCTCCATTTAGAGAGCGAGCTTCAGCAACGATTTTAAGCTCTGGCATCAGAATGTTGGTTGCCTGACCACCGTTGACCATGCCGATGTTCGCTGTGGTTTCTTCGTCGATGCGAAGCAGTTTCATTTGGTTGATTGCGTCTGCCGCAACCATG
>NZ_JAWOQN010001106.1:0-525 GCF_033337395.1 Vibrio sp. YT-19(2023) | reverse complement strand
CAAAGACGCGATCCCAGCTGCTCAAAAGGTCTTGGTGATTTACGGTGGCGGCTCAATCAAAAAGAACGGCGTATACGACCAAGTAGCAGAAGCGCTCACTGGCCACGAATGGTCTGAGTTTTCTGGTGTAGAACCAAACCCAACAAAAGAAACATTGGATAAAGCGGTCGCTATCGTAAAAGATCAAAACATCGACTTTATTCTTGCTGTTGGTGGTGGTTCGGTTATCGACGGTTCTAAATACGTTGCGGCAGCATCAAAGTACGATGGTGACGGCTGGGACATTATGATCGGTAAGCATCAAGTTACAGAAGCAACACCGCTTGCGGCTATCCTAACGCTACCTGCAACTGGTTCAGAATCCAACATGGGTGCTGTGATTACAAAAGCAGAAACTCAAGACAAACTGCCGTTCATGTCTCCTGCTGTACAGCCTAAATTTGCAGTCTTAGATCCAGATGTAATGAAAACGCTGCCTGAACGTCAGCTTATTAACGGCATTGTCGATGCGTGGGTACACGTTTG
>NZ_JAWOQN010001105.1:0-525 GCF_033337395.1 Vibrio sp. YT-19(2023) | reverse complement strand
TCGAGCGCTGAAGCTGGCAACCAAAGATAAGTTCGCGGTTGAAGTGCGTTTTTCTGGTCCGGATGAAACCGTATTACATCAACTAGCGGCGGAAGCGAAAACGATTTTTGCTTCAAACCCTGATGCAAAATACATTCGCGATGATTGGCGCCAAGAAAGCAAAGTGCTCAAGCCGATTCTAAACCAAGACAAAATGCGTCAAGCAGGCATTAACCGCGCCGATGTCGCTTTCGCGCTAAAACGTGCATCAGACGGCATGCCGCTCGGACAAATGAACCTGAATGATGAGTTGATTCCAATTCAGTTACGTGGCACATCGCAAAACATGGCGTCACTAGAAACGCTACCTGTGCGCTCTCTACTTGGCTTTAACAGCGTTCCGCTTGGTCAAGTGGTGGATGGATTCGAACTGGTCACCGAAGAGAGCATGATTTGGCGACGAGACCGCGTGAAAACTATCACGGTTCAAGCCGGTGTGAGCCGAGACTCCACGCCAGCAAACGTTAGAAACGCCATTAAAGATCA
>NZ_JAWOQN010001104.1:0-525 GCF_033337395.1 Vibrio sp. YT-19(2023) | reverse complement strand
GACCGTTACAGTCCACGTTGAGAATGGATTTCCGGTCACATCGGTGTTGTTAAAAGCAGACGAGAGATCGTTCGCCAAGCCATTGTTGGTAAGTAACGTGTTGATGTTCTGGGTAACGTGGTAACCATGTGCAATCGCACCACCGTTGTTACTGACTTTGATTTCGAAATTAAGCTTACCGTTGATTAAATAAGGTGTCGAAGACAAAAGTGTATGGGTAAGCGTAACGTTCGGCGTCGCTGGAGGCGTGACAAGAACATTGCTTTCTACAGGGCCATCGCGCGTTAACGCCGACGCCTTAGTTGTAATGTCAGAAACCAGATCATTCGCAACGGTCGCTTTGATGGTGTAAGTGATGTAACCACCCACGGATAGCTCCGCATTCTCTACCGACAAATCATCTGCTTTCGAAAATGTTCCCGTATTACTCCCAGAAGAAGCGACAGCACTGATCTCGACATGACTAAAAACTGGAGCGTTGGCACCGCTTAGAACCTCACCAGTAAGAGACAGAAAAGGTTGGGT
>NZ_JAWOQN010001103.1:0-526 GCF_033337395.1 Vibrio sp. YT-19(2023) | reverse complement strand
CTATCATTACTAGCGAGTTAAAAAACGTATTGCCCGCTTTTTCAAAGTAGCTGACAGGAATCACCACGCCGAGCTCTTTAGCCAACGCACTCATCTCTTTAATAAGACGACAATTCTCCGTTTCTTCTGCAAGCTCGAAATACTTCGCTTCTTGTTTTTTGCAGAAGTAAGGCGCGGCGAACAGCTCTTGAGGAAGAATCACGTTCGCACCGTTTTGTGCTGCTTCACGAATCGCCTTTTTTGCTTTGGCTAGGTTATCTTCCAGATCCCAGCTTTTCGTCAGTTGAAGGGCTGCAAATTTCACTACTTTGCTCATTGGATATTCCTTATCTCTTAAATCGCCAGTTTGTCACGTAGGTTGTAGTAAGCCGCGCCCATTGCCGTAAACGGAATTTGGAAGTGGCGGCCACCTGGGAAGGAGTAATGTTTCAGAGCCGCAAACGCGTCAAAACGTTCTGCGTGTCCAGTCAAGGTTTCAGCCAGCAACTTACCTGCTAGGTGAGTACACGTTACACCGTGACCGCTG
>NZ_JAWOQN010001102.1:0-526 GCF_033337395.1 Vibrio sp. YT-19(2023) | reverse complement strand
TGGCGTTGGTTCGATTGTCCTCTACTATCAAGGCCTTCAAACCATTGCAATTGAGCTTGTGCCTATGTCCTGATTCCACTTTCCCCGGTTCGCAAGGAGAGATCTCAACTTCAACCGTGAATGTGGTGCCGATATTTTCTTGGCTTTGCACAGTCACATGACCGCCCATGTGCTCGGCGATCTCTTTAACAATTGCAAGGCCAAGGCCAGTCCCGCCGAAGCGCCTTGTGGTTGATGATTCTGCTTGCTCAAATGGGCGAAATATACGTTTTTGCGCCTCTTTAGATATCCCTATTCCCGTGTCTTTTATCGCGATAACCAACACAGTTTTGTCATAGTGAGTTTGCTCACTCAGCGTCACTTCAACAATGCCTCTATCAGTAAACTTAACGGCGTTATTGAGTAAATTAAACAACACTTGACGAAGGCGCGCTTTGTCGTTGTCATACCAGCGCCCAACTGGGACTAACGACGTCACCTTAAACTGCAATCCTTTCTCTGAACACAAGGTATGATAAACGCTTTT
>NZ_JAWOQN010001101.1:0-526 GCF_033337395.1 Vibrio sp. YT-19(2023) | reverse complement strand
AGAAACGACTCCTGTGGGCCGATTGAAATAACATGATTCATAAAACCTCTTTTTTCCTTTTTCTCATCCGCTGAGTAATGCTTCAACGAGAGATAGGTAACGAATCCAATCAGGTTGCCTATTGAGTCCTTATTTTTCTAGGGTGAATTCCACTCCAATTCTCACTAGATAAGAATGTTTTAATTTTAATATTCAATAAATTCTCACCCAATGATAAACACAAGTTTTGTCGTAAGTTTCTCACTCTCTGAAGTACCTCTAATTGCGGATTCTCAACTTATGAGAAGTGGTTGTTTTTATATCAATTTAAAATAGAAAAAACGCATCCGATTGCGTGCAAATATTCGGTGCAACGTGTCGAAAACGGACGCCATAAACACGTTGTTGTGTGATGGCAAAAAGATTAATTCTTTCTATTTCTCAAACTCAGTGTTATACATATATATAACACCGATTCAGCCATAGGATGTTTATCATGACGCATTGGCATGATCGCCAACCGATTTTTCGTCAGTTGGCTGATCAG
>NZ_JAWOQN010001100.1:0-526 GCF_033337395.1 Vibrio sp. YT-19(2023) | reverse complement strand
CCAACAACAGTGGGACAAAGTTCAACTCTAATCTTTGCCGACGTGAAGAATTGCTAGGAACGCTTCTTGAGGCAGCTCAACGTTACCGATCTGCTTCATACGTTTCTTACCTTCTTTCTGTTTCTTCAGAAGTTTCTTCTTACGACTCACGTCACCACCGTAACATTTTGCGATTACGTTTTTACGTAGCTGCTTAACGGTAGAACGCGCAATGATGTGGTTACCAATAGCCGCTTGAATCGCGATATCGAACATCTGACGAGGGATAAATTCTTTCATCTTCTCAACCAGCTGACGACCACGAGTCTGAGACTGATCTTTGTGCGTGATAAGCGCTAGAGCATCCACTTTGTCGCCGTTCAATAGTACGTCTACGCGTACCATGTTTGACGCTTCAAAGCGTTGGAAGTTGTAATCCAGAGACGCGTAACCACGAGAAGTTGACTTCAGACGGTCGAAGAAATCGAGTACTACTTCTGCCATTGGAATATCGTAAGTTACTGCCACTTGGTTACCGTGGTAAACC
>NZ_JAWOQN010001099.1:0-526 GCF_033337395.1 Vibrio sp. YT-19(2023) | reverse complement strand
TAACGAGATTTGATAAGTGTTGTAACCCGTCTTATCTACTTTAATGACTTGTCGCCAATTTGAATTCTCAATATCGCGAAACGCGGCTACGATACCCAAATATTCTGTTTTAGGAGACATACTAGCTTGGTAGATTTCTTTTTGGCCTGGTGTCAAAGATATTTCATATTTATTCACCAAGTCTGGACCGAGTACTTTTTCATGCTCCTCATAAATAGAGAAAAAATCTTGGCTCTCAAACAGTGTATTTGATGTAAGTTCAAATACATATACAACAACTGGTGATGGTCTTCCATTCGAGTCAGGGTTGATATTATGATTTGCCGTTATTTCTAAATCCGCATATGGGTCGACCACTAAATTAGCGGCGGAGCATCCCATTAATACTAATAATATAAATAACAAAAATGATTTATAAATTTGTTTCACAATCCCACCTTAACCTTTATTCTTGAGCGCTAATTCGTAGTGCTTAGCAAAATCTTCTAAATAAAATGGAGACTCTTTATTGACAAGTTCATCTGTT
>NZ_JAWOQN010001098.1:0-526 GCF_033337395.1 Vibrio sp. YT-19(2023) | reverse complement strand
AGAGGTTGTGCCATAAACCGTGGTAACACCATCTGCAAACAAGCTTTTTTGTTGAGGGTTGGCTTTGGAGATACCAGTAATTTGATAGATATCTGTGGGATTAGCTTCGATGATGCCATCTAGTTTTGCTTGCACGTTGGCGATAGATTGTTGCTCGAACTGATGCAAATCATTTAGGTATCGGCTTCCTGCTACCGAAGTGAGTGCCACCAGAAATAGGAGGAAAATAACCCACATTTTGTCGTTGATAGACATCTTAATAAATAGTCGGTCTATCGTTCTAAACTCAACTTCTCTCATTGATTACTCCATTAGAGATAAAAGATATTGAACAAATCTATGGGTATATCGAAACAAAATATGCGATGCGAATCAGCAAAATATGTAACGAAGGGTGAGTTTATTTTACAAAATGAGATCTAGGGTCGCCTATAACAGTATGTTATGTCTTTTAATGATAGAAATGTCGATGTAATTCCAGCTATCTAAGTGAAGATGGCAGAGAAGAGTAACGACGCTGCAATCG
>NZ_JAWOQN010000010.1:0-167896 GCF_033337395.1 Vibrio sp. YT-19(2023) | reverse complement strand
ATATCGAGTTCGCACATTTTGTTGTCTGATTATTGATTTTTGGCGAAACCATTTGATCATATGACAAGATGTGTATCCACCTTAACTTAATGATTTTTACCAAAATCATTAGGGGATTCATCAGGGCTTGGCAGGTAATCAGGGCAACCTTTCATAGATACCCCGTTAATTTGGAGTTGCTTTAATATGAAAACTACCACGATATCGTTTGGCTCGAAATCAAACGCTGAATATCTCGCAAGAAAACTGTCATCAACATTGAAAGATGATTTTAATGTTTCGCTGAAACCAATCAAACTCCTTCATGCACTAGCTAAGGCTCAGGGTTATAAAAATTGGAACCACTGGGCTGGGGCTGGGCTTTCTGAAAATACAGATCAAGCTTTAACTGAGCGACCACCTATCGCTTATGACTTAGATCTTCCTGTGCCTTTTTTAAAACGAGCTCCGGTTGATGCGAATCCTGACGCGGCAACATCCTATATAGTTGAAATATTGGATATTAATCTTTTTGACTCAGTACGAGTTATGTCAAACGAATTATCCGCCGAGCTTTGTGAGAGGAGAAGAAAAGCATACTCGGAAAACCCCAGCATCACAGCAGGTTCAATGACTGTGTACACAGTGGTTATAACAGGCAAACGCTACACTAATGGACGCGGAGGTTATTGGTACTATGACCCTGAGGTTAAGTATTTTCACCTTCCAAAGGATTCTGATTCAGGTACTTTTGTCACTGAAAAATATTTGAATGAATTGAGGAGCGTTCAGTCCAATACAGTTGTCGAAATGATGCCGCCTGAATACGATGGTTTAGGTCATGCTGTTATTTGCGACAAGTGTGGTTTGAATTACGTGCCAAACTTGGCTGAGGATAGAGTTCTACATCATCAGTTCTGTACTCTATTGTCTTCTGCTAGTGAGTATTTCGGGAGACCTTTGTTTACTTATGAAATGTTTGAAAAGGCCAAATCCGTTCAATTGAACGATCCTAATCCAACTATCGCTGACCAAGCTGCTTTATATAAAAACAAATTGTGGGGATATTTTTCTCGCTCAGTGCAAGCCTGGATGAGGCAACGTGATTTTAAGGAACATCCTCCCTTTTTTGTTTACTCACAAGCAATGATAGCTTCGGACTTGGATGATGGTCACGTGTCTCATGATGTAGCTCAGTATGTTGCTAAAGATATGGGAATTGAGCATCTTGAACAATCTCCAGCAATGCCAAGCGGCTCATCGTATTGGGCTATTGACGACAACATCTAACAATCCTTAAAAGCATCAGTTGTTCGGTTTAACCGAACAACTGATATCAATTTCTTCTGTCTTCGTTTTACGTTGAATCTTCTTTATTTAACTTTTTGGGAGCTATCTGCTCTATTTGTCGGCCAGCGAACGTGCCTAGGATAGTTGAGCTTTGTTTGTCCGAGCGTTGCTTTCTCTCCACTGCGGCCACAAACGAAGCGATCTGTCCAGCCTTGAAGGGTTCATCTTGTACCACGATGATCGGCAACGGAGCAGTCATGGTTTTCTGCCCAGAGAGTTTTACCACATTGGCCGCTGGCTGTACTTTAACATCCCGACGAATTCTCAGTGTCATATCAGGGGCGCTGGCGACTTTCTTGATGAGCTGGGTCAGGGGCAACTCGTTCTCAGGGTTGGCTCGCTCCAGTTCTTTGATCATTTGGCTTATTAGTACTGCTTTGTCCGGTTGGTGCAAAGCATCTTTTCTCTGCCAACTGAACTTCACTGATTTGACGTCCGCATCGACTAGGCAGTGGATTTGTCTGTAGAGATGTTTTGTCATGACGCCGGGGCAGTTGTCATGGATTGCCTTGAACCGTGCTTGCCGGGTTTCGTTTTCAGTGATCACCAACTCCTCGATGTCGGCCTTGCTTTGGTTGATGCTATGTACCAACTGAACAATCTCAGCGCTGTTGGGATTAGAGGGCAGCAGGTGGATCACGCCAACATAACGTCTGGCAGATTTCTGTGAGTAGGGGTGTTTGATGTGCAGATCCACGTAGCCTTCACCCGCCAGCTTCATAGCGGCCATGCCGGAATGGTGCTCGGGCATGATGAGTTTTATTACCTCATGCTCATTGCCTTTATGTACTGGAGGTATCCGGCTCACTATCGCCATGCTTGGCATAGTGCTCGTTAGTAGTTTGTTCAGACGAGACAGATTAAGTGTCACGTCATCAAAGAGCGTTTTTATCTGGCTCATCATTTATTTCTTGCGTTGTTCTGACGGATCATTGATTACATTTTAGCCGCTTTTAGACCATCATGCAAAGTGGGGTATAAGCCTCGGTCGTCGCTAACGCTCCTCCTTCGGCTTTGTTGAGCCGGGGCTCGCCCCCGAATTTAGAAAGAGAGAGATAAATAGAGAAAAAGAGAGAAAAAAAGAGAGGTCTAGCAAGGTGGTTAGGGGGGAGGTGTACTTTCAGTTTTCTCGGTGGTGGAGGGGATTGGAGCTGTATCCTATGTTGCATGATGGTCTAATTTGCGATGTTTATAGGATTACATTATGATGCTGTGAGTTAGGTTAAACAGAGGGGAGAATGAATGTCGCAAGTGCATAGTGAAATCCGCAAGGCAGCTCAGGTAATAGAGGCGGCTAGATATCGTATGGGTGTTGCCGAGTTTGTTTATACATTTATCGACCACTGGGCATATCAGCAGACCGGGCTGTACCCTCCATCATCAAAAATGCCAAAAGAACTGGAACCTACGGCTATCGAATTATCGCATATCTTGAGTGCGGCCATGAGAAACTATCCTGGTATTGACGTTCTCGGCATGTTTTTCTCCGAGTGTGGTTACTACAAACAAGGACAAAACTTCTTTCCTACTCCACCAGGGGTCGTCTCAGAAAACGGAAAATAAAGCACGCTAAGCCGGTGGCAGCGGTCGCAATGGCCTAAACTTCCCCGCACCGACCTTGGCGCTGCTGCGCCATAGGTAATCGCCGGTCAGGTTGATGTGCTCCCACCCCAGCGGCGACAGATATTGCAACAATGTGTCGTCCAGCGCCGTGCCGTTGCCACGCAAAGCACTGGTGGCACGCTCCAGATATACCGTGTTCCACAACACGATGGCCGCCGTCACCAGATTGAGGCCGCTGGCCCGGTAGCGCTGCTGCTCAAAACTGCGGTCGCGGATTTCACCCAATCGGTAGAAGAAGACCGCCCTGGCCAGCGCGTTGCGCGCCTCGCCCTTATTCAGCCCCGCATGGACGCGGCGGCGCAGCTCCACGCTTTGCAGCCAATCCAAAATGAACAGCGTGCGCTCGATGCGCCCCAGCTCGCGCAACGCCACGGCCAAGCCGTTCTGGCGCGGGTAGCTGCCGAGTTTGCGCAGCATCAGCGAAGCCGTTACCGTGCCTTGCTTGATGGAGGTGGCCAGCCGCAGAATTTCATCCCAATGGGCGCGTATTTGCTTGATGTTCAGCCTGTCGCTGCTAATCATCGGCTTGAGCGCGTCATAGGCGGCATCGCCCTTGGGGATGAATAGCTTGGTTTCGCCCAAGTCACGGATACGCGGCGCGAAGCGAAATCCCAGCAAATGCAGCGCGGCTTGATGAATGCGGTTGGCGCATCGGCGGGCACCTTGCGCGCGCTGTCGCTGTTCATGCCGCGCAGCATGTCGATGGCATCGAGCACACCCTTGGCGGCGGGCGCAGCCCGCAATTTGAGCACGCCCAGGAACTGCGGCGCGTAGCGGCGTAGCGTGGCATAGCTTTCACCGATGTGGTGCAGGAAATCAAAGTCGGCAGGCCGCGCCAATGTTTGCGCTTCGGTGACGCTGGCGGCGAAGGTGTCCCAGGGCATAACGGCCTCGATGGCGGCGAACGGATCGCTGCCGCTTTGCTTGGCCTCAATCAACGCTTGACCGATGCGCCCATACATCCGCACCTTGTCGTTGATCGCCTTGCCGGAAGCCTGGAACTGCTGCTGATGCTTGTTCTTGGCCGCGTTGAACAGCTTGCCGATGATGCGATCGTGAAGGTCGATGATTTCATCGGTGACGGTGGCCATGCCTTCGATGGCCAGCGCTACCAGCGTGGCATAGCGTCGTTGCACCTCGAACTTTGCCAGATCAGCAGGCGTCATCTGGCCACCTTCACGAGCGATTTTGAGCAGGCGGTTCTGGTGAACCTGCCGCTCGATGCCTGCGGGCAGATCAAGTGCTTGCCAGGATTTCAGGCGCTCAATATGTTCGAGCATGTGGCGAGAGTTCGGTTTGGCAGGCGACTGGCGCAGCCATGCCAGCCACGTCACTTTACTGCCGTCCTTGCGCTTGAGAAGTTCGTCCAGGCGCTGACGGTGGGGTGATAACAAAGAATCGGTCAGCGCCGCGTAAATGCGTCGGTTGGCACGGGTGATGGCCTCGGCGCTTGCGCGCTCGATGGCATTCATGGCGGGCAGGATAATGCTCTGCCGCCGCAGATTCTCGACAAGTGCGCTCGCCAGCACGATGCCTTTGTCGGTCTGCAAGGCCAGCTCGGTCAATGTATGCACGGCTTGCCGATAGTGGCTCATGGTGAAGGGCTTGAACCCAAAAACCGTTTGCAGCTCGACCAAGTGCTCCCGCCGTGTCTGTTCGCGCTGGCCGTACTCGCTCCAACTTTCCACTGGCATCTTGAGTTGCGCGGCCACCATGCGCAACAGGGGCGGAAACGGAGGCTCATCGACGCCCAAAAAGGTGCCAGGGAATCGCAAGTAGCAAAGCTGCACAGCGAAGCCCAATCGATTCGCGGCGCCGCGACGCTGACGGATCACCGACAGGTCGGTTTCGTTGAACGTGTAGTGCCGTATCAGTTCGTCTTTGGCATCTGGCAGTGCCAGCAGGCTTTCGCGCTCGGTGGCGGACAGGATTGAGCGGCGTGGCATGGTCAGTCTTCCCGCAGGTACTGGTACAAGGTTTCGCGGCTGATGCCGAAGTCACGGGCCACCAAGGTTTTTTGGTCGCCTGCCGCAACTCGCCGTTTCAACTCGGCAATTTGTTCGCTGTTCAGCGATTTCTTTCGTCCCCGGTAGGCACCGCGCTGCTTGGCCAGCACGATTCCCTCGCGCTGACGTTCGCGGATCAGGGCGCGCTCGAACTCAGCGAAGGCTCCCATGACCGACAGCATCAGATTGGCCATCGGTGAGTCCTCGCCGGTGAACTTCAGCCCTTCTTTGACGAACTCCATGCGCACGCCCCGTTGTGTCAGCCCTTGGACGATGCGGCGCAGGTCATCAAGGTTGCGTGCCAGCCTGTCCATGCTATGCACCACCACGGTGTCGCCCTCGCGGACGAAGGCCAGCAGCCTTTCCAGCTCGGGACGCTGGGTGTCCTTGCCAGAAGCCTTGTCGGTGAACACCCGCGCCACCTGAACACCCTCCAATTGCCGTTCCGGGTTCTGGTCGAAGCTGCTGACGCGGACATAGCCGATGCGTTGACCTTGCAAGATGCCTCCAAAGGCAAAAGTGTCAGGATGAAATCTATTACCTTTGACGGAATATGTCAATCAATAGGAAATTTAACTCTATTCTGACATCGTTTGTCGTTTTCAGAAGACGGCTGCACTGAACGTCAGAAGCCGACTGCACTATAGCAGCGGAGGGGTTGGATCCATCAGGCAACGACGGGCTGCTGCCGGCCATCAGCGGACGCAGGGAGGACTTTCCGCAACCGGCCGTTCGATGCGGCACCGATGGCCTTCGCGCAGGGGTAGTGAATCCGCCAGGATTGACTTGCGCTGCCCTACCTCTCACTAGTGAGGGGCGGCAGCGCATCAAGCGGTGAGCGCACTCCGGCACCGCCAACTTTCAGCACATGCGTGTAAATCATCGTCGTAGAGACGTCGGAATGGCCGAGCAGATCCTGCACGGTTCGAATGTCGTAACCGCTGCGGAGCAAGGCCGTCGCGAACGAGTGGCGGAGGGTGTGCGGTGTGGCGGGCTTCGTGATGCCTGCTTGTTCTACGGGGCACTGTTGCAAATAGTCGGTGGTGATAAACTTATCATCCCCTTTTGCTGATGGAGCTGCACATGAACCCATTCAAAGGCCGGCATTTTCAGCGTGACATCATTCTGTGGGCCGTACGCTGGTACTGCAAATACGGCATCAGTTACCGTGAGCTGCAGGAGATGCTGGCTGAACGCGGAGTGAATGTCGATCACTCCACGATTTACCGCTGGGTTCAGCGTTATGCGCCTGAAATGGAAAAACGGCTGCGCTGGTACTGGCGTAACCCTTCCGATCTTTGCCCGTGGCACATGGATGAAACCTACGTGAAGGTCAATGGCCGCTGGGCGTATCTGTACCGGGCCGTCGACAGCCGGGGCCGCACTGTCGATTTTTATCTCTCCTCCCGTCGTAACAGCAAAGCTGCATACCGGTTTCTGGGTAAAATCCTCAACAACGTGAAGAAGTGGCAGATCCCGCGATTCATCAACACGGATAAAGCGCCCGCCTATGGTCGCGCGCTTGCTCTGCTCAAACGCGAAGGCCGGTGCCCGTCTGACGTTGAACACCGACAGATTAAGTACCGGAACAACGTGATTGAATGCGATCATGGCAAACTGAAACGGATAATCGGCGCCACGCTGGGATTTAAATCCATGAAGACGGCTTACGCCACCATCAAAGGTATTGAGGTGATGCGTGCACTACGCAAAGGCCAGGCCTCAGCATTTTATTATGGTGATCCCCTGGGCGAAATGCGCCTGGTAAGCAGAGTTTTTGAAATGTAAGGCCTTTGAATAAGACAAAAGGCTGCCTCATCGCTAACTTTGCAACAGTGCCTTCTACGGCACGTTTGAAGGCGCGCTGAAAGGTCTGGTCATACATGTGATGGCGACGCACGACACCGCTCCGTGGATCGGTCGAATGCGTGTGCTGCGCAAAAACCCAGAACCACGGCCAGGAATGCCCGGCGCGCGGATACTTCCGCTCAAGGGCGTCGGGAAGCGCAACGCCGCTGCGGCCCTCGGCCTGGTCCTTCAGCCACCATGCCCGTGCACGCGACAGCTGCTCGCGCAGGCTGGGTGCCAAGCTCTCGGGTAACATCAAGGCCCGATCCTTGGAGCCCTTGCCCTCCCGCACGATGATCGTGCCGTGATCGAAATCCAGATCCTTGACCCGCAGTTGCAAACCCTCACTGATCCGCATGCCCGTTCCATACAGAAGCTGGGCGAACAAACGATGCTCGCCTTCCAGAAAACCGAGGATGCGAACCACTTCATCCGGGGTCAGCACCACCGGCAAGCGCCGCGACGGCCGAGGTCTTCCGATCTCCTGAAGCCAGGGCAGATCCGTGCACAGCACCTTGCCGTAGAAGAACAGCAAGGCCGCCAATGCCTGACGATGCGTGGAGACCGAAACCTTGCGCTCGTTCGCCAGCCAGGACAGAAATGCCTCGACTTCGCTGCTGCCCAAGGTTGCCGGGTGACGCACACCGTGGAAACGGATGAAGGCACGAACCCAGTGGACATAAGCCTGTTCGGTTGGTAAGCTGTAATGCAAGTAGCGTATGCGCTCACGCAACTGGTCCAGAACCTTGACCGAACGCAGCGGTGGTAACGGCGCAGTGGCGGTTTTCATGGCTTGTTATGACTGTTTTTTTGTACAGTCTATGCCTCGGGCATCCAAGCAGCAAGCGCGTTACGCCGTGGGTCGATGTTTGATGTTATGGAGCAGCAACGATGTTACGCAGCAGGGCAGTCGCCCTAAAACAAAGTTAGGCAGCACAGAGCGACCATTTCATGTCCGCGAGCACCCCCCCCATAACTCTTCGCCTCATGACCGAGCGCGACCTGCCGATGCTCCATGATTGGCTCAACCGGCCGCACATCGTTGAGTGGTGGGGTGGTGACGAAGAGCGACCGACTCTTGATGAAGTGCTGGAACACTACCTGCCCAGAGCGATGGCGGAAGAGTCCGTAACACCGTACATCGCAATGCTGGGCGAGGAACCGATCGGCTATGCTCAGTCGTACGTCGCGCTCGGAAGCGGTGATGGCTGGTGGGAAGATGAAACTGATCCAGGAGTGCGAGGAATAGACCAGTCTCTGGCTGACCCGACACAGTTGAACAAAGGCCTAGGAACAAGGCTTGTCCGCGCTCTCGTTGAACTACTGTTCTCGGACCCCACCGTGACGAAGATTCAGACCGACCCGACTCCGAACAACCATCGAGCCATACGCTGCTATGAGAAGGCAGGATTCGTGCGGGAGAAGATCATCACCACGCCTGACGGGCCGGCGGTTTACATGGTTCAAACACGACAAGCCTTCGAGAGAAAGCGCGGTGTTGCCTAACAACTCATTCAAGCCGACGCCGCTTCGCGGCGCGGCTTAATTCAGGTGTTAGGCAACGGTGTTGTTGCAGATTTTTGGTGCGGAATTATATGAAGAACTATTTTGAGAGCCCGTTTAAGGGAAAACCTCTCGTCGAACAGGTAAAGAACCCAAATATCAAGGTAGGCCGTTATAGCTATTATTCAGGCTATTACCACGGGCATTCATTTGATGATTGCGCTCGCTACCTCCTGCCTGATCGTGATGACGTTGATAAATTGATAATTGGAAGCTTTTGCTCCATAGGGACGGGTGCATCTTTTATCATGGCTGGAAATCAAGGTCACCGATATGATTGGGTTACATCATTCCCTTTTTTCTATATGAATGAGGAACCGGCATTTTCGGAATCAGTTGATGCTTTCCAGGCGGCAGGTGATACCGTCATAGGAAGCGACGTGTGGATTGGCTCTGAAGCAATGATTATGCCTGGAGTAAAGGTTGGCCATGGAGCGGTAATTGGCAGCCGGGCTTTGGTTACCAAAGATATAGAGCCATACACAATAGTTGGTGGCAACCCTGCAAAAGAGATAAAGAAGCGCTTTTCAGAACAGGAAATTTCAATGTTGCTAGATATGAAGTGGTGGGATTGGCCGTTGGAGCAAATTAAAGAAGCAATGCCTCTTTTGTGCTCGTCTGATATTGCAGGCTTGTACCATTTTTGGCAGCGTTCAAGTGCCTAACAAACGGCTGTTGTCGCCCCTTCGGGGCTGGGACGGCCTTTCCGCCGCTTTGCGGCTACAAGTCCGCCCCAAAGCCGGGCGTTAGCAGGTTTTCGGGTTTTAACGGTTTTAGTCAGTAGCTTTTTTCGGCATTGCTCGCGTTTGGTTTTCCTAGCGGCAGCGCCAAAAGGTTTAGTTCGCCAGTTTGTGGGTTTGCTGCAAACGGTTGTGGCGGTAGCGTTGTTCTTCTTGGCTTCGCTTAACAGTTTTACAGGTTCCGGTCGGCTCGCCGTATCGCAGTTAACCGGTTTAGTTTTAAATTAAAAGCAGCTTGCCGTTGTTCGGGTTTGCCAGTGCGGCAAGCCGCGAAAGTTAGGTGCAGGCTGCTAACAAGGCCAGTCAAGCGACGCCAAACAGCGTCGCGCTTGCTGGCAGCGTTATGTTTTAAAAAGGTTTAACTATGGAATTTAGTGACAAAGAACTGGCAGTGATAGCCGGTGCTAGGAAAAAGATTAAAGCTGCAACATTCTTCAGAGTTTTGCTCATTGTTGTCATGCTATGCGGTATTACCTTGATGGCAACAGGCGTGGTTGTTGCTGAGTTTATCGTTTATTTAGCATTCGGCGCTGTTGTTCTGGCTATCGGATTACCTCAGTTTGGTTCTGGGCCTAAGTACGAAGAGTTATTAAATATTTTAGATAGTAAAGCTAATGCGCAGCGTTCAAAAACATAACAAGGCGCATCACTCGTGGCCTGCGGCCACTGGGACGTCAAACGCTAACGCGTTTTTCCGCCCGTGTGCTTTGCGTTAACCTCTGAGGAAGAATTGTGAAACTATCACTAATGGTAGCTATATCGAAGAATGGAGTTATCGGGAATGGCCCTGATATTCCATGGAGTGCCAAAGGTGAACAGCTCCTGTTTAAAGCTATTACCTATAACCAATGGCTGTTGGTTGGACGCAAGACTTTTGAATCAATGGGAGCATTACCCAACCGAAAGTATGCGGTCGTAACACGTTCAAGTTTTACATCTGACAATGAGAACGTATTGATCTTTCCATCAATTAAAGATGCTTTAACCAACCTAAAGAAAATAACGGATCATGTCATTGTTTCAGGTGGTGGGGAGATATACAAAAGCCTGATCGATCAAGTAGATACACTACATATATCTACAATAGACATCGAGCCGGAAGGTGATGTTTACTTTCCTGAAATCCCCAGCAATTTTAGGCCAGTTTTTACTCAAGACTTCGCCTCTAACATAAATTATAGGTACCAAATCTGGCAAAAGGGTTAACAAGTGGCAGCAACGGATTCGCAAACCTGTCACGCCTTTTGTACCAAAAGCCGCGCCAGGTTTGCGATCCGCTGTGCCAGGCGTTAGCTGCCAAGAAACGGAGTAGTTATGGCAAGAGGATTTTATAAAAAGCGTCACAACGTAGGCCAGAGTATCCCTTCGAATCAGCTTCGTGTCGGAATGCTTATCCATTTGAGTTATACGAATTTTGGTTGCGTTTGGCGAATTTCATCCATAGAGCCAGTGAACTCGAAAGGCGAAATATGGCTCAATCTTGTAGCTCCCGAGTCAGGAAAAACAAAGCGCACAAATGCGAGATATGCTGTATACATACGAAGAGATCAGCGGTAAGCATGCAGCTAACAAGTTGCTCAAATACGTTCCGGGCCTACGGCCCTCCACCGGACAGCCAAAGCTGCGCTTTGCCTGCCGTTTAGCAAGGCGTTAGACATCATGAGGGACGCAGTGATCGCCGAAATTTCGACACAACTGTTAGAGGTGCTTAGTGTCATTGAGCGCCATCTGGAATCAACGTTGCTGGCCGTGCATTTGTACGGCTCCGCAGTGGATGGCGGCCTGAAGCCATACAGCGATATTGATTTGTTGGTTACTGTGGCCGTAAAGCTTGATGAAACGACGCGGCGAGCATTGCTCAATGACCTTATGGAGGCTTCGGCTTTCCCTGGCGAGAGCGAGACGCTCCGCGCTATAGAAGTCACCCTTGTCGTGCATGACGACATCATCCCGTGGCGTTATCCGGCTAAGCGCGAGCTGCAATTTGGAGAATGGCAGCGCAATGACATTCTTGCGGGTATCTTCGAGCCAGCCATGATCGACATTGATCTAGCTATCCTGCTTACAAAAGCAAGAGAACATAGCGTTGCCTTGGTAGGTCCGGCAGCGGAGGAATTCTTTGACCCGGTTCCTGAACAGGATCTATTCGAGGCGCTGAGGGAAACCTTGAAGCTATGGAACTCGCAGCCCGACTGGGCCGGCGATGAGCGAAATGTAGTGCTTACGTTGTCCCGCATTTGGTACAGCGCAATAACCGGCAAAATCGCGCCGAAGGATG
Source organism: Vibrio sp. YT-19(2023) (assembly GCF_033337395.1). NCBI lineage: Bacteria > Pseudomonadati > Pseudomonadota > Gammaproteobacteria > Vibrionales > Vibrionaceae > Vibrio > Vibrio sp. YT-19(2023). Next base: position 156,509 of record NZ_JAWOQN010000010.1, on the reverse strand, counting down.
TCGCTGCCGACTGGGCAATAAAACGCCTACCTGCCCAGTATCAGCCCGTCTTACTTGAAGCTAAGCAAGCTTATCTGGGACAAAAAGAAGATCACTTGGCCTCACGCGCAGATCACTTGGAAGAATTTATTCGCTTTGTGAAAGGCGAGATCATCAAGTCAGTTGGTAAATGATGTCTAACAATTCGTTCAAGCCGACCGCGCTACGCGCGGCGGCTTAACTCCGGCGTTAGATGCACTAAGCACATAATTGCTCACAGCCAAACTATCAGGTCAAGTCTGCTTTTATTATTTTTAAGCGTGCATAATAAGCCCTACACAAATTGGGAGATATATCATGAAAGGCTGGCTTTTTCTTGTTATCGCAATAGTTGGCGAAGTAATCGCAACATCCGCATTAAAATCTAGCGAGGGCTTTACTAAGCTTGCCCCTTCCGCCGTTGTCATAATCGGTTATGGCATCGCATTTTATTTTCTTTCTCTGGTTCTGAAATCCATCCCTGTCGGTGTTGCTTATGCAGTCTGGTCGGGACTCGGCGTCGTCATAATTACAGCCATTGCCTGGTTGCTTCATGGGCAAAAGCTTGATGCGTGGGGCTTTGTAGGTATGGGGCTCATAATTGCTGCCTTTTTGCTCGCCCGATCCCCATCGTGGAAGTCGCTGCGGAGGCCGACGCCATGGTGACGGTGTTCGGCATTCTGAATCTCACCGAGGACTCCTTCTTCGATGAGAGCCGGCGGCTAGACCCCGCCGGCGCTGTCACCGCGGCGATCGAAATGCTGCGAGTCGGATCAGACGTCGTGGATGTCGGACCGGCCGCCAGCCATCCGGACGCGAGGCCTGTATCGCCGGCCGATGAGATCAGACGTATTGCGCCGCTCTTAGACGCCCTGTCCGATCAGATGCACCGTGTTTCAATCGACAGCTTCCAACCGGAAACCCAGCGCTATGCGCTCAAGCGCGGCGTGGGCTACCTGAACGATATCCAAGGATTTCCTGACCCTGCGCTCTATCCCGATATTGCTGAGGCGGACTGCAGGCTGGTGGTTATGCACTCAGCGCAGCGGGATGGCATCGCCACCCGCACCGGTCACCTTCGACCCGAAGACGCGCTCGACGAGATTGTGCGGTTCTTCGAGGCGCGGGTTTCCGCCTTGCGACGGAGCGGGGTCGCTGCCGACCGGCTCATCCTCGATCCGGGGATGGGATTTTTCTTGAGCCCCGCACCGGAAACATCGCTGCACGTGCTGTCGAACCTTCAAAAGCTGAAGTCGGCGTTGGGGCTTCCGCTATTGGTCTCGGTGTCGCGGAAATCCTTCTTGGGCGCCACCGTTGGCCTTCCTGTAAAGGATCTGGGTCCAGCGAGCCTTGCGGCGGAACTTCACGCGATCGGCAATGGCGCTGACTACGTCCGCACCCACGCGCCTGGAGATCTGCGAAGCGCAATCACCTTCTCGGAAACCCTCGCGAAATTTCGCAGTCGCGACGCCAGAGACCGAGGGTTAGATCATGCCTAGCATTCACCTTCCGGCCGCCCGCTAAATATCTCCTTTTGGGTTGTTAATAAAACATCCAATAAGTTGACTGTGCGTGAAAAAGAAAGTTTTGTGTGATGGCGTTGAAGATCGCACCGTTAAGCTCTTATGTGGGATGGTGCAGAGCTCGACGACTACCGATAAAACGCAACCGCCGCAAACAGACAAGAAAAAGCCCCAACTGATAACAGTTGGGGCTTCAGTATTGTGATTGGTGGAGCAATAGCACCCTGAACCCAAAACCTTCTCGCTCAACCGGTAGTGGCTGATAACAACTCGTGAGGGCTATTGCGGGTTAAGCATTTAGCGATGTCTAGGGCCAGACTGGACGTCTGAACGCAAGCCGCTGATACTGTACATAACCACAGTATCAGCGGAGGATACCCATGTCGCTGGCAAGGAACGCCACGGCGAGTCAATCGCCCACTCAAACAAACGGTTACGAACGCCACCAACCCGACCAGACGCTGCTCTACCAGCTGGTTGAGCAGCACTACCCAGCCTTCAAAGCCTCACTCGAAGCCCAAGGTCAACACCTGCCTCGCTACATCCAACAAGAATTCAACGACCTCCTCCAATGTGGCCGTCTGGAGTATGGTTTCATGCGGGTTCGCTGCGAGGATTGTCATCACGAGCGTCTGGTCGCCTTCAGCTGTAAACGACGCGGCTTTTGCCCTAGCTGCGGTGCCCGCCGGATGGCCGAGAGTGCGGCGCTGCTGATAGACGAAGTCTTCCCCAAGGAGCCCATTCGCCAGTGGGTGCTCAGCTTTCCTTTCCAGCTACGCTTTTTGCTGGCTCGCCATCCCCAGCTGATGGGCCAGGTCTTGAGTATCGTCTATCGTACACTCTCAACTCATCTGATCAAAAAAGCCGGTTACACCAAAGCCTCTGCACAAACTGGCTCAGTGACTCTTATCCAACGCTTTGGCTCCGCGCTAAATCTCAATGTCCACTACCACATGCTGTTTCTCGATGGTGTCTATGCCGAAGATGACTATGGCAAGCAACGCTTCCATCGTGTCAAGGCACCCACTTACGATGAGCTGAATACGCTCGCTCACACCCTCAGCCATCGCATCGCTCGCTGCATGGAAAAGCGTGGGATTTTGGAGCGTGATGCCGAGAATACGTGGTTGACACTGGAAGAGGGCGAAGACGATACGCTGACTCAATTACATGGTGCTTCGGTTACGTATCGCATTGCCGTCGGCCCCCAGCAAGGGCGCAAAGTCTTCACCCTGCAAACCTTGCCAGGGCGTGAGGATAAAGCCGACTCAAGCAGTCGAGTAGCCAACCATGCTGGTTTCTCGCTACACGCCGGTGTGATGGCCGAAGCGCATCAGCGGGATAAGCTTGAGCGCTTGTGTCGCTACATTAGTCGGCCAGCGGTTTCAGAAAAACGTCTGGCATTAACCGCCAATGGGCAGGTGCGTTACGAGCTCAAAACTCCGTACCGCAATGGCACCACCCATGTGATCTTCGAGCCGCTGGACTTCATCGCCAAACTCGCTGCGTTGGTACCTAAGCCGCGAGTCAACCTCACACGCTTCCACGGCGTCTTTGCACCGAACAGCAAACACCGAGTTCAAGTAACACCCGCCAAGCGGGGCAAGAAGCCCGACAAATCGGAAGGTCTCGATACTAACTGGCGTGACAAGAGTCCTGCAGAGCGCCACCGCGCCATGACCTGGATGCAACGCCTCAAGCGAGTCTTCAATATTGATATTGAAGTCTGCGAACACTGCGGCGGTCACGTCAAAGTGATTGCCAGCATCGAAGATCCGAAGGTCATTGAGCAGATTCTCAAGCATCTGAAACAGAAAACAGCCAAGGCGAATGCCGCCAAGCAGCGTGAGCTGCCACCAGAACGAGCGCCGCCACTGACTCCCAGCCTGTTCGATCCATCACAGAGTCGTCTCTTTGACTGACGACCCCAAATCCAACACTGCTCAACACTGCCAACTTTTAAACGGGGCGGTGGGGCAGTTTGTATCTCTCGAGCTATCAGGCTAGAGATTTTACCGCCAAATCGAACCTTATTAGAGCGGTTTAGGCTGGACCGGCAGTTAAAATTGGGGCTTGAGCGGTAAACGAGTGAGGGAATTTCAGGTAAGATACTTCGGATGAGGAGCAAAAAGGTGGTTTATACTTCCTATACCCGGAAGTAACCCATTTTTTGACGGCTCCTATACCCTAAAAAGGCAGCTTTGGCTGCCTTTTGTATAATTCATATCGACTTATCAAAAGGACAATCCGATGAATGTCATTATAAAAGCTGTAGTTACTGCCTCGACGCTACTGATGGTATCTTTTAGTTCATTCGAAACCTCAGCGCAATCCCCACTGTTAAAAGAGCAAATTGAATCCATAGTCATTGGAAAAAAAGCCACTGTAGGCGTTGCAGTGTGGGGGCCTGACGATCTGGAACCTTTACTGATTAATCCTTTTGAAAAATTCCCAATGCAAAGTGTATTTAAATTGCATTTAGCTATGTTGGTACTGCATCAGGTTGATCAGGGAAAGTTGGATTTAAATCAGACCGTTATCGTAAACAGGGCTAAGGTTTTACAGAATACCTGGGCTCCGATAATGAAAGCGTATCAGGGAGACGAGTTTAGTGTTCCAGTGCAGCAACTGCTGCAATACTCGGTCTCGCACAGCGATAACGTGGCCTGTGATTTGTTATTTGAACTGGTTGGTGGACCAGCTGCTTTGCATGACTATATCCAGTCTATGGGTATAAAGGAGACCGCTGTGGTCGCAAATGAAGCGCAGATGCACGCCGATGATCAGGTGCAGTATCAAAACTGGACCTCGATGAAAGGTGCTGCAGAGATCCTGAAAAAGTTTGAGCAAAAAACACAGCTGTCTGAAACCTCGCAGGCTTTGTTATGGAAGTGGATGGTCGAAACCACCACAGGACCAGAGCGGTTAAAAGGTTTGTTACCAGCTGGTACTGTGGTCGCACATAAAACTGGTACTTCGGGTATCAAAGCCGGAAAAACTGCGGCCACTAATGATTTAGGTATCATTCTGTTGCCTGATGGACGGCCCTTGCTGGTTGCTGTTTTTGTGAAAGACTCAGCCGAGTCAAGCCGAACCAATGAAGCTATCATTGCGCAGGTTGCTCAGACTGCGTATCAATTTGAATTGAAAAAGCTTTCTGCCCTAAGCCCAAATTAACAGACTATCAGCACTATCTAAGCCGCTGACTCTGGTTGTACACTAAAGCTATGGTTTGAAATTGGAGTAGGTTATGCAGTTATTAGGTTCAGTGGCTTCCCCTTTTGTTCGTCGTTTACGTTTAGTACTGGCAGGGCAACCTTATCAGTTTGTAGCGCTTAATATTTTTGAGTCTGAAGGCCGTTCAGTGTTGGTACAACATAATCCGGCACGCAAAGTGCCTGTGTTAGTGGATGGAGAGCAGGTTATTTTTGATTCAGGCGTAATTTATCGTTATTTGGCTTCGAAACTGAAATTCAAACCATTGAGCTGGGATCAGGAAAACGGTCTGACGACCATCAATGCCTGCACAGACTCCTTGGTTGAATTACTGCTTTGTAAGCGCTCAGGTTTTGACGTGACTGAAGATAAATTGTTTTTTAATCTTCAGCATGAGCGAATTCAGGCGACGCTAGAGGCACTTGAGCAACAAATCAGGGCAGGGCATTTCGGTGACTGGGACTATCCTGGTATCAGTCTGTTCACTTTAATCGACTGGATATTGTTCCGCGATTTAGTCGACTTAAAACCCTTCCCTGTATTATTACAGTTCAGAAATGCGCATTTAAACCGGCCGATGGTCGCTGAAACCGACCCGCGTTTAAGCTAAAAACAACAGGTCAGAGCCAAGACTCTGACCTTTATTATTTATTCCACACCAATAAAGCCGCCGGTTTGATGCGCCCATAATTGAGCGTAAATACCGCCTTTGGCGATCAGTTCCTGATGACTGCCTTGTTCCACAATACGACCTTGATCCAGAACGATCAGCCTGTCCATAGCTGCTATGGTAGATAAACGGTGTGCAATGGCTATAACCGTTTTGCCTATCATCAACTGAGTCAGACTATGCTGAATAGCTGATTCTACTTCGGAGTCCAGCGCTGAGGTGGCTTCATCCAAAATCAGAATAGGGGCGTTTTTCAGTAAAACCCGAGCTATTGCAATACGTTGACGTTGACCACCAGAAAGCTTGACTCCACGTTCGCCCACCTGAGCGTCGTAGCCACTGTTGCCTTTAGGATCGGTAAGCTCCTGAATAAAAGCATCGGCTTCGGCTAAACGGGCTGCTTCAATCATTTCCGCTTCGGTAGCGCCAGGACGACCATATAAAATATTTTCCCTTACAGTACGGTGTAGCAGGGAGGTATCCTGGGTCACCATAGCTATATGAGCGCGAAGACTTTCCTGTGATACAGTTTTGATGTCCTGACCGTCTATCAAAATCTGGCCTGAATTGACATCATAAAAGCGCAGCAGTAAGTTCACCAGCGTGGATTTACCAGCACCAGAACGGCCGACTAAACCTACTTTTTCACCGGGTTTAATCGACAAGTCCAGACCATCAATCACAGGACCATGTTCACCTGCTGCTTTGCCGTAGTTAAAGTTCAGTTGCTTAAACTCAATCTGACCTTGTGGCACTTCAAGCGGCTTCGCATCAGCTTTGTCGATGATTTGCTGAGGCTGAGACAAAGTCGCAATACCATCTGCCACAGTACCTATGTTTTCAAACAGTGCACTGACTTCCCACATGATCCACTGCGACATACCATTTAAACGCAGCGCCAGACTGACTGCGATGGCAATAGAGCCCACAGTGACGGCATTGACAGACCAAAGCCATATCGCCAGCGTGGCAATAGAGAACACCAACAGATAGTTCAGACCCTGCACACAAATATTGAGCCAGGTAGCCAGTCGCATTTGTCTGTACACAGGCACCAGAAACAGCTGCATGCTATCGCGGGCGTATTCTGACTCACGAGCCGTGTGTGAAAACAGTTTAATAGTGCTGATATTGGTGTAGCTGTCGACAATACGGCCTGTCATTTCTGAACGGGCATCGGCTTGTTCTGTTGCAACTTGTTTCAGTCTCGGCACAAAATAAAACTGCAAGCCGGTGTATATGACTAACCAGGCAATCATCGGCAGTACCAAGCGCCAATCTGCATCGGCGATCAGATACAACATAGAGCCAAAATACACCACCACATACACCATCACATCCAGCAGCTTGGTGGCCGTTTCGCGCACTGCCAAAGCCGTTTGCATCACTTTAGTGGCGATGCGACCAGCGAATTCATTCTGGTAGAAACCCAAACTTTGTTTCAGTAAATAACGATGCGCCAGCCAGCGGATCGACATAGGGTAGTTACCCAATATAGTTTGGTGGATCAGGGCTGAGTGAAAAAATACCAAACCAGGCAACACCAGCAACATCACTATGGCCATAGTGATCAAGGTATCCTGCTCTTCCTGCCAGAAAGTAGCCGGATTCTTGGTTACCAACCAATCGACTAATTGCCCCATATAGCCAAATAAGGACACTTCTAATGCGGCCAGTAAGGCTGTCGCAATAGACATCAGGATCAGAGGCAACACCATGCCTTGACTGTAATGCAAACAAAATGCAAACAGGCCTTGAGGTGGCTGAGTTGGCTCTTTATCAGGGAAAGGGTTGGTTAAGCGTTCAAAAAAGCCCAGCATAAAATTCCTCTGCAGCAACGAAAAAGGCAGTTATTGTACGTCAAAGTTTAAAAAACAGATGTAACTATTTGATGAAAGCCCGGTTTAGAACGGCCATCTTATTTTATAACCGATAGCTTGTGACTCGCTTTTTTGCTGAACAGAACAGCAGATTGTTGAAAATAAATACAAAAAATCTGAAAAATCCAAAAGATGCTATATCACATGAACTCAGCAGCTTAGATTTATTGAAGGACCGTTAATAGGTAATAACTGGAAAATCTATAACTTAGCTTCTGTTTTGTCAGCTTGCAAAGGACTTTTTGCTTTCTACACTGAAAATACAGAGTACCCGAATCAGGGTGTTGTCTCGTCTTACAGGAGTGTTGAAATGGATGCCAAAGAATTATTGGTCTACATGAAGCAGGCAGAACTGCAAGCTGAGTTAGTCGTTGAGGCTGGTCAGCAACTGGACAGAGCCATCAAACAATTACATGACTGGTCTGAAGACTGGGATTGTCAGCGCCGGGCTTGTGAAGATATGTACGATGCCGTGCATTTAATTCTGATCCATAGCTATCAATTATCCCGGATTTTCTGGCCCGCCAAGTGTTGCGGAGAACTGGGGCTGGATTTGTGTCATAGAGCCATGGCGCTGCGAAGTGAAATCAACCTGCCTGATCTAAACCATCCACTGCGGAATGAGGCGTTATGGCGTCATGCAGATGAGCTGGATCATTCAGTGCGGGATAATACTGCTCTGCGTCGTTATCAAGCGCATCATTTAACCGGTTTTAATCAGGTGATCACCTGGATGGATAATGAAGCCATGTTTTGCTGGCTTGAACCTGCCAGTAAAACCTTTGTGTTTCATGCCGAGGAGTTTGCTTTAGCCCAATTACTGGATGCTGTGCATCAGGTTCAGCAAGATATTCAGAATTTTCTTAACAAGCAGCATCAGTCAAATCTAAAGGTGGCCAAAGCTGGCGTGCATCACTATGAGAAGCAGTGGGGGGCATTTAAAATAAGACAAGACAGATCTTGTCCACAGCTTTGTTGTTATGACTACTTATCTAATTTAATAAATCCGTAGGCAGAAATCTCGCTGAGCTTATGTTCTCTGATCTTTTTTGCGACTTCTGCTTGGTAGTCTTCAATGTACAGGTGCAAAAAATCTTTAAACTCTTCATCCAAAGCACGTCTATCCACAGAGTTACCGAACCGTTGCGCTTCGTATGCAAGCAGGCATAATCTATGCGCCCGGATCTCCATATCAGCGGCCACCTGCTTTTCGATAATGTTTAATGCATCTGACATTCCAATCAACTTCTTGTAGAAAAACAGACTTAACAGTAAAAAGCCAAACGTAATTGCAGACATAACAAAAGTCAGCATTCCTGAAGTTCCTTTCTGTGCTTGACGGCTCCTGATATGGACCATAAAAATATCGCTAAAATTGCTGCGATATTTATAGCTGGTATTCCATATTTGTATATACCACCCAATAGATCAGTGCCAAATATGACTCTGTCTGTGAATCTCGCTACCTGCAGAACAGAGTGCATCAAGATGCTTAAACAAATGAATTGAGTGATTTGTTCAACCGCCCATACGAATTTTCTATGAATAACCCAGATGATACCAAGCGTCAATGTTTGACATATCACCCAACTTGGGTACCAAAGTAAGCGAGCGAGCTCAGGAGATGTTTCAGATATCCCCATCAGCAAAGGAGCAATCCTGTCTTGAGCTAATCCCGATAAAGTGAGTATCAATATGGTTATTCGTGCAGATTTACTGGCCGACCAGACTAAGGACAGCAGTAGAGAACCTATGCACAACACCCATAAGTACTCAGCAAGAGTCGTAATAAATGTCCCCACAAACTACCTCTTATTTTGGTGGTTCATTACCCCAGCCACCACCTAATGTAGTCAGTGTTGGATTTATTGCTTTAGATTCTTGCTGCTCTGCAGCCAGCTTCGCCTTTGCTTCAGCAGATAAGGTGACAGTGTCTGCAGTAGAGGGTGCTGTTGTAGTGGTGGTTTTAGCCTGAGCAGCAGGAGCAACAGTTTGTATTGTTGATGTAGCCGCTGTGCCCGGAGTATTTAAGTTGATTTGCATAACTGTTCCTTACCATTGTCACTAAATCAGAAAACAAATGTACCGAGGGCTTTACTAAGCTTGCCCCTTCCGCCGTTGTCATAATCGGTTATGGCATCGCATTTTATTTTCTTTCTCTGGTTCTGAAATCCATCCCTGTCGGTGTTGCTTATGCAGTCTGGTCGGGACTCGGCGTCGTCATAATTACAGCCATTGCCTGGTTGCTTCATGGGCAAAAGCTTGATGCGTGGGGCTTTGTAGGTATGGGGCTCATAATTGCTGCCTTTTTGCTCGCCCGATCCCCATCGTGGAAGTCGCTGCGGAGGCCGACGCCATGGTGACGGTGTTCGGCATTCTGAATCTCACCGAGGACTCCTTCTTCGATGAGAGCCGGCGGCTAGACCCCGCCGGCGCTGTCACCGCGGCGATCGAAATGCTGCGAGTCGGATCAGACGTCGTGGATGTCGGACCGGCCGCCAGCCATCCGGACGCGAGGCCTGTATCGCCGGCCGATGAGATCAGACGTATTGCGCCGCTCTTAGACGCCCTGTCCGATCAGATGCACCGTGTTTCAATCGACAGCTTCCAACCGGAAACCCAGCGCTATGCGCTCAAGCGCGGCGTGGGCTACCTGAACGATATCCAAGGATTTCCTGACCCTGCGCTCTATCCCGATATTGCTGAGGCGGACTGCAGGCTGGTGGTTATGCACTCAGCGCAGCGGGATGGCATCGCCACCCGCACCGGTCACCTTCGACCCGAAGACGCGCTCGACGAGATTGTGCGGTTCTTCGAGGCGCGGGTTTCCGCCTTGCGACGGAGCGGGGTCGCTGCCGACCGGCTCATCCTCGATCCGGGGATGGGATTTTTCTTGAGCCCCGCACCGGAAACATCGCTGCACGTGCTGTCGAACCTTCAAAAGCTGAAGTCGGCGTTGGGGCTTCCGCTATTGGTCTCGGTGTCGCGGAAATCCTTCTTGGGCGCCACCGTTGGCCTTCCTGTAAAGGATCTGGGTCCAGCGAGCCTTGCGGCGGAACTTCACGCGATCGGCAATGGCGCTGACTACGTCCGCACCCACGCGCCTGGAGATCTGCGAAGCGCAATCACCTTCTCGGAAACCCTCGCGAAATTTCGCAGTCGCGACGCCAGAGACCGAGGGTTAGATCATGCCTAGCATTCACCTTCCGGCCGCCCGCTAGCGGACCCTGGTCAGGTTCCGCGAAGGTGGGCGCAGACATGCTGGGCTCGTCAGGATCAAACTGCACTATGAGGCGGCGGTTCATACCGCGCCAGGGGAGCGAATGGACAGCGAGGAGCCTCCGAACGTTCGGGTCGCCTGCTCGGGTGATATCGACGAGGTTGTGCGGCTGATGCACGACGCTGCGGCGTGGATGTCCGCCAAGGGAACGCCCGCCTGGGACGTCGCGCGGATCGACCGGACATTCGCGGAGACCTTCGTCCTGAGATCCGAGCTCCTAGTCGCGAGTTGCAGCGACGGCATCGTCGGCTGTTGCACCTTGTCGGCCGAGGATCCCGAGTTCTGGCCCGACGCCCTCAAGGGGGAGGCCGCATATCTGCACAAGCTCGCGGTGCGACGGACACATGCGGGCCGGGGTGTCAGCTCCGCGCTGATCGAGGCTTGCCGCCATGCCGCGCGAACGCAGGGGTGCGCCAAGCTGCGGCTCGACTGCCACCCGAACCTGCGTGGCCTATACGAGCGGCTCGGATTCACCCACGTCGACACTTTCAATCCCGGCTGGGATCCAACCTTCATCGCAGAACGCCTAGAACTCGAAATCTAACGTCCGTTCGGGCATCGAGGTCCATGTCGGGGTGGGACGGGCCCGTGGCTTCAAGATCACTTGCAGTCCGACCGCGATGTCTTGGTTGCGCGAGAGGTTGTCGATATCCTCCACTTCCATCATCAACCCTGGATAATGCCGCCGCCGTCATCGCCGCCGACGCCCGTGCCGGGCTTTTCGGGCCTGTCAGGCTTGCTCGGCCTTCAGCCTGCCTGGGCGAGATCTCCGGCGGACGGATTAACGGCGGAGCTTCGCCGCCTTTCGTGCGTGTGAAGGCCGAAGATAGTTCTCTCAAAAACATCCGTTTATGAGAGATACCAAATGTCATTTTCAGAAGACGACTGCACCAGTTGATTGGGCGTAATGGCTGTTGTGCAGCCAGCTCCTGACAGTTCAATATCAGAAGTGATCTGCACCAATCTCGACTATGCTCAATACTCGTGTGGGCTCTGTTGCAAAAATCGTGAAGCTTGAGCATGCTTGGCGGAGATTGGACGGACGGAACGATGACGGATTTCAAGTGGCGCCATTTCCAGGGTGATGTGATCCTGTGGGCGGTGCGCTGGTATTGTCGCTATCCGATCAGCTATCGCGACCTTGAGGAAATGCTGGCGGAACGCGGCATTTCGGTCGACCATACGACGATCTATCGCTGGGTCCAGTGCTACGCCCCGGAGATGGAGAAGCGGCTGCGCTGGTTCTGGCGGCGTGGCTTTGATCCGAGCTGGCGCCTGGATGAAACCTACGTCAAGGTGCGGGGCAAGTGGACCTACCTGTACCGGGCAGTCGACAAGCGGGGCGACACGATCGATTTCTACCTGTCGCCGACCCGCAGCGCCAAGGCAGCGAAGCGGTTCCTGGGCAAGGCCCTGCGAGGCCTGAAGCACTGGGAAAAGCCTGCCACGCTCAATACCGACAAAGCGCCGAGCTATGGTGCAGCGATCACCGAATTGAAGCGCGAAGGAAAGCTGGACCGGGAGACGGCCCACCGGCAGGTGAAGTATCTCAATAACGTGATCGAGGCCGATCACGGAAAGCTCAAGATACTGATCAAGCCGGTGCGCGGTTTCAAATCGATCCCCACGGCCTATGCCACGATCAAGGGATTCGAAGTCATGCGAGCCCTGCGCAAAGGACAGGCTCGCCCCTGGTGCCTGCAGCCCGGCATCAGGGGCGAGGTGCGCCTTGTGGAGAGAGCTTTTGGCATTGGGCCCTCGGCGCTGACGGAGGCCATGGGCATGCTCAACCACCATTTCGCAGCAGCCGCCTGATCGGCGCAGAGCGACAGCCTACCTCTGACTGCCGCCAATCTTTGCAACAGAGCCTCCGTCGCCATGCTCACCTCGCTTTGGTGCACACGAGTATTGAGCATAGTCGAGATTGGTGCAGATCACTTCTGATATTGAACTGTCAGGAGCTGGCTGCACAACAGCCATTACGCCCAATCAACTGGTGCAGTCGTCTTCTGAAAATGACACATGGCATCTGACATCAAGTTAGGGTATGCCTCAATCTGACGGCTGCGAACCGCCAGGGACAGGCGCAATGTCAGATTCTGTCGCGGCCTTGGCGCGTGCCTGGAAGCGTTCATAGCAATCCAGCCCGCAGAAATGTTCGACGTATTCCGCGCCTTCCGGGGTGAAGGCGGCATCGAGCGGAATTTCTTTGCAGCATACGCAGCAGGTGGTGCAACTGGCAGTGTTCGGGGCGTTTGCGTTCATGGTGGTACTCCTCCAGATTGGTAGCGAAGCTCAAAGCTGCCCACTCTCGGCTGGCTGGGAAGCGGTCATGATCTTCCCTTGAAGGCCCGCAGCAGCCGCGTCACAGACAGGACAAACAAGCCGGTCAGCGTGAGGGCTGCAATACCCCAGTGCTCCCCGATGAACGCGCCGGCCGTCGTGCCGGCTAGCACAATGGCGAGAATCGGCAAATGGCAGGGACAGGTGAGCACGGCCAGCGCGCCCCACAAGTAGCCGGTGATCGGTTTGTGCGTCTCAGACGGCAAGTGCTCTGGGCTGTTCATGGCAGACTCTCCGCGTGCTGTGCCGGTTCGGTTGGCATGGCGGCCAGTTGCATTTCGAGGCTGGCCAGGGCCTCGCGCCGACGCTCGACGAGTTGCCGCAACACGGCAAGCTGCGCAGACGCACCGTCACCGTCCGCAGCATCCAGCGCCCGGCACAGCCGCGCCAGTGCGTCCAGGCCGATACCCGCTTCGAAGGCAGCCCGTACAAAGCGCAGCCGTTGCAACGCGGTGTCATCGAACAAGCCGTAGCCGCCCGTGGTGTACGCGACCGGCCGTAGCAATCCGCGCAGCAGGTAGTCGCGCACGATATGCACGCTCACCCCGGCATCAAGGGCCAGCCGGGACACTGTGTAGGCGCTCATTGAACACCTCCTTTTCCTCATCCGGCGCAGCACGAAAGCTGCTTCACGTCCTTGCTGAAGGTCTGCGCCGCGAGCTTCAGCCCTTCGACCATGGTCAGGTAGGGGAACAATTGGTCGGCCAGTTCCTGCACGGTCATACGGTTGCGAATGGCGAGCACCGCCGTCTGGATCAGTTCACCCGCTTCCGGGGCCACCGCTTGCACGCCGATGAGCCGTCCGCTACCTTCCTCGATGACCAGCTTGATGAAGCCGCGTGTGTCGAAGTTGGCAAGCGCACGCGGCACGTTATCCAGTGTTAGCAGGCGACTGTCGGTCTCGATCCCGTCGTGATGTGCTTCCGCCTCGCTGTAGCCCACGGTGGCGACCTGCGGGTCGGTGAACACCACGGCCGGCATTGCGGTCAGGTCCAGGGCCGCATCGCCGCCAGTCATGTTGATCGCCGCACGAGTGCCGGCCGCTGCCGCCACATAGACGAACTGCGGCTGGTCGGTGCAGTCGCCGGCCGCGTAGATGTTCGGGCTACTGGTGCGCATGCCCTTGTCGATGACGATGGCCCCCTGCGCATTGACGGCTACCCCCGCCGCTTCCAATGCCAGGCTGCGCGTGTTCGGTGTCCGGCCGGTGGCGACCAGCAGCTTGTCGGCGCGCAATTCACCGTGCGTGGTGGTCAGCACGAATTCACCGTCCATATGGGCGACCTGGCTGGCTTGCGTGTGCTCCAGCACCTCGATGCCCTCGGCACGGAAAGCGGCTGTCACCGCCTCGCCGATGGCCGGGTCTTCACGGAAGAACAAGGTATTGCGCGCCAGGGCCGTGACCTTGCTGCCCAGCCGGGCAAAGGCTTGCGCCAGCTCCAGCGCCACCACCGACGAGCCGATTACGGCAAGGCGTTCGGGAATGGTGTCGCTCGCCAGGGCCTCGGTGGAAGTCCAGTAGGGTGACTCTTTCAAGCCCGGAATCGGCGGGACCGCCGGGCTGGCACCCGTGGCGACCAGGCAGCGGTCGAACATCACGACGCGCTCGCCACCCTCGTTCAAACTAACGATAAGGCTCTGGTCGTCCTTGAAACGCGCTTCACCGTGCAGAACGGTGATGGCTGAATTGCCGTCCAGGATGCCTTCGTACTTGGCATGACGGAGTTCTTCGACACGGGCCTGCTGCTGGGCCAGCAGCCGCTCGCGCAAGATCGTCGGCGGTGTGGGTGGCATGCCGCCGTCGAATGGGCTTTCCCGGCGCAGATGGGCGATGTGGGCGGCGCGGATCATGATCTTGGACGGCACACAACCGACGTTGACGCAGGTGCCGCCGATGGTGCCGCGCTCAATCAGCGTGACCTGCGCGCCTTGCTCGACGGCCTTCAGTGCTGCCGCCATCGCGGCTCCACCGCTACCAATGACGACGACCTGCAACGGGCGTTCGTTGCCACTGGGCTTATCAGCGGCCCCTATCCAGCCGCGCATCTTGTCGAGCAGGCCGGCGCGGTTGTCCGTCGGTGGCGCATCGGCAAGCGTTGCCTCGTAGCCCAGTCCGGCCACGGCGGTAGTCAGCGCATCCGATGACGTGCCCGCCTCAATGGCGAGTTGCGCTGTGCCCTTCGGATAGGACACCAGCGCCGATTGCACGCCGGGCACTTTCTCCAAGGCTTCCTTGACGTGAGCCGCGCACGAGTCGCAGGTCATCCCGGTGATTTTCAGGGTGGTCATGTATTTTTCCTTTTCTGTGGTGGCTACGGCTGTTGCCGTCAGCCACGTTGTTCTGGCAATTCACAGCTGTCCGGCCCGCAGCGGCGATGTGCTGGCGAGATGAAATCCCAGACCGACACCCCAACCATCAAGGCCAGGCCGACATAGAGCAGTCCACCGCTCTGCCAGCCGTAAGCCCGCATTAAAAACACCGCTGCCAGCACCAAGATCGGGCCTATCGTGCCGAGCGCCGTGCGTCGCCACTGTCGATGATTGAGCCAAGCGATAGCATTGGCGAGTAACGCGATGCCGGCGAACATCGGCAGCAGGATGCCAATGAATAGCCCCTCGTACTGGCTCAAGAAGCCCAGTCCGATGGCCGCGCCAAAGCTGGCGATGGCAGGAAAACAGGCGGCGCAGCCCATCGCGGAAACGACGCTGCCGAGCGCGCCGGTTTTGCCAGCGATGCGCGTGATGAGTCCCATGTGTCGCTCCCGAGTTCGGTTAACGGATCAGCGTTTGAGGCTGGACGGATAGCCCGCGTCCTCGGTCGCCTTGGTCAACTTCTGGACGTTGGTCTTGGCATCGTCGAAGGTGACGACGGCCTGGCGCTTGTCGAAACTTACGTCGGTCTTGCTCACGCCCTCAACCTTGGAAAGCGCGTGCTTGACAGTGATCGGGCAAGAGGCGCAGGTCATGCCAGGCACGGACAGCGTGACGGTCTGGGTGGCGGCCCACACGGGGGCAACAACGGCAGCGAGGGCGAGGGCGGCAAACAGTTTTTTCATGATGAACTCCTGTGATTAATAGAAAAATGGCATGACGTAGGGAAATCCGAGCGAGACCAGGACCAGCGCGGCCACGATCCAGAAAATGAGCTTGTAAGTAGCTCGCACTTGGGGAATCGCGCAGACCTCACCCGGTTTGCAGGCTTGCGCCGGGCGGTAGATGCGCCGCCAGGCGAAAAACAGCGCGACCAGCGCTGCGCCGATGAAGATCGGGCGATAGGGTTCCAGCACCGTCAGGTTGCCGATCCATGCCCCGCTGAACCCCAAGGCGATCAAAACCAGCGGCCCCAGGCAGCAGGCCGACGCAAGAATGGCGGCCAGCCCACCGGCGAAGAGCGCGCCGCGCCCGTTTTGTGGTTCAGACTTTTGTGGTTCAGACATACGCTTGTCCTTTCAAATTTGGTTTGGATAGCTTAAGCTTACTTCCGTAGTTATGTACGGAGTCAAGCGATATGCAAATTAATTTTGAGAATCTGACCATTGGCGTTTTTGCCAAGGCGGCCGGGGTCAATGTGGAGACCATCCGGTTCTACCAGCGCAAGGGCCTGCTGCCGGAGCCAGACAAGCCCTATGGCAGCATTCGCCGCTATGGCGAGGCGGATGTAACACGAGTGCGGTTCGTGAAATCGGCCCAGCGGCTGGGCTTTAGCCTGGACGAAATCGCCGAGCTACTGCGGCTGGAGGATGGCACCCATTGCGAGGAAGCCAGCGGCCTGGCCGAGCACAAGCTCAAGGATGTGCGCGAGAAGATGGCCGACTTGGCACGCATGGAGGCCGTGCTGTCTGAACTGGTGTGCGCCTGCCATGCGCGGAAAGGGAACGTTTCCTGCCCGCTGATTGCGTCACTGCAAGACGGAACGAAGCTCGCTGCATCGGCGCGGGGGAGTCACGGGGTGACTACGCCTTAGCGTGCTTTATTTTCCGAATTCTGAGACGACCCCCACCAGAGCTGGGGCGTTTACTCGCAGCACTCGTAGGATCGCCTAGTGACCATCACAATCAAGAAATTTCTTTCTATGAGCCATGCTCCGGCACCGGATCGATTGCGATGAAGTGGATAATGGAGAAGATTCATAACGACGGTAAAGAAACGTTGGAGCAAAGCGTTTTAGTGCTTGAAGATGTTGATCGTACTATGTGTAAGGCAGCGTTGATTCAGATTATTAATCTTCTAAGTAACCTTGAGGTGAAGGTTAAAAGGTTGAGTATTAATGCTGTTGATGTACTCAGCCGTGCGCCCAAAGGCTTAGTGTATATCCTTGAGCCTCAACCTTTAACCTTTCTAGATAAAGCAGGTTAAGCATATCTGGCCTTCATCCTGAAACTTGCCCTTTATGGGCATTTTGGGATACCGATCCGCCACGATAGCCTGTGTAAAATCGAATTCTTATCATAACGCAGTGGAGAAGTATCTAAATTGTTTGGTGAAGCTTTTAAAATCTATAACAAACACCAGCGTGTTGTAGTTCAGTTCCAGTATACAGAGACCCAAAAGGATGAATATCCTTCGGTCACAATCGAGATTGCGCCACTTCTTGGCACTGATGCAAACTGGCAGGAAAAAATTTCCGTCCAGTTGACAAGGTATGAGCTTACCAGCTTTACTCAGGTACTGTTCGGCCTTGCTCGTTTATCCGAGGGGGCTTATCACGGTTCTAAGCGTAACAAAGGTTTCAAATTACAACATAATGGACCCGAAGGGATTTCACTATCCTTATCAGAAGCAGGGCAGATTAAACAGTGTTTGTTTAATCCGCAAGAACGTACTGAATTAGGTTCGTTTATCATTCGACGTCTTGCTATGGGATGGAAAATGACGGTTGCTGACGTGTTGGCAATACTCCGCCAAAGCGCTTTGCTTGAGAGAACAGCTAAAAAAACAGAGAGCTAGCGTTTTGAAACCATAGCGATCATCAGCAATATTACCCACCAAGGCATAGAAAATACAATTGTGGCAGACATAATAGATACACTGTAAAGCCAATAACCAACCACCATTTCGGTTAGTGGATAATAAGCCTCAAAAATGAAGACAATCCCCGTAAATAACACTCCTACGGCTATCGCTCCCTTCCATGCGCTCTGCATATCAGCTTTGCTTGGTGTCGAGTGAAACGCCACAACGCTGCTGATCAGCATCCAGAGCCAGAACTGAGGCTCCGAGCTCACGGAAAGAATCGCAATACCAGCACCAGAAATGCCGTACTGCACAGCATAGAAAGCATCTTTGACTGGATCGCCCGTTATTCCCATAGGAATTTCTACTATGCGCCAAGCCAGCGTATCCAATAAGCCTGGAAGCATTAGCTTTGTAGTTAAGTATATGACTGCACCAGCTCCTATCAAAGGAGCAATACCAATAAAGAAAAGCCCGACATTTTGCAACGGTGACAACACGTTCCATTGATGCTCGACATATCCCAAGCGGCCATGCCCAGCAGTGTATTCAAAAAATTTTATTTTGGTTATTCGGTGCCGAAAAAGGAACGCCGCAATAGCATGACTGAGTTCATGAATAGGCACTCCAATAGCTGCTGTAGCTAAGTACACCCCCCGGCTGCCTTTATTGCTAAGCGCAATAGGGGTTAACAGCTTTCCAATAAGGTTTTGAATAATGACCACCAGCACAATGGGCAGCAAACCAACTAAAAACCATGTCAGGAATGATACGAGCATGTTAAATTACCAACCTCTTACTTGCATTTCGCATTTGCTCATCTTTGATGCGAATATACCTTTGAGTGGTAGTAACGCTAGCATGTCCCATCATATCCTTTAAGGTCATGATATCAACGCCAGTTTCCAATAAGTCGTTCGCGTAAGTCCGACGCAAGTCATGAGGAGAGCAATGCTCTAACCCAGCTTCCATTCGTCTAGTTCTCAAGATTTCGTAGATTGCCTGATCTGTCATTCGACTGTCTTGTACATCATCATGTCGTCGAATTCTTGGAAAAAGAGGCCCAGGCTGTTCACCTCGAACATCATTAACCCACAATTTTAATCTTCGAAGCGTTCCGTCGGGCATAAAGGCCAATCGTTCTTTATTACCTTTACCCATAACTGTAATTGCTTGTTCTCGCCAATTTATATGACCTAGATCTAGGCCCACTATTTCACTTCTCCTTAAACCGCAGCCTAAAAGCACCCCAAAAATTGCACTATCTCTAACTCCTTTACATCGTGAGTCTTCATCACACACTTTGAAAAGCTGGGCAACTTCATGACGTTCTAGCGCTCTCCCTTTGGGAATTCTTTCGCCACGCACATTCTTTATTTGCTTGATATGGTGATAACTTTCCATATCAATCTGCTTCATTGTCCATGCTTCAAGAGCGACGCCTTTTAACCCAGCAAGATAGGTGTTAATGGTGTCTGGGGCTCTTCCTGCATCAATCAGCAAGTCAATAATACCCTGGACATGGTGGCGTCTCATTGTCCCCCAGTCACAATGAAACATGCTTTGGTTGCCCGTCATTTTGGCTACATTATTCAGGAAGTAACCCATTTTTTGACGGCTAAGCTTTGAGCGGAGACTAAGTAAATAGGCTGATGCCGCGTTAGTTTTTATACTGCTCTTAATCTGTTCTGCGGTGATCAGCTCTCCTTGTTGTTCCGCAGTTATTATGTTGTTAGCGTGATATTCCATGTTGGTTTCTCTTCTTTTCATGCACGTTGTATCGAGAGTAGGGGCCACATTCACTTATTATTTTGGTGACGAAGTGTGTGTATCAACAATCGAGTAGGAGGCGGGATCACTCCCGCCGTCCTCTCACACCACCGTACAAGCGTGGGTCGCATACGGCGGTTCCGAATAGATTTTCAATGTTTCATACCCATCCAACAATGAGTATAACCCCAACTCTTCCAACCGTTTGTTCGGTAAAGCCTGATTCACTTGCGGCGTACGTGAGAGTTTCCACCATCCTTTATCTGAGCCTGCGACTTTCCACGCATTAGACTTGGTGACTCCTAAACTTATGAGCCACATCGCTATGCTGTATTTCCGCTTGCTCTGCTTTAGACGATAGCACCGCAGTCGGCGTCTTATCCAACTGTCTAGGTGACTTATCAATGACCACCTCAAGCCCAGTTTAAAGTAGTTTTGCCAACCTCGTAAATACGTCGATAGTTCCTTGATGATTACTGGGAACGTTCGTCCTCTATTTCGTTTGGTCACTTCTCGCACTCGTTTCTTCATCTGATGTAGGGCATCATGACTGATGCCAATCACACCTTCTTCGTTGAAATAGTGTCCCAAGTAGCTGCGCTCACTCACCTTAGAACCTAAGCATCTTCCGTGACCGCGTAACAAACAAAATCCATAGCTCCTCGTTAACACCGTGCTCAAGAGCATGTTTTTTCATGTCCTCTTTTAGTTTATAGAACTCCCTTTTAAACAAGACATGCCGTATAAGGGTAACTGCAAAACCAAGAGTTGAAAGTACTGCTGCTACTAGTGCCATTTCAGTTAAATCCACGATTTTCCGCCTCCGTACCTTGTTGTGCCGAAATATGAAAATAAAAGTGTGTAGGTAAAATAAAGTTTGCCAACATACAACTCTATGTAGAATAGAGTTCGCCAAAATGGATAACGCCACTGCTAAACCACCCGGTATATCATGGTTTTAGAATAGGACGGCTATCGTTCCTTTTATCCACTCAAAAAGGTGCTTATACGTGACTTTATGCCCCTCGTGCGCGAAAAGTGAGTCGCAAACTATTCGACCTTTAAATTTTACAAGCTCTACTTTGGAAAAGGTACATTTTCGTAAGTAGAGAATTTAAGGTTAATATTACACCAGTTATTGGCTGTTCTGGAACAATAAAGTTTGTACAGTGACCAGAAAGTTTGTACATAAAGGCAGGTTTGGAATAATAAAGTTTGTACACTAATTTCTAACCTTCGCTAAATCAGAACCTTAGAGACCATGAGTTTTGTAGGGCAGAGCTAGGTCCAGACGCAGCAGCAAGCAGACAATACGCGATAGTAACAAAACTTTATTGTACCGATTGCTGTAAGTGCCTGATCTACTGTCCTAGCTGTGTACAAACTATATTGTGCGAAAACATTGGCTTGTGGCGACAAAAAAGTCCTCCCTCAGGTTGCATATTTCACCACCAGCCAATCCGGTTGGTTTTCGGCTAAAGTCTTGCGAATTATTCCACTCGGAATAATTGACCTTTGGGTGTATAATCCCACGGGGTTCTTATGGGTGAAACAGCATGTTCTTGTTAAACAATACAAATTTTGACATTAGCACTGCCGAGGAGATCCCTGAACGCATTCAGTTATTGATTGACTCATCATCTCCGCTAGAGGCAAATCTAATGACAATCGTAACTCAACGGGAAATGTATCTTGCCAACTTTTCCCGGATGAATGATCAAGAGAAATCCAATTTTGTCGCTTCGTTGACGCGCATGTTCATGCGTAACTCGTGGACTAGATAATTTTCAAGGTGTTTTGTGAATTTCTATCAGAAAGGAGGAAGTGAATATTTATTTGTCTGTGACCTGTTTAAGGAGCTTCGGAAAAAAAGCAACTTATCTCAGGCTGACGCGGCCAACCATATCGGTGTTAACCAATCTTTCATTTCCAAGTTCGAAAATGGTCATACTGGGATTGACCTATTTGATGCATTAGCTCTCCTTGACTTGTATGGTATCGATCATGTTGATTTTTTCTATATGCTTGATCAGTTTAAAAAAAAGGAGATTAGAAAAGGTGCTCTACTCGACTACTTTTTATCAAGAAGCTAAACCTAATTACTCCAAATCCCTTTCATTAGATTAAACATCGAGTAGTTTAAATTCTTGCGTTCATCGCCTTGCGGGTAAGGATGCTTGTCATGATGTTCTTTAGGCACATCTGAAAGTAAAGTGTCCATAACAAGCCAATCACAACTTATTCCTTTGCTTATAAGTGAGTCCTGGACAAAAGCTTCAAAAGCCCTGGCTAACATCTCGCTTCTTTCTATCCAGTATTTTCGCGCTCCCTTCTGGCCTGCCAGTTTCTGTGATTGATTGAAATACTTAGTACCAGAGCAAAGTTGCTTAGTAATGATATTCCTCATAAGGAGAATGTTTTTCCTGAACTTATCAGGTGCGTTTTCCATGTCTACGCCAGTAATAAACTCACTGATCAATTTACCCTCATATCCTCTAGACCTTGCCAGAAGAGCATCAACTCCGTGGAACCACTCGTGAGAAATTGCACCAGGTCCACTCCGCCGAGTCAAATTGATGATATTTAGGTCTGGCTCATAATGGGCGCTTGCTTTCCCCTGCCCCCTTGCGCCGAAAGCTATGCCAAGTTGTCCTCCAAGCCCTATCCATCCGTCTGGTATCTCTAATATATGAGCTAATACCTTGAATGCATAAAAGCTATTGTTTACAAACAGTTGACGTTCTTTGTCTGGCATAGAGCTCCCAAACTGAACTCCTCTAAAATTGAACGTGTTTATGAATTGTTCTGGTGTAACATCATAGCTGAGCTGTATGTTTCTTATCGTTTCGATTTTCTTTCTGGGGATATAGGGCGATACATCTAAATTCATGTGACAACGTAATGCATTTATAGCATCCGTTTCACTTTTGAATTTGTTAGGGAACTCTTCTGTTTCTTTATATACAAACCGTTTTCCTTGTATCGAGCACAGTCGGTAGAATCCCCCCTCGAAGGCCACCGGAAATAGGTCAACATTGTATGGCTTGATTGTATAAGGCCACCCTAATTTTGGCAGCAAATGAATTAAAGATGATTGTCGTAGCGTCAAGGCAAACGGAGTTTTGTAGGTTCTATTTTCACCTCTACCAACAGCGTACAATGGGTAAACATCTCTAATATGTTGCCTACCAGTTTTCTTAGGGATACCCATCCGACTCCGAAATCGTTCCGGTAGCAACTTTACATCATCATTGTCAGCTACGTTTTCAAACAACTCTTGCAAAACAAGTAGTGATTTTTCGTATGCGTTTGTCCATTGCTCTTGACTGACAGATGGCTGAGCTGGACGGGGGTTATTCCTCCAACCAGAATAGTAAACCGATAAATATGCGCATACTTCAACTGACAGACCATCATCACACAATTCTTGCCAATTAGGTTCCGGCCAAATTGATTTAAGGCTAATGTTTGTGTCGCCGTTATCTTTCCCTAATACCAAATGCTTCTTTGCAAAAGGTAAATACTCTCCGGTGTCGTCTAACTTGCCCATATAATAAGACTCTTGGTTCTACTATAGAATTACACTTATACACCAGAGAACACTTAGTTAACTAACGCGGAAATGCCCAATCTCGGCAGATTTATAATGCATGAACAAAGCCTTAAAAATCCAGCCTTCTTACCGATGCTTGTTCGCGTACTTGAGTTGGGTTCAATTGAAGTGCTTGGTTCATATGGTGTACTCCTTTCAAATGGGTACACCAACCCCAAGAGGGTGATGTACCCTCGTGGGTTATAAAAAGTGAATTAATGCTGTTTATTTATGGCGACCAGCTATCGCACATCAGCGCTCAAGGCACTTTCCTAAGAAACCTGTTTAGGATGCTTAGGAAAGCGAGGGGTTTCCCCCTGCGCTTTTGAACTATCCCAGGTTAACGACAGGGATACTTGCAACATTGACATTGAATACCCTGTCTATAACACTTTTTGCGAACTCAGCTACGGCGTATCCAATTGCCGAGTCCTTCTTATTTACACATATTTCAATTCGGGAAAAAGGAGTCAGGGGCAATGTTTCGCCTTCATGCTCAGAGCTATATTCAACAAGACATTCCCCATTTTCATCAGTACAAACATAAAGTTTATTGTTTTTAATCAAAAACCAGTCTGTAGCAAAACTATCGTGGTAAGTAAGACTACTAGTTTTTGTTACAACGACAGCCTGATAAAACCTTTGAACCTCTCCACCAGAAGCAATGTGTTCAACAACATTAATATAGTGGTATTGATATCCATCAATATTGCTATCGGTATCAATAATCACTTCCTGCCTTAATGAAGTGTTAAAAATATACTTAATCATTGTTATCTCCTTAGTTTTTAAGGAGAGAGCCCCTAGAGGGCACATCTCCCTCCAGGGTTAAACTGAAAAATTAATATTTATTCATTCAAAGTTAAAAACCATCGCTTCATTGGAACAGTAACTTCAATCATTCCATTACCACAATAAGCTCCCCAAAAGTTATAAGTAGTCTCAAACATATCGAACTCGAATAGTGTTTGAATATGCTTATCAGTAATGGGGTTAAATGGTCCACCGCAGCCAACATGCATCGCTATGCCATAATCTCGCATATCGAAATCATCTAGGTTTTTTCCACCCACAGAAGCTATCAAATTCTCACCTCTGATTTCACCTTCACGTAAAAGCAAGACTGCTTCTTCGTAACTCGCATATTGTGTCGTTAAATTCACAATATGGCCATGCTTAGGTTTGTGTTGTTCCGATAGTGATTTCAGTAGTTGCTTCACACTCTGAAATCTTGCGTAAAGCCCTGGCGTGAATTGTCCTGCGAAAGTTAAGTTCGGACAGATCAACTCAAGCATGTCGTCAGGTATAGAACTAAGCCCCATTTGCTTTGCAAGCGGCTCAGCTTTTTTCATTGCATCTTCAACTACCATTGGGTTTCGAAGATGTTGCGGCATATCCATAGTTATTCTCCTTTGGTGAGACGAACAGACCCATCAGGTTTGGTTCCCCTCAGTAATTAGATGGTCCGGTAGCTAAAATGCTACCGGAGTTTATTAACAATCTGAGCTGCCTGTTCTGCAAACGGCCCAGAGTAATGTATGTCCATTTTTTTTGAACACCAGACAGTTCCAATTATTAATTGGTTGAAGTTTCTGTCTTTGTAACGTTGACGCATCAATTCTAGATAGGCGCTCTCATCACCTTCCCACCCCAAAGGAGGTGAGAAGGGACAAGTAGCTTCGTTACCTGGCTCAGTGTTTACTTCTGCTAGGTTATACACGCCCATAAGCACCTGCCCTACGCGCAATAAACTCGCGGAGTGTACTAATCGGCGGGAATCCCATCTGTCCTTGAGTTACCAGGACATCGTTCCAATCTATACCTTTTGCACGAGGTGGAATGGGCAGCTTAGGTAACAGCACATGAACTGTATATCCTTGCTTTTCAAGCTTAGATTTCAGCACATTTGCGGAGCGTTCCCCTGTTAGCGACTTATCCTTATCTGCAAAGATAACGACAGTGTGGATGTCTAACTCGTCTGGAACTTCAAAGTTTTCCAAAAGAGTAGCATTCACTGTGGACCATGTAGGGATGTGAGTAGCACGGAACCCAGACAATGCTGTTTCCAAGCCTTCTGCCAAACCTAATACTCCTTCTGTTGGCATACCTAAGCGAACTGCACCGCCAGTGACACTCAATCCATCAGGAACAGGCATCATCTTTTTAGCGCATTCTACTTTGGCCTTCTTACCACTTTTGGTCAGATATGTACGATGTAAAGTAACCAAGTTTCCTTTCGCGTCTCGGATGGCTTGTACTGCGGCTGGAAATTTTCCAACCTCATTACCATCTTCATCGTAATAGGACATACTTGGGTGGAATCGCAGGCTGTCTGTCTGTTCTACTACATCATGTGCAAACAAAAGTTTGCGATTGACGAAATAGGCACGTAACGGCTCAGCTGCTGCACAGTTAAAGGGCAAACATTCATTCCAGATCTTCTCAATTTTTTCACAAAGGCGAGCATTGTAAACACGTTCGCGTTGAGCTCTCTTTTGCATTTCCTCTTGAAGTTCCATCAACCAAGGCTTTGACTGCTCAGCAAAGAGCGGAACAACCTTGCTTTCTGAATGTTCTTGTTCAACTACGGCTTCTTGGTGATGCTCAACAGGGCTACATGAAGAATGATTATCCTCATGTTGTTCTGTCGGAACATTTGAATCAGCCCATGACTCTTCGTTATAAGAACCAGGAGCAGAGTGAGAGACATAGCTGCTGTTTGAAACCTTTGCCTGCGCTACAGACTCTGGTTTAGCAGTACGAACACTCTTAGTTTTCACTTCAACCAACCACGTATTGCGATGTGTTTGAACTGGTTTCTCACCAATGATCTCTCCAGTGCCTTCTTCAAATACAGGCTGCATTACGGTAACAGCTTCACGTCCCAAATTTGTGAGAGTGACTTCATCACCATATACAGCACCGCATTCTCCGATTGCTCTTTCTAGATCAACGCCCCAAATCTTACGTTCATTGCCCGTTGATAAACGAATGTAAGCAAAATAGCTTGGTTCATTTATCGGGTCGTCCTGGTAAGGAGCTTGACCGTGAGCAATTAAAGTGCCCTGATACTTAGGGCGACGATTTGGATCGTATTTGGTGTTATTCACTTTTGCCGGAGCAGATTGCTGTGCTCGGCGCGGTGAACTTGTATTATTGGAGCTTTGCTGACGCTTGAAATGCTTTGGAGCCATCAACAAGTCACCAACTTGCTGTAGGCATTCAGCAAAATCCCACCCTCTTGCTTGGTTTAATAGCTCAAAGCCATCATGCCAAGAACCGCAAGAACAAATAGCACCACCTGTTTCGTGAGCATCTTTGAACATACGGAAGTCTTTTTTTCCACCATGAAACGGACATGTAACATGGGACTTTCCCGCTTTTTTGAGTGCTGGTTCCAGTTCAGGCATTAAATGCGCCAAAATGAAAAGCCATTGACCCTTAGCGAGGCTACGAACTTCGTCTGCTTTATAGAAATATGAGTTATCCATAGTGTTTCTCCTTAGCTGAAACCCCGACATCGAGGCTTCCCTAAGTCCCCCCGTATCAGGGGCTTTAGGGAAACCCCGACACCGGGAAAAAATAGCCAAGGAGGCTCCCCTACCGGAGATGCTCTCCCCGGCTGGGGTTTGATTTTGGGCTATTGACCATTAACTCTGCGTATGGCCTTACCCAAGAAGGATTGCATCAGGTGATTACCTGATGATTTGAAGTAAGTTAGCCAGTCGATCCAATTCCACTTAGCGTAATCATCAAGAGATGGAGGATTAAAAGCTCCCCAAATCTTACTGTTTACGCCTTCGCGGAGAACGTAAGCTACTTTCTCGATTACTTCTTCTTTACTCATTAGAGTAGAGATTTTGCAAGGAGGCATCATAATGAGGCTCTCTGCTTGTTCATGAGTAATCTTCTCTATGGTGCCAGCGTTGATATCCACGACAAACGCTTTGGTTTCTGGTCCTTGTTCTGACCAGATCCAATACGTTATATGAACGGGATTAACGCCAAGTCCGACCGGAACGATTTGAGTTCCAGAAGGACGCAGTAACCAAACGAATTTACCGCTTGGGTTGCTTTTGAAACGTTCGAGCTCTTTACCATCAATCTCCAAATTAGATTTGAAATGGAGAGGTAGTTTTTCCGCATTCGAAATTTCAAGCATACGTTGTTGCAGATGTTGCAGAATTGCAATGTTAGACATAGGTGTACTCCTACAGTTTGCAGGTACACCTGGCCCATGTCGGGTTGGTGTACCCGACTGGGTTATGAAGGGTGAAAGAGAACTTTCACTTAAATTGAATGCTGTTTGTTTTTAGCGACCAGCTATCGCGTCTTCACTCTCAATGAGAGTAGAATTCGTCACTTTCCGTTAGGTGCTCTATAACACCTAAGGGAAAGTGGGGGCTTTCGCCCCTCACTGTTAATCATCGTAGAAATATCCTTGCTTGTCACACGACTCTGATGCCGAATAGGCTTCATATCGCGCATTTTCGTTAAACGAAAATTTCAGAGGATAAGCAATTGAAGGCGGAGTTTGCTTTGTTAAACGTCCATTCCATTCATGCTGTTCCATTGTGCCAGATACTCCATCGACGGTGAACATTTCATCATAACCATTTATCTTTACAATCGGGAAGTCAAACAAGCCAAGAGCTTCTATCACCATCACCTTGTCTGAACAAGCATAAACTTGCTTGTTCTTATCTCGGTAAAAATCAAAGCCACAGCTCAGATAAACCCCTATGATCCGCAAAGTTTCGTCATCCATTCCAGATGCAATGTTCTTATCTAAGTTTGCTTTTGCCAGCCAGACATGGGCGTTGACTCCACCAAATATGCCATAGCCCTCGTAAGCATTTTCCTGTAATGGTTTCTGACCATGAGGTTGTAGTAAGTAAACAGTGCGAACTTGACGTCCAGAATATACATTCGAGATGCTTTCTTTTGAATCACACGTTTTCCAGCTAAAAAATCCCATAGTGTTTCTCCTTCAATTATTTAAATCGAAGGGGGTTGCCCCACAAGGGGAGCAAGCCCCCCTCTAGGGTTAAGTAAAAATGTTAGGCCGCTTTACGAACTAACGATTCCTGCATTTGATGATGTTCTGATATAGCATTTTTGAGCTGTATTTTACGAACTTCTGCTATGGCATTACTGACCAATTCGCGGCGGTAACTTCCATAACTTCTGTCATTAACATCTATAACCAGGCCACCTATAGATTCAGATGCTAGTTCCTCTTCCGTCTCTCGGTCGAGGATCTTAGCTTCCAACCTCAGATAGCGCTGCTTACCATCAACAATATCCTGTATTGTTTGTAATGCTAACTCTTCGTCCCAGCATCCAATATCAAAGTCATGCTCGGGATGCTCTTTAAGCTGGACTGTGTAGTCAGCTGTATTAAACTCCCAGGAAACAACTTCTTCGTATGGCGTACCTTCCACCAGCGCATAGCCTTCGGCTTCAAGCTGTTGGGATGTAGATTTGATGTCATGTTCGAGACGACTCACAAAGTCGTTCCAAATGCTTTGCCATCTAGTGATGTGCTCATCAGTCACTTCACCTGTTACCAGACCAGCGGCACGAATCGCTTCAAAATGCTCCTCAGAGAAACTTTCAAAATCGACTTCATGACAAAGATCCATGCAGTTATAGTGGCTGTACCGATGCCCATGAGAGTTTCGCTCAATCGACATTCTGCAACATCCTATATCTGCTTCCCTTAATATTTCCAACATAGATAATGCTTCTTTACGAACCAAAAGGTTTTTTACGCGAAGTACGGCGTTTTCACCTGCTGTATTTGGGTCATAAATTCGCAGCATAAGCTTCTCTACATCATCCTCATCGAGGTTTCCATAGAAACTCATACCATCACCTTGACAGTAACTAAGGCTGTACTCGATTGTCAGACCTTCTGGGTAGCCAAGTTTTTTCAGTTGGTTATTGAAATGAGTTTTAATCATAGCTATCTCCTTGTTTTTTTGAGGAGACACCTCCCCCTAAGGGATTGGTGCCCCCTTAGGGTTTTAATGATTTCGGATTTAATAGTTAAGCACAGATGTCCAAAAGACCTTTCCGAGCGATCAACTGATGCTCTTCAAAGTCTTCCGGTGCAGAAGTGTCATAACCTTCACCATCGCTGTAATCTGGAGTACCCAGCACGATGATGTTGCCTACAACAGGTGAATCTGCACCATGTAATATACAACCGAGCTTGATACCGCTACTGAACAGTCCTTCTTCATCAAGATAAAGACTGACTGTTTTTCCATTCGATAGCTCCCAATCAAAGCTCTGGACCATGCTACAGCCGATTAGCTTATACATAGTTTGTAATCCGTCTTCTTTTGGAATATCGACTGGAGTGCAGCCTTCTGCGGTTATTAAATAGCCTTTGTTAGTGGCCTTAGACATTGCTTCATCACAAATTGACATGGAATCCTCCAAATATGTCATTGAGGGACACCAAGGCCCCAAAGGGGCTTTGATGCCCCGTTAGGGTTTAAAGATTGGTTTACTTATACGGTCACAGCGTCGATATCTAGGTATTGGCGGCAACCTGTTTTAGGGTGACAGCGGTGGCGAAAATTGTGCTTACCACCTTGCGTACCCATGTATTGCCAGCACTCTCCAGTAACTGACTCTTCACAAACCGCGTCGCCATTATTTAATGGATGTTGGGCCAATTCGTTCCACATTTTGTCCCATTCATCTGTATTTCTTTGTACTAGTTTGAAGTCATTATTATTCATACTTCGGTACTCCCAACCCACTGCTTTCCAAGGTATGCCTCAACTCCCATACGGGCCCATTCCGAAGAGATGGTTAACATGGAAAGTGTTTCATGAGTCCAAGGTGCAGTTGGCTTGATTCGTTTGAGCTCTTTGCCTTCGAGATCTGTCAGAATAAGATCTGATTGTTCATTTCCAGCAAGAATATCTGGCTCTCCCGGACGCTGATCAGTAACAAATTTGATGTAGCAACCTTCGTCATCGCTACATGACAGCAATTTATCTACTGACAAGTTAAGTCCAGCACCGAACCATTGATCTATTGCTTCGATCTCAGGGAAATCAGATTTCAACTGAGATACAACGCCAATCATCTTGTCGAGAGCATCTTGGAACTCCAGCGCATTGCCAGCTGCCACTTCAAGTTTGCACTTGATATATGCAGCGTAGGTATCGCAGGCTTTCACCAGTTGCTGTTCATAGCCACCTGGGGCAAATGCTTCCGCGACTGCACCTTGAAGCTCCAAAGGTAGCGTGTGAATTAACTGCTCCTCAGCAGCTTTTTCAAGTCGCTCGAACTCCCTCGCCAAAGTGTCATTAGCCTTTTTTACTGGCGTCACAACATCCTGACAGAGAACTTCGGCTACATCATGTAGTGCTGCGTGGGAAAGCATTTTGGCAAGATCGACCTTGTTCCCCTTTTGGTTTGCGACATGACCAGCGAGAAGAGCAAGCAACGTAACGGTAGCACTATGCTCCAAGACTGATTCAGGCTGTACTGAATGCATCAGTGACCAGCGTTTTATCAATCGTTGACGCAAAGCAAGTGCTAGGAATCCATAGTTTGAATTTGACATAGTATCCTCCAATGAAGTTTGAAGGGTACACAGTTACCACATAGGTCCCGTGTACCCATGTGGGTTAAGTTGTGAGAGTCCTTGTGGACTGTTCTTGAGGTGTATTTTCGGCCTGACACCGAAATATTTAATCAGATTTCTGATGGAATGTATTCCATTCAGAATGTAGTTGCTGCTTGTAGGCCAGCTACCTTTCAACGTCAGCAAAGCCGACATTTTTTTTAGTCTATCGCCAATCCAAATGGTTCACGAAACGTCTATTTGCCCTTTTAGGGCGTTTGGTTCTCATAAGTAAAAAACCCCAGCAAAAATGCCGGGGTTTTTGTTTACTAAGCCACTAATCACATCAGACATCAGCCAGTGTTTGATCACATACAGCTCTCCACCGTGCTTAGTGATCACTACTTTTGCTGCTGAACCGCCAAATTTGGCAATATTTGCAGCGCGAATGAATAACGGGTGTTTCATCAGCACAAACTGACGCAAGCATGTCAAGTTGATGTTGCATAGTATCCTCCGTAAAAAGTATGGAGGGCGCACGCCCCACAGGGACATACACCCCCGTGGGTTTGATATTGAAATATTAAGGAATGATCGGCAGCCAATTATAAATGCGATATGCAATGTATAAACAAGGCACTCCAAATACGAGCCCCCAGAACTGCGCTACTGCATATTGTTTTGCATTCTCAAACCATGCGGCCATATCGGTAAGTAACGGGGGCCAGTCAAACGAAATGGCGACCAAAAGCGGCACCAAAACACACAAACTACCCACAACAGTCAAAACCGATACAATAATATTTCGTTTTTTATGATCGTATTGATACATAAGCTTATTTCCTTCTAGAGTGGGCTCAGAAGCACCCTTCTGGAGCTTCTGAGCTTTTGGATAGGCGTTAGCCTAAAATGATGGGAGTGATCCCAGTGAAAAAACCAAGAATGCCGAGTAATGCGCCTACCACTCCAAGACGGATTGATAAGCGAATAGAGAAGTCAGGGTGGAACCAGAACCACTGGTAAATTTCCCACCAGCGAGCTCTCCGCATTTCCAGTGATACCACTTCTTTAAATTTCACTCCAAGAGCATCAACGGCATCGTAATCAAGACCAACAGCATTTTTGGTAATCGACATTGTTCCTGGGTTGCCCATTACATATCGAATTACTTTTGTGCCGTTATCGGGGTTATAGATCACTACTGGCTCTCGTCGAAAGAAACGATTAGGATCTTTTCTCTTTGAGTCTACGTTTCGGTTATTTAACCGGACGATATTGTGACCTAAACCTGAATCTTCCATTGGAAGACGAACTACAGATTCAATTTTCATAATTGTCATCTCCATGTTGAATGGAGATAGCCCCCGGCAGGGACTATCCCCACGCGGGTTACAATAAGTACTGTTTGTTTTTGGCGACCAGCTATCGCACATAAGCGCCAAAGGCACTTTCCGAAGAATCCTGCTCTAGGATGCTTGGGAAAGTGCGGGGATATTCCCACACTTACCGCTCATTGAGCATTACTCCTGACGCATCTCATTCTTTGCTCCTTGTAAGGAGATCACATGCGTCGGATCTTCTTTATTTATATCAGCCCAAACCCGCAATTGGAGATTTCCAGCGTTGTTTTCTATCAACAACGCGGCCAAAGCCATATTTAGTTCTTGGCTGGTTAATGCTTTCATTTTCCTTCACCTTTTAGTTGTGGGAAAACAAGTACCCAGAGGGCGCTTGTTCCCCCTCGGGTTAATTTACATGCCAGATCAAAGGTACTTGAGCCCGGCTGTTTTGGGATATGTAATGTCAGCAGCTTTGACGTCCGTCAGCAGAGCTTCCAGAGCTTCACCCTGTAGAGTAAATCCAGCAAACACCGCTACGTCGTCGAGCTCGTCACGCCATTGCATTGTGCTATCGAAGTGCTCGATGACACCATGCTCCACCATGATTGGCCGCAGCTTCTCATCTCGTTTCTCACAGCATTCCTTGTACCGGGCATAGCGTAGCTTGTCCTGGTACGCATCCTCAGGCAGGTCTTCGACCGTTCCGAGACAGCTATAAGGAGCTGGGTAGACGATGGTTTTCACACCATTTGAGACGCCTTTCATATCTTTATGAGTGTGCTTCCAGATCAGTTCAATTTGCTCTGGAGTACGCTCTGTTTTATTCACTTCTGTCATGACACTACTCCCTACTTGCGCGAATCTTTACTGGTGAACTGTTCAAACGTTATAGACTCAATCTTTTGAATCTGTTGGCGTAAGGATGCTAAGCAATCGTGCTTAGCTCGCTCAAAAGCATCAGTCTTGTTGCGCTCGTGTGGGCGGGGCAGATAGTATCCGTCGATCTTCTCTACCGCGCTTCGTAGTGCATATCGGTTTAATTTAGTCATTTCTCTCTCCAGATCCAGAGTTAGAGAGGGAGCTGTGCCGCACAGGGCGTCAGTTCCCCCTGTGGGTTTGTGTTAATAGGTATCAGACAATTGACATGCCGACTTGTAGTTCACCTTTATAGTCTTTGGGAAGATCTGCAAGCTCCCAAGACATACAAGGCGTTGATACTGGCGTGGTGATCATACAAACATTGTTGCGAACGATGTAATTATAAACACCCCACTCGGCATACTCAGGTTCTCCTTCTTTTGATAAAGCCCATTCGTTACCGAACTGGTCTTCACACAAGTAAACATCGAATTCTGAGTCATGCTCATCAGCTTGTTTAACAACTGTCAGTTTGTGTACGGTTGCAATTTGATCGAATTTTGACATATCTATATCTCCATAAGTTTTTGGAGATAGCCTCCTGCCGGAGAGCTATCCCCGGTAGGGTTATTAGTAATGCTGTTTGTTTTTGGCGACCAGCTATCGCACATCAGCGCACAAGGCACTTTCCAAAAACGTCTATAACAAACGCCTTTAGAAAATGTCAAGAATGATACCAAGAGGTAAGGATGCAGAGCTATCAAGCTCCGCATCCACCTTAGAGTAAGTTAATTCATAAAGAACAATGAATTAAAATACCATTTTCACTTTTCGCTGCTTCAACTCGCTTGTTTAAACGAAAATCGAAGCAAGCATCCAGAATTTGTCTTTGAAGATACTTAACAAGCTCTCCTGCACTTCGAACTGTTTCTCGTGAACCATTTAATGGCTCAACAAAACAATCATCGTACCAAGAACACGCATCTGGATTATCATGGACATACTTTTTCAACATGCACCAATCTAATGGAGATATAGTTTCTCCCTGCTTAATATTTCCGACGATGCCTTCTATACGCGAATGAATCACCCCGGCTTCGTTATAGCCACTGGGTTCTTGCATTTCGTCATATGGCCCATCATCAATATCGCCACAACCAGCCGGACAGCAATTTGCATCTATGCCGTGGGAGCAATAATGAACGTCATCATTCCAATGCTCTTCATGGCTTTCAGTTTGCTGCTCCGCTGTAATGACTTCGTAACCGTAATTTTCAGCAAGCTTGATAACCTGTTCTTTAACTCCTTTAGGTAAGTCGAGAACAAGGTTATCAATCGCATCTATATACCGGTTTGCGAAGAGTTCATAAATCAGTCCACATCCTTTGTGAGCATCTTGAGCAAGCTTTTCAACCTTCTCAGGGTAATTCTCACAAGGCCACTGGTTTACCTTTTCAAAGTGGTCAATTAACTCATCCAACTCCCAAAAGATATTGTTTATGACTGTACCGAAGACCAAATCGTCTCGGCCAGCTGCGTTGCAAACTGTTTGTATGACAGAATACATATCACTTAGATATGTCACTCTACCAGCTGGACCATCTACAAATTCAGGTTCAAGCTCATCCCCTGTTGAGTGGTAAACAGCTGCACATTTTAGAGCTTCCGTATACGAACCGTGTTCAGCACGATAAATAGATAATTTACACATAGATTTCTCCTGGTAAGGCTGAGGAACCCCCTTCTGGGAATCACCTCAGCTATTGGTAGTGTTAAGCGGCCATAACGCGAATTTCATCTCCAGCCATTTGGATTGGAATTGATTTTGCTGGTTGATGACCGCAACTTGTGTCCGGACCATCCGCCGCAGCGAAATAGACCGAATTGTTCATTACATTGATAGGCATACCCAAGGCTTCACCTGCTGGTGCGAGCTTGAGCATTCCTGATCGTTCGATTAAAGCCGGAGCCCAGTGGAAGTCTTCGCCGCCGATATAAGGCTGCTCGGTATCCACCACTTCGACTAGTACCGGAGTCTTGTCCACCAGCTGCCAGCAGCTTCGGCCTAATTCGTAGGCCAGAGCTTCAAACGCAGGGAAGACAATAGACTGCCCCAGGATCTGATGCGCTACCGTGTCAGATTCCCCCTCAATCAATTCTGATGGGATGCCTTTCACTCGGCAGTGCTCCAGTGGAGTAAGGATTCGAGACAGTTCAGGTTGTTCTGGATGAACAATGAACGGCTCGGTCGAACGGCATTTCGCGTAATCTTTCCCAATTGTCCCCAGGTATGACTCTTCACCTGTCAGCAATTGACGGCTAAAGCCTTTACCAGCGGCCTTGTCACGTTTTTCTTTCTCAGCCAGATAGTCGAATGACTTCCAACGCTGTGAATCAAGCTCAACAGGCTCCAGGATGTCTTGGATACACGCTTCTTTCTGGCGCAGCGGCTTAACCTCTCGAATATCGAACGTGTCGATACCAACAGATGTGCCAACCACACACAGACGCTTGCGACGTTCAAGAACACCAAACTCATTGCCATCCAGGATACGCTCCTGAATGTTGTACCCCAGAGAGGTCAGCACCGACCGGATCACTTCCATGCTCGCAGTCTTCTGGTAGGTATCAACGTTCTCAATTACCACCATTGCTGGATTGAGAGCTTCGACAAACTGCAAAAAGTTGAAAAACAGTGCGCCAGCTGACTCATGCGATTCAGCGTGACCTCCGATTTCACCACCCCATAGTTTGTTCTTCGAGCGCCCTGCCCGGCTGGCACCAGTGCATGGGATACCTCCTACCAGCAGGTCAACCTGCGGTGGCTTGCGGCTGAGATTTACCGACTGAATAGGCGACTCAATCACAATGGATTTGTCGTCCCACAATTCGGTGTTATTGCGAAGGGAAGCATCCAGGTATTTACCTTCCATCTCGACCGCAACAGCAATTGAGCTGTTGATCCCCGACCGTTCCAGACCAGAGTGGATAGCTTTATCCAAAACGCCGCCACCATGAAACAGGCTGCAAACGCTCAGAGGCTCTCCATTCTCCAGTTTGGTGAACAAGCGCTCTACCCGCTCAACAACACGTTCATGCTGATGGTGGGCAGAAATAACGATTGTCCCTTGGCGAATAAAGACGCGAAGCATCTCAACGCCATCGAACAGTTCCGCCAGCTCCTGAGAGCTCACGTCAATGATGGGCATAGTCCGACCATTGCGAGTACGTTTACTCACGGTGAACTTTCCCGTATCGCATACCCGGATAACAACCTGAGAGTCCTTTAACACCAGATCATACTTTTGGCCTGGTTCATAGCCTTCACGAGCTAACTTAGCTCCTTCTAGCCATACTCTTTTCTTACCGCGATGCTCTCCGAGTTTTGTATTTACGATGGTAGCCATATTCATTTCTCCTGAAATTCAAGGGCCACCAGAACCCCTTAGGGTCTGGAGCCCCAAAGGGTTAATTGGTTATTGCGTTGTTTTTGATTTCAACGACAACAGTTGCATCTTTTGGGATTGGAGCTCGCCAGCAAGTTACGCGCAATGGAGTGAAAACGTCTTTAAAATCGACTTCCACATGAACATCGGGTAAATCTGCTGTAGGGTTATCCATATCATCTGCATCAATGAGGACAGCGCCTTTTGATGACAGTTTATTTGCTGCATTCAATATTTCGATGAGCCACGTAACCTCTCTTTGAGAAGGCATCTCATCAGGAAGTTGAAGAACATGAAGACTGTTCTTCCAGAACGGAGCATTGATTTCATTGTAACTAGGCATCAGTGTATCCTCTTGCATAGAAGGTACACCTTTCCCAACCGGGAATGATGTACCCGGTTGGGTGAATAGATGCTATTTATTTTCGGCGTCTAGCTAACGCACTCAGTACACAACGGCACTTTCCTATAAGTTCTACACTCCACTTTCACATGTGAAAGCTAAAACCTTTAGGAAAGCGCCGGATGAACCGACGCTTTTAGGCTTACTTATCAGTTAAATCACTTCACCAGACAAGCCTCGCACAGCTCTGTGATAAAGAATCTTGTGAGGTGTGAATGTCGTGTTAAACCATATCGCCTTTCCACTGAAAGCTGAAAAAATCCAGCCTCCCGCTTTAGCTCGATGATTTATCGCTTCTTTTTGTGAATCAAACTCAATAAATTTAGCGGCCATAGGTGTCTCCTTAGATAAAGAGCACACCTGTACCCTACGGGCACAAGTGCGCCCGTGGGCTAGTGTTTGAAATGAACTACCTCATAGGTTTAGGCAGATTCTTGAAGTTTAAGGTTGTCGAGGCAAATTGCATGATATAAGCGATGTCTCTGATCTAGGAGGAAATCCTGATCTGGCCGCCATGTGCTGCGATTGTATTCCTCAGTAAAACCGTTATAAGCGTTTACTTCTGCTGGGGACAATTTCTTACCTGTGTACACACAGGAAAGCCGTCCTACCTCGACAATAGACTGTTTGGGTAGTGGGGTATTAGCCTCTTCAACAGTGTATGAGCGCTTTGTTCGATGGTCGATAATCTTGGACTTTAATTGCTCGTGATTTAGACCTCGTAACGATATATACATGCCTTTCTCCTAAATTAAAGGAGCGGAACTATCCCATAGGACGTTTCCGCCCCTATGGGGTTTATATTTGTTTCTTGATTATGTATTTGTATGGGGGAGAGGTTACTTCGCTTTCCACAAGTTGATGATCCATGTGGCGACAAAAGTCAGGTATATCTCTCGTGGTAGCTGGGTCATCAGCTTTCACTTCGAGTGTTTCTCCTGGCCCCATACGACGAATTGCACGACGAACCACCATTAATGGCTCAGGGCATCGCAATCCCATCACGTCAATAAACTGATCTACATTCATTGGTTATCACCCTTGCCTATAGCAGTCTAATCACGCGACAGAAGACTTACTGTTTTCTTCGTAGCGCATTTTCGCTTGTTCGTTTAAATCAAGTTCACCGTCTTCTAGCTTTAGAATATTTTCTAGAAGATTGGCTTTGTGCATTAAAAGTTCAGCAACAGCCTCATCAATATCCTCGATTATCTGTTTCTGTTTTTTGATGGTGTAGCTATTCAGTTCTTCAACCAGAGGCCACGCTACACTCGAATGAGTATTTAGTGTGGGATATTCTGCTTCAACCTCACAGACAACGCCATTGGCACCTTCTCGATAGTGTGGATAGCCTATACGTAGACCAACACATCGGTCTAGTTTGGGATAAACACAGAACTCCAAAGGGGTGCGATTGGTAAAAATATCGTTAGTGTTTTTAGACATGATCTTCTCCATGCAATTATTGGTTATTGACGGAGAGCTCCCGACGGGAGGCTCTCCCGTCAGGGTTGATATATTGCTGTTTATTTGCGACGTCCAGCTAACGTACTCAAGCACCAAAGGCACTTTCCAAAAAAGTCTCTATGTACGTACAAACTGCTTTGGAAAGCGAGGGGGCATTTCCCCCTGCGCTTGTTATTTCTACCTTATAGTTTCCTACAAGGCTACATCGTGTGATTCACATTGTTCGATATTCGGCCAATAATAGGTTGTACCTTTGCCCATTTGATCTTGACGTGGTGTACCTAGAAATTTGAATAAATTTCCCATGCAACTTGCCACTGCTGAAAGATCTTTTCCTGGGGGGACATCTATCCCAAGACAAGTA
Organism: Vibrio sp. YT-19(2023); assembly: GCF_033337395.1. NCBI lineage: Bacteria > Pseudomonadati > Pseudomonadota > Gammaproteobacteria > Vibrionales > Vibrionaceae > Vibrio > Vibrio sp. YT-19(2023). The sequence goes on along the minus strand of NZ_JAWOQN010000010.1, from coordinate 117,795 downwards.
CGACCATACATAAACCGTCCAGAATATGAACGAACATGGAATTTAGTTTGCTCACTCTCAGGTTCATCTCGATTTACCTTATCTACAGCAAGTACTACCGCTTTGTTTAGAACGATAGTTTGACACGCCTTATCAAGCTCACCGAAGCGTTCAACGTCGATACCACAGAACTTATCAAGTCCCGAGGCAGCATCATGAACAATCAGTTGCTTGGTGTCAGCCAATTCATTTTCCATCGGCTTCCAAATGTTTTCAGCCTCTTTATCAATGAATTGCACTACCTCATGCCATGACCAAAACTCAACATCATCTCTGATGGCACAATGTTCAGGTTCTCGATCTTGCTGCATACATTCCAGCAAAAGCAAATAGCCGTCATACCATGTTCCTTTATATTCATCATTGAATTTAAGGACTTGTGCAGCGGCCAATCCAATTGCTTTCTGTTTCAGTGAAGTAGTCATTGTAATTTCCTCGAACTTGGAGGAGTCCACCAGCAGGTGATACTCCTCCTGGTGGCTATTTATTTCTTTTGGCTAACTGTCTGAGTGTGTATTGGCAAAGGTTACGCACTTCATCAGGGTCGTAACCAGATAACACACAACAGGTAACAAATGAAAATGGATGAACTTCATCAGAGTTCAACCATTCATAAGCTTCATCTTTTGCTTTTTTACCAGAGCGTCCGTCAGCAAGGACATTTAAGCTATACCGCAAAAATGCCTCTCTTAGCTCTTTAATCTGCCCATCAGTCCAAGTTTCGATTTCAGTTTCAAACTCTTGCTCGACTGTACGTTCAGAACATGATGCTACGATTGTTAAGGGAGTAACCTTTTCAATCGGCTCTTCATCATTTTCTAATAGCAGAACATCAAAAATGAAGGGGAGTTGTAATTGTGCATCGTAGGTTAATACGCTTGCAGTATTCATGGGTTGCTCCTAAAAATTTAATTGAGAGGCAACCCACTCCCAAAAGGGCATAGGTATGCCCCTTTGGGGTTAAGTTTCATATGTTAAAATCCAACAATCTGAGAGTTAATTTGCTCTTCCAGCCAAAGCTCCAATGATTCGAGCTCTTTTCTTTCCGACGATGAATTTGCTTTTAAAGCATTACATCTAACGGCCAGCTGCATCGAGCGAACTTCCTCTACAGTTTCCACGTTGTTTCCAGCAAACATAACTAGTTGCGAATTTGGCATGGTCATAACTCACCTCCCTGAGTTTATAAGCCAGTATCTAATGCCTAGGCGTTAAACCAATCTGCGGGACATTCAATCACCGCATGGGTTACGACATCTCGCTCTGAGTAACCTTGAACCAAAGCATCGGTACACTTCTCAGGAGAAGTACCTTGAGGGACCAACAATTCAAGATGAATTCCATCCGAACCAACTAAATCATCCCCGTAAGGGAAGCCATTGATCGTTTGGTTGTGTCGCTTACACCATTTGATGATATTGGCAATACGACCATGCTCATCTTGACTAGCTATTCGTTTATTCAGCTTCATTGGACACCTCCTGACATGCACCTAGTTCTACCATGCTTTGCATACATAGCTGGTTCATATCCATTGTGAGTGTGTCATTTATGGACGAATAAACGATCCCCTCTTTCGCAAGTTTTAACACCTGTTTCAACAGAGAAAGAATAGATTGAGCCTCATCGTCTATACGATCTGCTATATCTTTCCATTCCCAATGTTCAAATGCTTGCCATGCAGTTAAATCGGGCTCTTCACCTTTCTCAACGCATTCTATTAGATACTCGTAAGCCATGAACCAATTGTCAGCACTTCCTAATTCTGACAGGTACTGAGCAGTTGCTTGGGCGTATGCGAGTTCTTCTAATTTTGGCTTGGTGGTTAAGGACATTCTTAAACGCTCTAGAGCTTCTTCTGCATCATTACGAGTTAAGAAGAAGTATTCTACAGACGAACGGCAACGTTTGCCTTCCGCATAGTAAAGAATGCTTTCCTGTGTACAATCTGGAGTGGCTAAACCGTACTCCTCAATTGTTACAGGCTTGATGGTTAATGACTCTTCACACAATTCATAAACAACAACAGGGAAAGTGCTATTGCGGTAAAAATCGTGATGGTATTGATTGGTCATACATATTTCCTCTTTGTAAAGAGGAGCCCAACCCGTAGGTTAAAGCTCCTCAGGGTTGGGGTTAGATATCGACAGTTACATCTGACGTTGCTGTAGCACAGCAAGGCAAAATTTCACCATCATTAAGATATGCTATAGGTTCAGCACGGTAAGAAATGTTCCCTCTTACCAGCTTGCACCGACATGCTCCGCAATACCCATTTCTGCATTGCGACTCAATAGCGATACCTTTTCTTTCTAGTTGAACCAGTAACGTACTTGTACTGGCTGGTAAGTTGACATGCATTGCCATACTCCTTATTTGAGGAGCATGACTCCCAGCGGGAGAACATGCCCCGCCAGGGTGGTTAATAGATGAGATTTTGCTGTTTATTTGCGACGTCCAGCTAACGTACTCAAGCACCAAAGGCACTTTCCAAAATAGTCTCTTTGTAAGTTCAAACTGCTTTGGAAAGCGAGGGGGCGTTTCCCCCTGCGCTTATTACCCTGAAACGGTACGTACTCCGATTTCTCGGAGTATTAGAGTATTTCGACATAAATTCGAGAATTTTTCTAATGTGGAACTGCCCTTTCTAGGTGTCAACATTAGCTTTCACTCTGTTAGGGTATAAACCCCAGAATCCACTCGAACAAAATATCGTTCATCTTGCAGCACTTGACGAACCTTGGCTTGCCAGTGTTCGTTTTGTCGGTGTTTCGCGTAAGGTGCAATTTGTTGGTAAATGGCATCTAACGATAAGGTTTTACCCTGTAACACTCGACGCAACACTGCTTTCCATGTAACTCCAACCATATTGGCCGCACGTTTATCTGCTACTGGGATAAGCGAAAGCGATGATGATGCATTTTGCTTTTTGAATACCAGTAACTTTTCATGGGCGATACGAACCAGCTTACTGTTATTGCTGTAGTTGGTCCGGTCAGAGACACAGTTGTGTTGTACCTTGATGATCTCATCAACGAGTTTACCTGGAGCCAAACGCTCAACCAGACTGGACAAGTTATAATACTCGCCTTTACGTCGAAGGTTTCCCATCAAAATACCGTAGTGACCTCCCGGTTCACAGGCATCATGTATATTCATAATGGCTAATTCTAGAGCTTCCACGAACTCTGGCAACGATAGACGGCTCATATCCCATTTATTGGGTTCACCATACATATTGCCAGAAAAAGTGATCATGTCTGCATAAGGGGGGTGCCACCAAATAAGGTGGGCTGGCTCCCCAAGAAATGCAGACAGATCATCTCGCAGCAAATTAAACCCCTGATGCAAGTCTGTACCAATAAAACGAACTTTGAGTTCATTTGCCACATCAGTACTGGTTCCTCCCCCAATACTAGGGTCAACAACTAAGCCATTAGGTTTCATCATATATGACTCAATAAAGTCTTTAATGATGTGTCCGGTGCAATTACCTCGATACTTGTTGTCGCCATAATGACCACGATTCGGGTAAGAGCAAACAGATGTAGTAAACATGGTGTGTCCTCCTTGTGGTGGGCACACCATGCTCCCTATAGGGGCAATGGGTGCCCCTATAGGGTTAAAGGTTGTCGGTGTACCATGCATCAAGGTTTTCGTAATCCTTACGATATATCTCCTCATTGGGAGCTGTCATAAAGACCACATCACCTTCACAGTAGGTACACAATTTGAGCTCACGCTCGTTATACCAGAACGCACTATATGACGAGTCTTGATGAGCAATTCTCCAAGAGTCGTTCAGGTAGCAATTCCAAAAGGTTAGTGTATCTCCTAGTGGAAAGTGACTACGTTCGATAATCGAACCATGCTCTGTTTGTTCTGGTTTAACTCGTCCTGTTTTAAGTCGCTTCTTAATGATGCGTTTGGCACGATTCAGCAGTGCAAATAAGCGAGCATTGTCACTGCTATACCACTGTGGATTACGCTTATTCCAGTAGAATTTTGCGTGAATCTCACCAGATAAGCGCTCCATTTCATTACGGTTTAAAGTATCTAAGAAACGGCGCATTGCCATGTCGTTATTAAGCGTTGATTCTAAGGATGCGAGTGTAGTCATTGTGATTCTCCAGCTAATAGAGACCACTGCCCATTCAGGGCAAGTGGCCCCGAAAGGGTTAATGTATTAGATTCGGGCTTCCATAATCTGGAACTGCCCTTTTGTCTCTGAGCATAACTCTTTGAGAGAGCTATACAGTTGCTCTGCCGACAACATTGGTTTACCCAAAGCTTTCATTGCCTCAAGTGCATTTTCAGCTCCATACTCCCCTGTTGCGTCAAAGACGTTGTAGTGGACTTCACCTATTGAAAGAATGTTTCCGCTCGCCTTCACACCAACCTGCATTTTTTCAACAGTTAATGTGAGTCGCTCACTTAAAGAACCTGAATAAAAACTTATTGTCGTATCATCATGGAATACGCCGTTATAGATTTCATCAAAGTTGATCATGATACTTTGGCTGTATTTTTCGCCAAAATAGAGTGTCAAGCAAACCTCCTCTAGTTCCGTATCTGTCACTAATGCACCATTAGCTTTAATCAGATACGGTCCGTCGATTACAGCCTTCATATCGTCATGAATTGCGTCGTATACATCACCTGCCGTCAAAGTACCATTTGGTTCTTTTTGGACAGATTTAATACGTGTAAACACTTTTTCATCCGACAATTCAGAACTGTTATCTGTGAAGTAGTCAGGTCTCAAGTCTTCTTCTTGGATTTGATAGTATCCTTCCGGAACCACCCACTCCTTCCAACCGTCAACCCAATCTGTTTCAGTGTAATCACTCCAATCAGGACTTCTATCTCGGTTAATAACATCGAGAACCCCATCAATAGTCCAACCATAAACTTTTTGGGTTTCTAGGTCGGTAACGGGAATACGACGCTCCAACGGAGTTTCAATGGACATCAAACTAAGTTTAGTTTCATGGATTCTGAACACATCCCCATCTAATTCAATGAGGCTTTCTGGGTCCGTTAACAAGCTGTGTTTGCCTTGTGCAAGATCCAGAAAATATTCCACCCCTAGACTGATAGTGCTAACCAGATAGTCAACACTATCGACAAGCTCTGCGCAGGTCTTGAGATGAGATGGTAACAGTCGGCCAGAAAGGCTAATTCCCATATCAGAAATTTTCTTCTCTGGATTTTTGATTGCTACGTTTGCGGCCACACGATATGCCTCATAGGCATCTTGTGCAGTAGGATAATCAAAACCCTCTGTCAAAACGCAAAGGAAAGCTGATTGTATTTTCAAGTCAGTATCGGTGTGAGCGATAGTCATGGTTGTTCTCCATAAAAATTGGACACACCTATGCCGTCGAGCAAGATGTGCCCGAGGGCTGTGATAAAAAGTGAATTAATGCTGTTTATTTTTGGCGACCAGCTATCGCACATCAGCGCACAAGGCACTTTCCTTGAATCTCTCGACTTTCACATGTGAAAGTGAAAGGCTCAAGGAAAGCGCCGGGAAACCCGACGCCTATTTCTGGTAGTTGGCCCACCAGGTTCAAAATGGGTGTGAAGTAAAAGCCCAGATAAGAGACTGGGCGTATTAAATGTTATTAAAATATTGGGAACTGGTCATGAACTTGAGCATCAGCATCAATTTCAATCATGCGATACCCAGCTTTAACTGCCGAAACTAAGATATTGTGAAATTCTTCCCCCATACCGTTATATCCAAGATTGTTCTCAGGTTCATCGTACAGTTTGATGAGCCAGCCAGTATTTCGACCCATTATCATATTGCAGTCTGGAGCATAGGATAGCTCATTTAGTGCTTCATGCTCATCTAATGGAATATGACAAATGCTAACACCAAGCGTCTTATACTGATCGTTAGCCGCAGTAAGTGACCATTCAAAAAATGGATACTCAATGTCACCCTCTAATACAGCAATCATTCTAAAGTCGCGTTCAGGTCTGGTTTTTTGCAGTATTTTAAGTTCTTTAATGGCACTTTGCTCACTTAGAACCGTGCAGGGGTTGTCAGCGCGGTCAATGTTGTCATGCCAATTACGACCATGCTTATCTTCAATTTGATACCCAATAATCATGATTAAATACTCCCTAATAATATACAACGCTATCCCCCTATCAGGGAGTTAGACGCCTAAAATGAATAGGCCCCGTCCCTGACGGGATAGGGCCAATACATGGACTGATTAAGCAGAAAAAGCGGTCAACGATCGCTCCATTAACTTAAACAGTGTTTTTTGTAGATCCGCAGCATCTTCGATGACAATGTTCGTATTGAACAGTCGATTAACGGCTGTAGTTTCAATACCGATACCAATCATTTCTATGTCACTGGCTTCACACAGTCCGATAACTTTGTGACAGGCCAGTGCATTGTTCGGCGCACCATCTGTCACAACTATCATCATTTTACGTTCCTCTCTGGTTTTGGTTAGCTCAAATGCGCTATACCAAATGCCCTCAGCCATCGGTGTACCACCGCGTGAATTGAAGACAAATTTACCAGTTTGGTTTTGTACTTTTTGACCATGCTTTACAACGCTGTACACAGGAACATTGGAGTTGTTACCGAAAAACGTTACTGCTGGATTAACCCCTGGAATGCTTTCTAAAGCTAATGCAATAGCTAAAGAGGCTTCCCTTGCAATATCTTCCCTGCGCTTACCGTTTCCGGCAGGGCTATCCATTGAGGAGCTCATATCGACCAAAATGTGAACCGCTGTATTAGGGCGCTTCTTAGCTTCTGGCCTCTGGAAAATACGAGTATCTCCAATGACAACTTTATGTAGTTGACGAGTGTCTACACGCTTTCCACTTCTTTGGTTCCTATGAGCAGTTCTTTGGCTGGCTTGCACCAATCCATAAAGCTGCTGTCGGATTTTTGAAGTTGTACTTTTCACATCTCCATTGAGACGCTGCCCAGCTTCTTTGTGATCATGGATATCCATTGCTGACCGTACTGTTTGGTAACGATCATCACCTTCTTGCTGGGCTACCAGATTCAGCTCTTGCTTCAAAGCGTCTTGCGCATTTTTAGGCAAATCACTGTTTCCAGCGCTTAGTACTTGTTGTAGCAATTGAGAAGCATTAGGAGGAGAACTGTTACCGCTCGCGTTCTCTTCACTATTATTACCTTGAACTTCGGGACTATTTTCATTTTGCTCACTTTGCGCTCCACTACTGCCACCCTGTTGTTCTTGGCTATTTTCATCATTGCCATTAGATGACGACTGTTCCTGCCCATTTGGACTTTGAGAGTCGTCACTACTTTTATCCTTCTGCTCAGGTGATTGCTCACGTTGAGATTTCGGATTTTGCTGCTCTTCACTATCTTTCTCTTCTTCGATCATCTTAATGATGTCATCAGCAAGAGATGCAGCGTTTGCAGTTGATTTGGCGTCCACACATTTACGTAGCAAGGCATTAAGCCTTACAACAACACCTTGAGGGAAAACTCTTTCAAACACAGCTTTTGCGCCATCTAAACGCTCTTGCAATGCAGTTTGACCTACACCAACTGTTTGCAACCAATACAAGCAGTATGCAGACAGGATGGATGCAGGGTGGTCTTCATCTCTCACGGGTTCATAATGGCCTGCTTGAAGCATGTATCGAGCCATCTCGTGCAGTGTCAAAGCTGTTCCTGGATAGACCCCAGGCATTGCTCTTTCAATACGACAATCTTCAATGACGTTTGTTAGGTGAGCGTGCAAGCCGCGTCGCCTTTCTACATTGAAGTCCGTAAACCGAACGTGTGCAGCTTCATGTGCCAAGTAGCCCCAAACAGCATCCATATTTGGATAGTCATCTGGAACATTTGGAATAACGATAGTTTGACCATCAGTGCTTGCGGTATCTGACCCCAAGGCAACTTTCACACCAAACTTCTCGCCATAAGCAGCAGCTACGATGGGTAAAGCATTATAAACAGTACGTTTTTTAGACATATTTCTTCTCCAATTTGGACAGAAGAAACAAACCACCCTCGGAAAGGTGGTTGTCCCTTCCGAGGGGGTTAAAAATAACAATCCTGATCATCAAGCTCAGTTGGTTGCTGTTCAGGTTGAGTTACAACATGATCATTAGAGTGAGATTGACCAAAGTCCTTGCCAACATAATCTGCTGGGTCTTGGCTATAGTCTTCCACTGGAATGTCATCACAATTTAGGTCTGCATCCCACAGAGTCTGAGAAGAGACATCGCTTTTGTCTTCCAAAGCATCATCTTCCTCGTCATCTTGGTTTGCACTGGATGTGCGGTTGGCTAAAAACGCTTCGAAGTCATCCAAAATAGTTTCAGGTTCTAAGTTATTAACTTGTTCACCATCTTCTTGGTTAACTTCTTGGCTTTGTGTTTGAACGTATGGTTGTTCCAGTGCCTCATCACTCTCAACACCTTCACTTTCATCTTCTTGATCAGAAGCTCCAGACTCTAATGAGCTGAGTTCATCTCTGGTCAAGGTTTTGGCTACATCATCAACACTAAGCGAACCACCAGCGTATTCTTGAATACGTTTGCGATCACACATGATTAATACAGCGGCCATAATTTGAAAGACGAACATACCTTCAATATTACGCTTTCCAGCTCCGTGCTTTTCGTACCCTGCTAGTGTTTGATCGAGCAGGCTAACGAGCGGAGTGAATGCGCTGTTCAAAAATGACAGTCCATCCACTTTATCACGTAGGTTTTTTAGCGTTGCGCCTGTAGCTGTTGCTACATGCATCTTCCCAGCTAAACGTTTGTTGTAAAAATCATTGGCATCATTTACCACCTCAGCAATGAGATCATCGCCCAACTCCTCAACCTTACGATTAAGTCTGTGTGCGCTTTGCTCATCTTGAGTAGGTTGAACCATAAACACCTGATATTCAAAACCAATTCGTTTTTCTACTTCTTCACGAGGAAGAGCTCCAGCACGAATAGCAGTCTCGTATTCAGGGTTTTCTCGACACCATTCATCAACGGCATTGTTGTAGCCAGTAACGAACTCGTGTTTTAACTGTTGAACTTCGACGTCAATCTTGTCCAACTTGGCGCAAATCTCATCAGTTTTTGCTACGGGTACAGCATAGCCATTCATGAATGGCATACCATAGCTAAGCAAAAAACGTCGAGTTTCTGTTTTCAAGCGATGAAAGCCTTTCAGCTTCGCTGGATCACAGATTTTTTTCGACCCTAATTGAGCTACTTTCTCTGGTGGAATTTCACCACCAGCACCCAATTTAAAGTCAGATGCAGACAAACGAGTTTGCCCACTCCAGATATCAAAATCAGCATTAATAACGCATAGATTTTCGAGATGTTTAACTTTTGACATGGTTTATTCTCCAGCAAAGTGAAAGCACACCATGTCCCGAACCGGGCATGATGTGCCCGGTTGGGCTATAAAGTTAAAGTGAGTTACGCAGGAATAATCATCCAGGTAAAGGTGGATGGAAATGAATTTCCAACACGTTGAACATTGTCGTACAAGGTGTCATTAAATACTCGGGTCATCCAGTTCGGAGAACCTTTCTTTTTATAACATAGCTTGTAGTTTTTCATGGTTGCCTCCTAGTGCAATAGACAGGAGGCTAACTCCGAACAGGAGAAGCTCCCCTGTTGGGTTAAATTGAAATGAGTTTGATGCTGTTTGTTTTTAGCGACCAGCTATCGCGTCTTCACTCTCGATGAGAGTAGAATTCGTCCTTTTCCGTTGAAGACCGAAAAAGCAATCTTCAATGGAAAAGGGGGGAATACATTCCCCCTTTCATGTCTACATTTCACATAGGCTCAATGTACCAGGTAACACTTTTTGGGAAAGAGTTTGCCACTCTTTGTACATTGGCATAAATCGTATCTTTGTAGACACGTTCTAGCCAGCGGCCACCATGTAGGTACATGAGCTTGAAGTTCTGTGTTTTCATTGTAGATGCCCTTTGTTGCTTGTTTCTAAAACACACTGACGCGATATGCTTTAGAAACAAGCCCCAAAGGGCTTGTTATTTATGCCTAAAAATAGGCTGACTCTACTTCTAGAGACACATCGTTTAAAGGGGCTAAAACCTCTTCATCTTGAATGTACCTCGGGTTAACAGAGCCTGTAACCGTTACTCGGTAACGTTCTGAGGTCTCCTCTCTATACGAGTTAAGATCCTCAGGCTTGATATTCGAACCTTTTTCTTCAAGTAGCTTTTGATAATTTACCCGACCAGCGGCTTTGTACTTAGTGATCATTACACCGCAATAATCCGCATGGAAATATTCACCCATCAAAGACTTCATTTTATCAAGGTGAGGTTGCCGCTTATCTTTCAACGCTTGCAACCTATCTTCCAACTGCTTAATTTCTGCGTCATAAAGTCGGTACTGCTCCGCTTCGTAAATCCACTCGTTCACTTCCTTACCTTGCGGTATAAAAAGATCTCGCTTGGGGTCTTTCTCAGGCTCTTTACGCTCAGTGACTCTTTTCCAGAAGATTGTGCCCTTAGCCACAATTTCTTTTATCATAGGCTCATCTCGGGTGATAACAAACTCCTTGAGTTGCCCATTTCGGTAGAAAACTAGCCACCCTTGCTTTGCACCAGTAACTAACAACTGATGTTGAACTTGAGGGTAATATAACTGATAAGCCTTGCTGTTTTTTAGTTCAGAACAAACATCGTTCCAGACCGTTTCGCTAGGACATTTCAGCTCAGCAGGTTCACCATTGCCTCGTAGACCATCGAGCGATGCTCTAAACAATGGATATTGAACTGACTCGACACAAACAGGTAAGAGAATATCATTGTACTTCTCCTCAAATGCACGTCTTGCTTTATCTTCGTTTTCAACCCCTTGGCGCACCAGAGGGTTTAGACTTAGATCGACTTCACGAGCATAGCCTGTTTTTTCAGCCCAGAGTCGCCATTCCGTTTTATAAGGAGAACGATTTAGTAGGATGCAGGCGTCAGTAGCAGTAATACCACCTTTACGCCATTCCAACCATTGTTCGCTCCTTTGAGATAGATTGACGATTTTCATAGCTCTCTCCTGTATTTAACAGGAGGAGTCCCCATCGCGGGGGAACTCCCCCGCAAGGGGTTAAAAGTAGTTGCCGTCACCACCCTCTTCCAGTTCAGGATCAGGTTCATGCAAACCTTCTTCTAGAGGATCAGGATCATGCTGAATCGGCTCATCTGGTAACTCAGATTGAACATCGTCAACATTTCCCTTTTCCTGGATAGAAGCTTTTTGGGTTACAGCTGGTTCCATGCTATCAATCTCTGCATCACGCAAATATTGAACCGCATACTCCAACTCGGCACCAGAGAACCGACTTTCAACATACTCGTGAGTTGCTGACCACGCATTTTGCGCAATAGCTCTATCTGCAAGTTGTTTTAAAAGTGGGTCCATTTTCTTTTTATGCTCCAAGGCCAATGGACTTGAGGCTTCAATGACAGCTGGTTGTTTTGTGGTTTGTTCTGACGATACAACATGCGCTTCACCTTCAATTATGCGTTCAGCTTCATCTTGATCGTAAATTCCAGAAAACCCCAAACCGATACGCAGACCTTGGATAAAGCCTTTGTGTCGTAACTGTCGTTTCGTGTGAGTCTGCCAAGGGCCAATAACAGTGTAAGGACCGTACTGACCCGTTGCTTCGACTGGTGGACGATAGACTTCATCAAGATATTCTCGAATACGTATAGACCGTGTACGGTCCTTTCTGTAAACGATACACTCCACCCATTCTGGACATTTCACCTTTGCTCCGGGCATTTCAATAAGATTTTCAGAGTATTCAAACTCCACCCCATCAAATTGCTTGTGCTCGTTGGCAATCCGGCTCCAGCCATCAACACCAACAACAGGTACTATGCCGCCGCTTTTATCGGGGAAAGCGTATATTTCTCGCGTAAACGGATTCAGATTGTACTGCTCCGCTACGATGAGTAATGCCATCATCTGCTCATCAGTTGGTGCGCTTCCGTCTCGCTGCTTAAAGGCTGTTAGCTTTAAAGTTTCAAAAAACTTCTTAGCATCAACCCCAAACCGCTGAGCCATTCTTTCAACTAATGATTTTGTTTCTGGTTTTGTAGACATGGTGTTCTCTCCGTTGAGATGGAAGGGACACCATGACCCCTTAGGGCACAGTGCCCCTCTAGGGGTTAAAAATAGGAATCTTCGGTTTCGCAATCAATGTTATCCAATCGAAATAGTTCGGCGACTAAACCAAGACGTTCTGCCGCTTCTCTAACTTCGTTGTAATTCCATCCGAACTCAAAAAATATTCCTTCCAAAGAATCAAATCCGTCATAAATAAACAGATCACCATCTTCTCCACAGATTTTAACCAAGCGTTTTTCATCATCTTTAAAAAACTCCTGCTCAAATCTGCGTTGTAAATAAATGAACATCAGCAAAGGCTCATAGCCATCCGAAGCAGTTAGCGTCCCAGCACCTTCCAACATCGTTGGACAGATGGTGTTTTCGCTAGCGCCGCTTTTTACAGTTAGCTCATACCCTTTATTGGTTCTCATTAAAACATCAGGTAATTGAGATTGAGATCCTTTCTCTCTGGCAACATCGAAGCCAAGCTTTGATGCACCATCAGTAAAGACCCCGACAATAAACCCTCGGAGTAGAGCATGATTTGAAGCATCAACAGGTGATGACAACAACCAGCTCAGTGAGTAACCATCTTTTGATTCTGTTTCGGCTTCAAGAGAAGACACAGCTTTTGTTGTGGCGTTTACCTGCACTTCATCGAGGAAGGAGTACCCCTCTTTAAGCAGATCATCAACATGCTGATTTTCTTTCTCTTTCACGGTGACAGGAATCGTATCTAAGCTGGTGGCTCTGATTATCTGCCCATCGAGCAAGATAGTCTCTTTCCACCCGTTTAACTCAAAGAACTCTACCAATTGGTATTCAGTTGGCCCATCAGGATCGATGGACCATTGAACTGGCTTGTAACCAAGCATTACCTTGTCGATAGTCGTTCCACGTTCACGGATGTAACGTTTGCAAATCATGTTTTGCGTATCCATGAGATCCCCCTATCGCCACTGCTCACCGAAAACGTCTTTCGCTATGCGAATGACAGCTTCTTTCTCCTCACTTGAGGCTCGGATTAGCAATGATTGTTGTAAGGCATACTCAATGGCATTTGGCGCACCACGAAATTGCAACGTTAGTTTTGCCCAGCGCACAAGTGTCCGCGTAGACATTGTGATGCTGATTTGTCCATCATCCCCGTTTTCACCCATAAATAGTTTACGAATTTCATTAGCAATTCGAACCATACCATTACGAATGTTGTCAGGAAGACGAGGAACTACTCGCTCCAGAACGCCGCGTTCATCTTGCTCTGCCATATATGGCACAACAGAGAAACGATAACGATCCATTGCGGCCAAGTTCTGCATCATTACGCCTTGGTATAATCCTGATGGATCACCTGAGCCTGTACTGTTACCAGTGACAATAACGCGGAACATTGGATGTGGTTTGATGATTTCTCCACCATTCTGAGCGATAACCAGTGGACGACCTTCAAGAATGTCGTTTAAACCGGAAAGCTCTGCTGGGTCAACCAAATCGACCTCGTTAATGAGGAGGACATGGCCTTCACGCATAGCGATTGCTAAAGGGCCATACATGAATTGCATGACGGGAGTCTCTCCAGGCTTTGGTGAAATCAAGGCATGATGTCCAACTAAATCTGTGAACTCTAAACGACCATTAGCCGTAATTTGTTGCACAGGCCAGTTAAGACGCCCTGTAATTTCTGTAATGCCAGAAGTTTTACCAGAACCTGTTGGTCCGGTGACATAGTACGCATCACCGCTGGGATCTTTCAAAAATGCCAAGCATTCTCTCAAGAATTCCTTACGGAAAACGTAATCGGCGTGAGTTTGTGGAATAAAAGGATTGCTGCTATCGGCATAGCCTTTGGCGAGAACCTTTTCCGGAATATCCGGCATACCAAAAACATCACGTACTTTGAAGTTTGCATATTGTTGAGACATAGGTGCGCTCCTAATTGGTTGTGGGCACACCTAGACCCGTACCGGGCTAAGTGTGCCCGGTTGGGCTATTTCAATTAACGTTAATTGCTGTTTGTTTTTAGCGACCAGCTATCGCATCTTCACTCTCAGATGAGAGCAAAAATCTTTTTAGGCATAATTGTCGTATGCCTAAAAAGACTTGGTAAGTTCGGCCCTAAACTGGGCCGAATTTGATTATGAACACGCGGATATAGTGTCATTTTGACCAATAATACCTAAACGCTTAGCCCAGTCAGTAATAACTTCTTGAGCTTCAATAACACTACAAAATTGTCGTGGATTGATAGATATCGTTCGGCCACTGGCTAAATACAACACACCCGCGCAATCATCATACAAGTGAACTCTCATACTATCTTATCCCCAATGCAATATTTCTCCTGACCCAATTTGCTTTGAATGAACATTTCCATAATGGAAAACGAAACACACGCTACTCAGAGACAGTGAACTATTGCTGTATAAAAAGGGACGTAATTTGTATTGGATTTTACTTGGCATGAACTGTCCTCCTTAGCCTGTGTCCTTCATTGTGTAACAAAGAGCCAGGTTATGGAGGCTTTGAATTTGAAACGCCAAATACCTGAGTACCGCTAAAAGCAATACCTGATACTGGCATGTTTTTTACCATACATGACTCCCATGACGCTTGTTTTCAAAACACGTACCACTACATGCTTTGAAAACAAGCCCCATTGGAGCTTGTTTATTTTGGCTATAAAGCTAAATCAACACATTCACAACAGGAACAGATACATACCCCGTTGGTAATTGCTGACCTGTGCGTTTAACAATTTTTGCTTCTTCAAGTACATCCAGAATACCAGCCAACTCAGAGTAATCTCTGATCGCTGACTGGTTTGGCTTGAACTTGAAATCAGGCAAACAAACCGTTGCAACACAAACTGGCTCTCCAGGAATAATACCTTGCTGACTATTATTCTTTGTGTCCGAGGCCACCAGCTCTAGAGCTAATTGTTGATTTGGATATTGGATCTTTCTTACATCACAATCATATCCACAAAAGTGTACAGTATTCATAAGTTACCTTGCTTTGTTAAGCAGAGATACCCTATCCCTTCTGGGGTAGGTCCCCCGCCAGGGTTAAATTACTGATCACGATTATCGTGCTTTTTGTTTAACTTTTTTTCTACAATCTTCTTGGTTATTAACCCAATAACAATGATAGCTATCAGGCCCCCCAAGATGAGCGAAAAATATAACAGGCTTCCTGTTGTCATTATTCTGTCCTCAAAGTGTCATTCAGATCCTAACGAAAATTAAGCTCAAAATTGAGCCTATTTATCCACTGTCACTAAATGCTACCAGAATGATAGAACCAACAACGTAAGCTGCCATGAAAACTAATCCCATAACAACAGCAGCGACATTAGCTCCGAGCACAGCTGCGGGATGTACACCACCAGTCATAAGACCAATACCACCAGTAATAACAGCACCAGTACCTAAGCCCAGCACTACATTCAAGATGGCTTTCCAGAAAGTAAATGTAATTTTGTTCATGATTTGTCTCCTTTTTGAACGTTTTTAAACGACAGAGACAAACTCACCCCTACGGGGTAGTTGCCCCCGTCAGGGTTTTTATTTTTAGAGATGACTGATGAGATGTACGTGTTGTACATCTCATCAGTCAAGTCTTTTGGTTGAGCTATACCCTTAAAGATCTACTTACCAAACCAGCGTTTTTCCTTTACGGATATACGTTGGAATTTCTAGATAAGCATATTCATCGACAGGTTTAGACGGAGTCGGTTGTTCTTGAGCAGGCTCAGGAACAACAGCAGTCTGAACAGCTTTCGCTTTTTGTTCAGCTTTTTCTTTAATAACGGCCTGTACAGACCGCGCTTTGTTACTCGCTTTGTTCCAAAAGAACAAACCTAAGTTCTGGAACTGCAACGCAAGAAAAGTAAATGCTTTCGCAAATACCATTGCTCCTACGTACAATGCGCCAAGACTAGCTACGATAACAAAAACGAAAGTGATGATGTGCATGGTGTTACTCCTTATAAAACTAAGGGGAGCAACACCCTTGGTCGGGGTATTGTTCCCCCGATTGGGTTTTGAAATGCCATACGGCATATGATTAATGCTGATTGTTTGTGGAGACCAGCTATCTCACATAAAGCCGCAGAGCGACTAAAGAGTCTTTACTATAGCACTTCTCGTAAAATGTAATAAATCGTTCTATCTGCCCGTTCTGGGCACATTTGTAGCTAAGGATTCGTCAATAGACCTTTTATCCTGTATCTGCGTTTATCTGTATCTGTATTCAATTGAAGGAGAAAGAAATGACAGACTTAGCAGAAACCTCTTTGGAACAACAACCAACCAAAAAAGAGCGCAACAATGCGGACCTTTCTCGCCCTGTATTCAAACGAGTGCTGAAAGTGAACAGTCTGCAAGCTCAACGTGTAGTCGAACGCAGCTTTCAGCGCGTTTCCGATTCACTGTTTTCGATTGATGTTATTTTGCGAATCATTGGTGAACAAGATGAAATTGACCAAGTAGAAAGCATCATCCAGGAGCACATCGAGAAAGTATCCGTTGATCTTGATACCGCCACTAATCAGCTACAAAAACTGATGGAAGACAACGGAATTGAAGGCGCTCCAGAATATACAAGCCCAAACCAGTACGATATCGAGATCAACTCACCACAAGTAGCTCAATTTGCTCACCTAGTGCGCAAGTTAGATAACTTGATGTTGTTAGTCGATACTCTATGGCTAAATAGTATCCTCACAAGCAAACAGCGCAAAGACGCCACTTATCAATGGCAACAACGCTTAATCAAACTTGCTGGCCGAATTATTGGTATTGAGAAGCGAGCTCGTATCTCAGCGCACTCCAAAGGCAAGAAAGATGAAGTTGAAGCAGCTGCTCCAACTCAAGAAACTACTGATGAAGAAATTGCATCCGAAGCCGACAATGCTGAATCTGGGGAAGATGAAAAGGCAGCTTAACGCTTTATGTCGGTTATCTATTGAGAGCCCTTCTACAACAGAAGGGCTTTTTTGTGTTTCTCACTTTCACATGTGAAAGTCAAAAATGTCATCATTAACTTTAACTATTCGCTATTAGCCACGAGTCATCTGGAATGTGACCATTGCGTACTGCGATTTTATAAAAATCGGTAATCGTTGTTACTCCACGTTGCAAGGCATACTCAAGATAGTCACCCGATTGTCTACTTGGAACATATTTGCTCATTTGTTCTGGAGTTTTAATGTAGTGACTCAGCTTGTAATCGACCCAGCCAGTCTCTGCGTTCGGCGTCAATGTCACTGTAACTACCGTGGACATACCTTTTAATCGGAAAGCATAACCTGATTGAATGGGCTCATAGTGTTCTATCGCTTCATTTTCAAACACACCATCAATTGTCCAGCCTCGCTGGTTGTTGCTACCCTTTTCTCCCGAAATCATCTTTAAAATTTCCGATGAGTATTTCAATGTACTGTTGAAGCCATTACCACGACTATCAATTCGTGACGATTCATCATTCATCAATAGTTTGTTAGGGTTTAACAATGCGTACAACAGATTTTTATCTTCTTCACTGTTCAGATCTCCGTACAACTTTTCAAGTGTGTATTCAGGATGACTCTGCGTGTGGAAAGTAATAAATCTATGATCTTTCAATCTCTCAGAGATATGAGTACGGCCAACGAGATTGAATTGCAATAACCAGTCACGGAAAACACACCAGTCATTTAGCACGTCAGCAGGGATCGTTTCCGCTCCCCAAACATCTAGTGAAGCTCTAATTTTCCAATTACTACTAGATGTATCACCTTTGGGCTTGAGATAAATCAATTCTACATCGCGGCGATTAGGATCTACCTTAAATGCTTTTAGGGCAGAATGTTCCATAAGTACTGCGTATACATTGAATGGTGATTCTGAAAAATCGAGCTTTAGAACAGGCACATAATTTTTTCGCGTTGCCGCAGCGTTTATTTCATCTCGTATTTTCTCGAATGACCCAGAAAAATACTTACTCCCTTCATCAAGCATCATAGGCAATTTTGCTTCTGGGTGAGTATTAGACAAAACCACTTCGGCGTCATTCATTTCTAAACTTGCCCTTTCAATAATTTGAGGAGGTATATCTGGCATCTTTGACGAGAATGTTTGACTGATCGCAGTTCGAATGCTCTCGTGAAGAAAGCACCTTAAAGGTTCGCCTTGGTCGGCCTGCTTTCGAAACTGAGTCGATTGAAGTAAATCTGCGTGTCCTTTATAGCCTAAAGACTGAGCCAGCCAGTCATTACGTTTGAATGCGCTCAGAACTTTGGTTTTGGACTCTTTTGCTATAAGAGATGCAAATGACTTGGCGATATTTTTGAATGCATCCGTTTGAGACGGATAAATTGGGTATGGAGTATCCATAAGTTAATCCCTTCACTTGGCTTAAAATTTTTGCTACGTCCACCTCGCGCAAACACAGCCATTAGTTTCAGGTTAACTGGTTTGCGGTATCACGTTTTGGCACTGGTGGATGCCGAGGGAAACGCTCAAACCTCATGGATTTAATCTAACAGGTTCAGCGAATATTTCAAACAAGAAAAAAGGCGCTCAAAATGGGAGCGCCTTTAATGTGTATACAACTGGTCTTTTTAATAACCTGGAGCACCTGTATCTGGAAGGATGGAGTCTCCCGCATCTTTTCTTGTTTTATCGAGATCAGACCCCTTCAATCTCTCCTCAGCTCGCTCTTGAGCATTAAGTCGAGTTCCATCAACATTAAACGCACTACCAGATCCAGTAAGGCGGTCTAAAGTCATACCAGCAGGATCGTCAAAGTGACCATTAACTCTCAGCAAAGCTAACCATTCATCCAGATTTACCTGTGTCCAGTCAATCTCAGATAAACGATCCAGTGGAATACCATCGCACTGAGGAGCTTTTGCAGGGCCGAAGTTCATTCCTAACTGAGGTCTTACTTGCTCCTGAATAATTCGTGATAGTGGAGAGCTAAAACAGCAGTATGCTTCGCGTTTTTCGATACATGCTCCCAGCACTTTTGATTTGCAATATGAACCAACCTTAGTGCAGCTATTCAATGCTCTTTTTGCATTCAATTCAAACTCTTCTTCTTCACACTTCCAAACTATTTGAATGATCATCATAGCCACAACATAAGCGGTATACGCGGCCATAATACCACTTAGTACACTCGCTGCCTGTTGTCCTACCATTTGCTCCATCATACCTTCCGATGCGCCAGCTGGTACACCAGCGCTTCCTGATGCAGATGCATTCCCTAGAGCTTTACTGGTTATTTTGGTGATTTCATCTTTGAGAGCCTGAATTGCCTCTTTTGCCAAGTCAGTGATTGGTTTAGTAAAGTTGTCAATCGCACCTGTAATGTTCTCAATATATGAAGTGAACGGCTTGGTGATTTCGGTCCAACCACTAATGGCTGGATCACGGATGGCTTGATAAGCACCTTTAATTGCACTGCCGTTATCCAGTGACATAATGGCACCATCCAGTTTAGGAACTGACATCATAAGAGTCAGATAGTCTCCCATAGATAGGCCGCTTGGTTTCTCACAACAATCCTGAGCCCCCCCAACAGCTTTTTTACATTCACCTGGATCGCCACCAAAAGCCTTACAAATAACGTTTTCTGTACCTGTTGGGTTATCGTTACCATCAGTACCAGTACACGCCATATCTTGTGTCATAAACTGAGCAGCATTCAGCAGTGCGGCAGCTCTGGCAAAGTCGGTACTTTGTGTCTTATTAACGTCTAAGCACTCGTCACCCATGCATTTTATTGGCCCACCACATGTAAAGTTTGTTTCTTTGTCTAAAGTAGGTACATCAACATCCGTCCCGCAATCAAAGGTATCTTCTTGCACATAACATGTTCCTGAACTTCCCTGAGCACCTTCCACACACTTAGAACTAACAAAACCGCACTGCGGGTTATCTTCCAGAACCTTACATGAATCAAGGTTGCCACCTTGATTATTTGGGCACTGTATTTCTCCTTGTGGGTCAGTCCAACACTCCATTTGCCCCTTGTAGAAGTCATAGTCAGCTTTTACTCTGACTTTTGTGCATAACTTAGGTATCCCAGGCAAAGGAGGCTCACTCAACATGTCCTCGCAAACTTTAAATCCATTTTTTACTACACAACCAGACGCATTTACATCAGATGGTTGCTCAATACAAGAGAATTGACCAGAAGCAAAACCATCTCGGATACCTACAGCTGCATCGAGACAACTCTGCGGGGTCCATGTGTCTTTGAATACTGCTTTTGAACGATCGTACTTAATTTTTATCCGACCAAAACCTTCACCATTACCAGCAACAGAAACTCTGATTTTAAAACTAACCACATCGCCTGGTTTTGTGTTTTTAAAGTGAGACGTCACATCAGTGTTGGGGTTAGTTTGCCAACTTGTACTTAGCTCACATGCACCGGGAGTTTCTGGGGGGAAGTTACTATTCGGACCTTGCCATACTTTGTTTTCACTGCCAGGAGGACCTACTAATACTTGCATATAGTCATCCCACTTAGCATATTCTAGTGTCGCTGAAATGATTGCATCAGGATTATCAACTCTAACCTGTGTTGCCTGCTCATAGATTGTACACCAGCCTGACCAGTAGTTATCGCCAACTTTACCGATCCAAAGTTCAATACAATCATCCCCACACGGCTTAATGTTAAATGGGCCATCATGGTATTTTATGATTTCAGCGTCATACTCATGCAACACTTCACAATCGGCACTTTTATCCGTTACCCTTTCACAAGTTCTATAATCTGGTATATGCGTTGCAATTGTATTGTTGTTAATGATTGTTTCAGCAGAACAATCACCAAAACCTTCTGATATCACATCAATGTCTTCATAGGTTTTCTTACTAAGGTTCATCAAGGGGTCATTGCTGAAATCAGGCTTTGATTGGTTTGTTGCATCCAAGAGAACTTTGTAGGCTGCTCCTGATATGGTGGGGCTCCCACTATTAGCATCACTCCATAGAGAGCTTTTTGCATTACCACCAATAGAATCCATACCATTGTTGTCATTATAGACACCTTCTAGTTCACCTAAGTTCGGGTTTCCATCTGGGAAGTAATAACTTGAAGGGTCACTATTGGAGCTGCTTGTACCCGGAAATAAATCATTTACATTTATAGTTCCACCACCATTTTGAAATTGACCATTTTCAAGTGTTGGAAAACTAATATTTCCGTTGTTAACTCCTCCTGGAGCGGACTTGAACGAAGACACTAAATCATTTGCTAAAACTTGCGCTTCTCGTCCTGCCTCACTAGCGCTATTGCCGTTAGCATAGGCATGTATCGGCAAGAAAGGGGTTGTCACTATTAGCAGAGAAGCGACAGCCCTCATCAACCTTGTATAATTTCTCATTACTTTATTCCTGTAACCCGTTCTTATTACCCCTCAACATATATCGCCATGATAGTCGCCCGACCGAGTTTCTTTAGACTGTGGAACTGTCCATTTTGGACAACACTGGGGTCGTTTACCTACGCTGCTCATGTCCTCCATATAAAGAAAAAGCCCCAAAACGGGGCTAGTTATTAGTGATTTCTTTGTTGAGCTTTAGTTATTACAACAATCATTCCAGCGCCATATCGTGTAAATAGGATCTTGACCTATTGCTGGAATTGTTTTCCCTATCCCCCACGTTAACGTTGACTCTCCGATAACATGTGAAGAATTTGTTTCTGCGACTGGATGCAATAAGGTAAATTTGTATTGTGTTTTGGGTAATGTTGGGCTTATGACACCATTACACATTGCATCAGAACCCATCGTCTTCCATGACAAACCTCGACGATGCAAAGCTGTTAGAACACGGGTTGCAAGTAGACTACTGTCTTTGATCACCCCTTTTCCACCATTTTGGTTTCCACTTAAAGGGTAAATTGACCCCCAACTACCTGCACACCAAAACAACTGCTTGAGAGGCTTACCAATACTCGCAGCCGCAGCGTCAGCTGTACATGCTGCCGCTGCTATAGGATTAGCGACAGCAGCAGCTTCGGGATTAGTAAAAAATGCAAGTTCATCAGAGTTCCAAGTAGGGTCTAACTCGGACAGGTACATAATATCTAAATCAGAGTAACCATCAGCATTGCAGGTCTTCTTCACGAACAGTTCCAACATTGTCATAAGAGGAAAGGCGTAAAAGTGATAATGCATAAATGAGCCATCACCACCGTCCATCGTTCCTTCTCCATGATGACCTTGGAACGTTCTGTCAAAGGGGAATCTAGTTCCATTAAGCACAGAAGAGCACCCTGGAACTCGTTGAAATTCAACCAAACGAGCAGGTTCCCACATTGACGTAGTTACACCTGGTCGTGGTATCCCATTGTTATCTTGGCAAGCACACAAAGGGCTCCCAACTGCATCAGACGGATAAGAACCACCACCTCCGCTCATTGTTGCCCCTGCCACTCGAATCGGAAATATGCATGACCAACAGATATCAGTAAAAAGTTTAGGGCCAATGACTTCTGCATTCTGGCATCCTGGATCAGCTTTAGCAGTCCCCGCCAAGGCAAATAGGGCCACTAATAAAATTGAATTCAATATTTTATTCACGACATAACTCCAACTCTAACTGGCTCAGATACTTGTGCTTGTTTTATTAATGAGTTCACTTCAAGGTCGAACGTGACGGGTTTGCCATGCAAAAAACCTTGCTGCCACTCTAATCCAAGAAGTTTTGCCACTTCTGATTGAGCTACACTTTCAACTCGTTCTGCAATCGGTGTTATGTTGTTAAGACGACAATACTGAACCGCCGCGTTACCTGCCAAACCCTTCAATTGTCCTATTTCAACTTTGCAAAATTGCCAAGAGTAAGATGTTAGGCGACTAACTGATGAGTGATCTTCTCCAAAGTCATCCATAGCTAAAGCAACATTGAACTGACTAAGTAAGGACCATGCGTTATCCAACTGTTCTGGTGTTACCTTTTCCGTGATTTCTATAACTACTTGGAATGGGGCTTTATCTGTAAGCTCTTTCAACAATTTGAACCACTTCATTCGCATGTCTGAAAAGCTCAATGTCTGTGGCGATACGTTAATAAAAATACTGGGGTAAAGCCTTTCGATAACAGGGACAAGGGGAATCAGAGATTTCATTATCTCTAAATCCACCATACCCCAATTAATCGGTGTTTTGTGGTCTGCTGGACCATAGACTTGACCTTGATGGTGCCATCTAGAAAGTACTTCTGCTCCAACAGTATTGCTACCATTTGAGGTAATCGTCTGAAATGCAGGGATCAGGTTCATTCCACAGCCTCCTTAACATCAAATTCCCTTACCAAAAAGTTATTCCCTTGAGCTGTAATTACTGTTGGCGTGTACTCGACTTGGAAGCGATTAACTACATCCGGCGTAAGCAGATAAACAGGAGCGTCAACTGTGTCCGTAACATGTTTATATGAATCCCAACCACTATCGCGCTCAAACTGAGTAGCAATATATGTGACTCTTTGAACCCCACGTTCTTGCTGCACTTTAGGGACAAGTTCAGTCAACAGTTCCATTTGCTTTTTATCTAAAGGGTCGAAAATGATAACGGCCTGAGTAAACTGACGAGTTCCCGGCTTACACTCTTCGCCGTGAGCGCAAAGTGGATTTATAACCTCACCTTTACGAGCAAACACAACTCCCTCAGCGGTACTTATGTCCTTCGATAGGTATATGCTTGGGTCAAGCAATCGCTCTCTATATCGTGGTGCCCGTGGTCTTTCGTTGAACTGCTGGTTATGCCAAAACCGCTTTACTGCCTGATCTTTCTTTTCTTCCCAGTCAATACCCGCTAGTTGAGCTTTAGCTCTCTCGATAAAGTCTTGCTCCGCAATTTCAACTGCTGGACCTCGAACTCCGAAGTCGCCAGACTCACCAGCATCCACCTCTTTTCTTATCCACTCCAGCGTCGATAAACCTGTAACTTTTGCGAGTTCTTTGGGATCGTGTCCAGGCTTAGTTTCTTCTTCAAGCACGACTATTGTTGGTACTGACGTGACATTATGTTTTTGGAACAAAACAGAGTTGATAACGACATTAGGCACTGGGTCCATTTGCTCTGCTAATTTTTGAACAGCTTTGATGCCATCACCAATGCTCATACCATCCGGAATTCCACGGAAAACCACTACCACATCATCTTCACCTGATGCCGTATCAAGGACGTCTTTCAGCCCTTCTTTTCCCAATGAGTAAGATGCAAAAATAAGAGTGGAGTGCCCTGTGTAGACACTTTTTTCGGCCTGTCTTTCTGCCATTGCTTTCAGCGTGGGGTCAGATTCTTGTAATTGCTGAAAAAACTGACGTGCTTCTACCTGAGATTGATCTAGATTTTTATTCTTCGCCCAATCAGGAAGCTCTTCCATTTGGCGAGCCTTCTCTGCCAACTCTCTTCCTTGCTCGATGATAGCCATATCCTCGCTAGTTAGAGGACTGTTACTAGCAAAAACAGAACTTGAAATGAGGGCCGCAACTAATACAGACAATTTAGAAAAGCGGATATGCGCGGCCAATGATTTGCTCATCTTTTACAGCTCCCCAATAGCGTGAATCAAAACTCGATATACTTTCCCCGAGAAACCAATAATGTTTCTCTGGAAGAACACCTTTCCCAAAGAAATGACTAGCAGGAACATTCAACTTATTAGCCAGTTGTAACCCTACTTGTTTAACCTCTCCGTTCACTACAACTTCCCAGTTTTTATTGACTTCAACAGTATCGCCTGGCATCCCGGAAAGGACTTTTAACATCCTTGTTCCATCATCATAAAGTGGCTCCATACCCTTTGCTGAAAAGGCGTAAATAGCATCTCTATGGAGTTCTTTATCTTTTAGGTCGATAAGGTAGACAGAATGATTAGGTAAACATCGCTCTAATTGAGGGTCATAACCGATTCGGTAACGTCCCGCAAAGGACGTCCCAGCAACCCAAAGAAGAGCAAGTACAATTGCAGCCTTTAAAGCAAATCGCTTCCAAGATTCTTTTCTAACAATGAGCTTCATTCCAGTATTACCTCCGAAGGTAAATAAATATCCTCAGGGGCACCTAAAGTAGCGGCACCATCAATAATCAAGTACCCCGCTTCTTTGAGTTTGAAGATTGCGTTGTTTGTTTTAAGCATCAATTGTTCGATCTCAGCCTCATCAGCTCCGGATGGGTATGAGCTCGCAATTTTCGTGAAATCCACAACAACTACTGGAGGCGTTAACGCTAATCGGTCATGAAGTGCTGCGGTTTCTTTGACCATGAAGTAATAAGAACCACCAAATCCACCAGCTGCACCTAACAACGCCGCAATTAAAATTGATTTAAAGTTCATCATCCTTTCCTTTTTAGTTATGCGGCCATGCCACGTTGATGCATTACTTGACGTATTGCGTCAGTGATATTTAAGCCCTGATCTACATACTTATTGATATCTCGGATGTCATCCGGGTCTGTTGAATAAAGTAGTTTTTGGAAATCACCTACAACCAAACGGCCAACACCAATGCCAGCTTTTGATTTAATGAAGATTTCTGAATAAGCACCTAGAATGGTGTGAACAGTTTTTAGGGTATGGAAACCACCTTCGGAAAGAGACAGACGGCCACTTCGTTTTACGGATTCTACTGACTCTTCTGTCTGACCAAGTAGGTACATGGAAGCTGAGTTCTCAGCAATAGCGCGACCCACAGGGTTTTCATACAGGTCGTTGATCGACTGAGTACAAATACCAATACTTCCACCGTACTTCCTTGCCTTACGGTATTGGTGTTCCATAAATGTACTAACTTCACCCTCTTTAAGCAGATCCCATGCTTCATCAATGATGACGACTTTTTTACGGTTACGTTCACCGAGGAACATTTCCTGCTGAATCTGGTAAATCATTTGCAGCAAAACAACCTGACGTAAATGCTTGCGGCCTTGTAGCTCATCAAGCTCCAGGACTGTAAAACGGTTTTGGAAGTTAACGTTATTCGAACCAGAGAAGTAGCTACCGTAACTACCCTTTGATGTGAATGCATATAGCTGTTGACCGATGTCTTTAATTCGTTGCTCATCAGACTCACAACACTTATCAGCGATGTGGTCTACAGTCATATCACGGCCAATAACTTCCCAGAGCTCGTTCATAATTTGCTTTAAACCTGCGAGTTGGTATTCATCCAACAAGCCTTTCTCGGATGCCATAGCTTTGACGATAGAGACAACACCATCCTCTTCTTCTTTCCAGTTCGTGATCAGTTCAAATGGGTTCAAACAAATGTTGGAGCCTTCGGCGAAATGCACAAAGTCCCCTTTCAGCAGTTCACACAGGTCTTTGTATGACTTACCTGCGTCTATAACCCAAACTTGAGCCCCCTCAGACAAGTAACTGAATATCAATTCGTTGGTAAGGAAACTTTTACCCGATCCAGATTCCGCTGCGACCACTAAGTTTTTGTTCGTGTCGCTATCATGCAAAGACAAGCTCATTAGCTGTCCGTTACGAGAAATCAATGCAGAGTGGAAAGTGCCAGTCCCTTTCCACTCGCCAAATACCGGTAATAGAACTGATGCCTGTTCAGTGGTCATGGTTTTATAACGAAACAGATCTTTTACGGCTTTTCGGTCGGTACAGAATGGCAAGCAATTGATAAACATTGGTAACGAGATAAATTTGTCTTCCATCATCTCGAAGCGGTTCTCGCGCCAGATGTTACGCGCCGCTGTTGCTGCTGCTTGAGCGCGTTCAGCTGTAGGAGCAAAAAGCACCAATGAGTAACTTACACGGACAGGTTTTGAGCCTTCTTTTAATGACTCATACAAAACATCAAAGTCATGCTTTTTGTCAGCAAGTACTGGAACAAATTTCAGCATAGGCCCGTATGCTTGGTTTACTGTAAACTGACGTTTTCTTTCAAGTGCATTCTTGGTGTTTTCAACCTCTGGGAAAAACAGGTTTGTCACGACCATGTAGTTTTCACGAATAGCTGAGTTGCCCCCACTGAGATCCCCAACAAAGGTGATTGCATCACCGAAATAGAAAGAGTCGGGCATTTTCTTCGCAGACATAACCTTAACGTGATAATCGCCTAAACGTAGACCGCTCTTATCAACTTCCAAATCTGTGCCGTAATCAAAAATTTGCTCACAAATGGGCTTGTCTGTTTCCCAATCGCAACCATCTGTTCGCCATGATGCCTCAGGCCCCCAATTGAGCATGGTATTCATTGTTCTGATGTAACCGACAGCAGTTAAGGGGACAGGGTGAACACCAATCGTTCTTAGTGAAGACTCAACTTTAGTCCGTAGGTTTGCCAGAGAGTCTAGTTCTTCCTGAGACGGTTCATTGGCATGTTTGATGGGCACTTTTACGGTGACGAACAGTTTTAGGTCGTGGATTAGACCAAGATCAAATGTTCCTTTCTTACATTTGGCAACCATTCTCTCGGTCGTATGTTTTTGAAGAAACTCCATTCGCTGCTCGATTGAAGAGGTCAACAGATCATCTCTGTAACCATCACGTAACCCCATCATTCGATACATTTCATGGTTTAAGTCAGGAGATCGAAACAAGATAAACTGCATGGTGGTTTTGGCCGGGTACTCCTGGTTCATAAAACCATTAACACGCTCTTGAATCTTTTCGTCAGCCCCGCATAGAGGATGGCAGTAGAAACCAAAGCCAATGCTTTTATCATCCATCAAGAAGGTGTAATCATCTTCTGAGTACGCAAGCACGGGGACAATCCCAGCAGCTCTTAAATGCTCTGGGATAAGCTTTTCTTGGAGCTTTTTTCTTATCGTAATAATGTTCATTTATCGCTCTCCAGCCATGTTTTCAGGTCCATATTCTGTGGTCGGCCAGCGTTGACTCGCCCATCAGGTGCAATCAAATAAGGAACACCTCGAATATTTAGTAACTGTGCGGTAAGCAGAGTGAGATCATGACGTTTACTGCTGCATGATGTTGGGTAGGAACCAAGCTTTCTTTGGCTAAGCGCTTCAAACGCTTTATCTTGGTCAGTTATGCAAGACAGAGCGCGAGCTAAACGGTTTGACTTATCACCAAGAATAGGTATCACGACAAACTTAAACGTGTATTCATCTTTAAGAGCTTTCGCCTCTTCCATTAGCTGGTGGCAGGCACCACACTGAGGGTCAACAAAGACCACTACTTCTTTTGGGCCAGTCCCAAGCTTTGCCACATTCATCGCATCTATATCGACATTCATGTCACGTAGCCTAAATCGGTCAGCGACATCGCGCATTTCTGTCAACGTACTGAGAGGCTTCTTTTGCCAGAGATCGTAGATTTGTCCTGAAATAACAAAGCGTCCATTCTCTGACAAAAACACGATTTGACCGTCACTTTCTACTGCATTGATGCCATAAATTGGCAACTCAACCATTCCAGTAATCTTTGCCTCTGCTTTCTGCACATCAGCAGCAGTAAAATCTTTCGCTGTTGCTACAGTACTAAGCAGCATGAGCACTGGTGCTATTGCTTGTTTCAACATACCTATCCTTTAACCGTCAGTTACTTTTTCATCAGTTGGCAGTTTATTCGGGATATGGATACAAGCCTGCATCTGTAGTTGCCCTGTTTGGTCAATTAGAGCGGAGAGACAAAAAAGCCCGGCGAGTGCCGGGCTTGGTTTAGATAGTCATACTTTTATTGAAGGGTCACAGGATCACTGCGACCACCAGCATCATCTATACCAGTCAAAGTAACTTCTGGCATTGCATCATAGCTGCGTTTGCTGATCGTCAATCTTCGTGATGAAGAGGCAACAGGTTCACCATTAAGCGTCCATTCAAATCCTTTTACACGACCATCGACATCATCACATGAGGCATACACAAGCCATGCGAATGTACTTTCTCTGTGGTCGATAGAACAAACCGGAGCTTGGTTTTCGATAACTTTTATCTTCAACTCTTTCTCCACTTCTTTGCCCATTTCAGACTTAATACGGAAGTTAATTGTGTGTTCTCCCGCGTCAAGCGTCATTCTTCCATAACGACCAGTGTCTTCAAGAGACTTCCCATTAACGGTGTACTGCATCACATTAATTCGGTCTCTTGGGTGTCCACCTTCAATATATGGACGAACCAAAACATCCAGAGGTTCACGATCTAGCTTATTTGAACCTGAGTATTCTAGTTCTACCTTATAGTTTTCAGCTTGACCTACCGTTATCGCTAACTGAGCTTCTGCTTCGTTACCACGAGCATCGCGCACAATGACCTTCACAAGGTGCTCGCCCGGCTCTGTGATTTCAAAAGAGCGAGACGTGTCTCGTTGATCTTTAAGCTTTGCACCTTCCGGTAAGATCCATTCGTAGGTAGGCTCTTCAAGCTTGCCTCGGAATCCAACAGGACGAACAGAAGCGCTAACAATAGCTGGTGCTACATCTGCATTTGCTCTGTAGCTGAGTGCAAACTCAGGCCAGACATATTGCCATACGCGAGCTTTGTATACCGTTTCCGATGTAGAAGACTCCTTGTAACCGTCGATCCATGCTGTGTATTTGATTTCAACACGAGCTTGATCCAAGTCTGCTTGATTTGGAACGTACTCAGCAGTGTTGCCTTCAATAATGGTTCCATCAGGAAGCGTGAAGAAACCCTTAACTTCGGCATCCAAATCTCGATAAGGCAGTCGAGTATCTGCGGTTAGTTTGTAAGTAAAGTCTTTCTCTACTAAACGAGGTCCATCAATACGAATACGCGGAGCTTTAACAGCTTTAAACTCTACGGTTTTCTTGGCCTGGCTATACGCATACGCATCATCTTCTGGAGCCATCGTCGAACGTACACGAGCAATTAGCTTAACTCGTTGTGGTTCTTCTCTGGTTAGCGTGATACGTGGAGCCGCAGTAGTGTAAGTCTTACCACCATCTTCTGACCACTCAATCACAGCTTTACTTGCATCAAATGCGTTCTCGCCATCCATAATGGTCGCTGAGTATTCAGAAGAACTACCCACCAAGAGCGTATCAGGACCAGGAACATCAACTTCAAGCGCTTCATACGAAACAATTTCTACATTTTCAGTGTACTTTTCTAAGCCCGAGTTTACGTTTACAACTTTAGCTCGAACTAGATATTTACCAACACCGAAACTCTCTACGAAACTGTACTTTCTACGCTCTTCTGTAGCATGTTCATTCCATGTCTGACCATCGTCATTACTCACTTCCCAGAAGACATCTCCAACTGAACGATAATCAAGCCGATCGACAATACCTAACTTAAAAGCGGCATTGAAAGGAGCTGCACCTGATAAACGACGAGTTGTAACCTCACCATCAATTTTGTTACCACGAAGAACCGTAGCAAAAATTGGGCTTGGAGATGCCTCGATACGTTCATATCCTTCAACTGGGCTAACAAGCTTCGCTTCTGCGGTAAATCGAATGTAGCTAGAGTCTACTTTCGACATTTCAACTGCTATTTCAGCTGAACCGTTTTCTGCATCCACCCATTCTGACATTGGTTCAATCTCTCCTGGAGAGATCTGACGAGACAGACGAACCTTCCACTGCCCCATAGTTGCTTCATCATATTCGTCGTTCCCACGGTACAAATCGCGTATATCGACTTTTACGTTCAGCGTTTGGATATCGAGAACAGTATTACCATCCATTGACAGCATTGGACGAATACCTTTGCTTGGCATTGCAATCAGTCGATATTCTTTAGTGCTCTTAATTTCAGGTACTTTTTCATATGAAGAGTCAACTTGGTAAGTTACTTCTTCCCACAGTTTGCGGTCATCTGTTCGAATACGACGATTCACCTTCATCGCTGTACCCATACCGGATGAATGCACTTCTGACTCAAGTGTTTCATTGTTCCTAGATATAGAAACCCTCAAGTCTGATGGCTTCGCATTCACTTGGACATCACCGAAATAATCACCAGTCATAGGAACGATGTAGATGTTGTCCTTGAAGTGATAATCGGTCATCAGATCAACTTGAGGAACCGCTGGGTCAACAACCTCGATGTTAAAGGTCTCATCCGCTAACGCTACACGAGCTCCACTACGAGAGAAAATGCTAACGCGCCAACTTAAAGGAACCGTTGCTTTTTCTGCCAATGAACCAATTAGTGTTGGTGTGTCGTATCGAGTATCTTGTAGCAGCCCTTCTGGAACTTCTTTCCACTCAAATAAGCAGCTTCTGTGCGCCGCTTCGGATACACGTCCACTCTCATCTTGCTTGGCTTTTTCAGCATCCATCGTCAGGATACAGCTTGGACCTGAGGTTTGTCGTAACTGAACATTTAAGTTCTGGATAACACGGTCTACTTGAGCAATATCTGACTCTGGTAAGTAAGTTACTGAACCCAAAGCAGAGACCACATTTAGCTTTCTGTTACCGCCGCCGATTTTTACCTTATCTTCGCCGTTAAACAGATATACACCATAAGTGACATCCTGTTCACCGATCTGCAATGCTTGACCAGATATACCAGCAACTCGATTACTGTTTACCACTTCGGCTTCATCTGGAATCTGCTCCCACTCAACAAAACATACAGGGTCTTTGATAGGATCTGATGATTGAGCTTCTTGCAGGTTCGTCGAATAGCGACATGGTACACCTGAGTCGGCAGAGACTTGGACATTGAAGTTGTCGATGACTTGTCGAACTTCCCAGGTATTGGCCGTTAAGCTTTCACTCGCTTTCCATGTTTTGATATTGGCTACCAAAACTGGTGAGTTAGGCGCTGTAGTCATAACCAAAAGGCTTGCTGTGCCAGCATCTGCACCATCAACAGCTCGAACTGGAATACTTAATCGTCCTCCAGTAGAAGCAAAGCTATGATTTTTCATAATGTCAGCAGTTTGGCCTGGTTCAACTCGAATACCGTTTACCACCAAAGGAATTTGAGCATCACTTCGCAATGTCACCATTACGTCGTATGAGCCAGTTACGACCGAACCATCACTTAACGTTAGAGGTTCAGTTTCGATGATGTTCTTACCGTCTGCATAGGTAAACTCATACGGAACTGCCGGAATAGCCATATTGCCGTTAAATCCGCCTGAAAGCGTAATTTCACGAGGTTTATAGTTAAACACTACGGCTTTTGTCGCTTCGTTACTCTGGTTATCTACAGCCTTTACGGTAAGAGTATAACTCTCACCTTCTGCCAGCGAAGGGAACATCACAGGGTATTCCAAACGGAATCGACCATTTGACTCTTCACGCCATGACAATTGAACAGATTCATCCGCCGGACCGCCGACTAAAGCAATCGACGTTACCTTCGGTGTACTGTCTAAGTTATCAGAAAGATTGATAACAACGTCATCCAAAGACTGGACATCATCAGTAACATTGACAGATAACGTTGGTGGCGTGTTATCGACTAAGATTTGCTCACCATAACTTTGCGTAGCACTGTTCCCATAGGTATCTATCGCTTCGGCAGACAGGGAATAGTTACCATCGGTCAGACTAGCAAAATCAAACGTCGCAATTTTAGTTTTATAGTCAGGTGAAGTGTACGATGAACGCGGCAGCTCGATCCGTTCTTCACCATTATCAGCATATGCTTTAAACACATTAGTGTCCCAATGACTTATCTGCCAGTTATTGACTCTATCATTATCAATAACCCGTACTGTCATTTGGCCTAATGTTTTATCAACAGAGACATTATCTATTGTTGGTGGATTCATATCCCAAAATGTGTACAGATACCCACCATGCACTGAAAATGATCCATCTTCTTTTGCTACATAATACTGAATTGGGCTGTATCCTCGCCCTGATGTCCTACTTACATTGACCTCAGCCTCACAAAACGTTTCATTTGCAGGGATCACACAAGCTCCAAAACCACTAAGCCAAGCTTTCTGGTTATATGGCCTTGCTTCTGAATGTATACGGACCTTATCCACCACGTAAGGGTGAGAGTAGCGTGGTCTTTCACTTGAGACCCACCCACCATCACTTAGATGATATTCAAGCTTTATTGGTTTAGGACCAAGAGAAGCCCCACCAGCTAGATTAAAATTAAAATCTGCGTAACGATGTGTTGAGTAACCACCAGCTTGGGTGAAGAAATGGAAATATGAGTATTTTTGAGGGTAGTTTAAACTTACATTTCGGTAAATAAATTCATTATCTTCCGAATCATAGGTTGTATCTCCCCATCCATATTTTGTTCCATTAAATGCAGTATGTTCCTGCTTTCTTCGTTTGTAACGAATTTGAACAGGGTTTTCATAAACATTCATACCCGATGTGTAGGGTTTCCAAATGCCTTCGGAACTATCGAATACTTCCGTCCAGACCTGGGGAACAACCTTATCAATCGTTGAAACTCTACTGATTTCTGTCTGGTTTCCTGCTTCGTCACTGATTGAAAAACCAAGAGTATACTCTGCTTGATTTTCAGGAGCCATCGAGCTACTGACTGCACTGCCGACAGGTAAAGATGCCACTCCCTGAACTGTATCCAAGGATGCGTTCGTTTCTCGTTTTTGCCCAGAAGAGTCGATGGTAAAGAATTTTGCTGACGATATACCGCTATCATCATCAATCCCTTCCAATCTCAACTCTTTACCCGCATAACCGTGGTTAAAGACATCAATACTACCCATACTAAAACCACTTCTGACCCACTGAATCTCCCCAGAAATAACAGGAGGTGTGATATCTACAATAATTGGGTATGTATCTGTTTGAACAGAATCTCCAACAGACGTAAGAATTTCTGCCTTAAATGAGTACTCGCCCTCCCCCGGAGCGGCTAGTTCTAACTCCGCACCATAATAGGACTTTCCATTAACTGTAATACGGTCTGCGCCTCCAAGCAGGTGACTCGTAGCCGAATTCACCACTGAACCGTCTGGCCTTACGATAGAGATTTTAACCTTACGGTCGATCCCTGCACTCAACGCGAACTTTATGTTCCCTGTTGGGTTGGCGTAAACGGTGCTTGGAGATAATGTGCGTTCTGCACCATCAGGTGTATTAAAGCTGTATTCTAACAATTCCGCTTGAGCTAATGGTGCAGCAATTGCGGCCATCGCACCAAGCAAGACTGGTAGCCTTAGCTTGAACTTATTCATAATGTTTTCTCCAATAGCTATTGAATAGGGTTACAAGAACCCAATACAGGAGGTTACTGGAGTAATCGGCTATACACAGACTGTGTAACTGCCCAATTTGAGCGTTTTTAAAGCGTTTTTCTGGGAGGGAAATCACTTGGCATTTTCTGACGACTGAAACCAAAAATGCCAAGTATAAAAGGAGGGGTTAAAGTGAGTATTGAGACCTTATAGCCCTAAGCCGTTACTGAACTGAATAGCTGCTGGAGCAATTTTTTCAGCTGACTCTAATGTAGCTGTCATAATCGCTTCTACAACCGTAGGGCTGTTGTATAGACCAACACCACCGCCGATACCCATTGCGAATGCCATGATACTTTGACGAGCGATACCACCAACGATACCTACCAAAATCATTGAACCAGCAATGATGCGACCCAGTGTACCTTGAGTCCAGTCGGTGATGGTGGTCCAAATGTCATCGAACTCTGTACCACCAGTACCAGCGTGAGCTTGGTTCGCAAACATAAGTCCAACGATCATTACTAAACCGACGTAGAAAAGAAGATTGGCTTTATTGTTAGCCTTATTTGTGATTTCCATGATTTTTTTCCTGATTTTCAATCTTAAAAAAGGCAGTTGAGATATTCAACTGCCCGTTATATCAAGTACTTACAAAGTACTGTTACGTATGAAATCACATACCTAATCCGTTGCTTAGTTGAATTGCAACTGGGGCAACTTTGTCAGCAGTTTCAAGAGTTGCTGTCATGATAGATTCAACAACGGTAGGGCTGTTGTACAAGCCGACACCGCCGCCGATACCCATCGCAAATGCCATCAAGCTTTGACGAGCGATGCCACCAACGATGCCTACCAAGATCATTGCACCTGCGATGATTCGGCCAAGCGTACCTTGAGTCCAGTCAGTAATGGTGGTCCAGATATCATCAAATTCTGTACCGCCTGTACCAGCGTGGGCTTGATTGGCAAACATAAAACTGATCACCAGAGCCAACGCCACCCAGAACAAAAGGTTGACTTTATTGTTTGATGTGGATGTGACGTTCATTTTGCTAAGTTCTCCTATTTAGTTTCTGAATTAGCTTTGGGTTTTATCGTTTGCAAGGGTTTGAGCATAGGTACATCTTGTTGAGTCCCTTCCCCAATTACCCACTTGCGCGGTTCTATTTCGGTGTAAACGTACCCAGTCACAATCAAGTCACCATTGGTATCCTCCCAAGGGGCTACCCATATGCGCATGACCTGTGCTGGAGTACGAATAGGCACCGGACGATTCGGGAGGCGCGGTGTGACGTAATTGTCTATCACTGAATCTCCCGTCGATGATGAGTTGGCTATCTCTCCTGGAACAGAAACAGGCTCTTCTCCAGGCTTTACTGAGCGTGGGATATTGCCATCGTTTGTCGCCGCATAGACATCTCGCGCTGACATACACTGAACACCATCAGGAATACCTGAACAGCTATACTCATCACTGCCGATTGAGGTACAGCCTGATAGCAATAAAGCGCTGCCCAAAATCATCGACACTGTAGATTTTATGGGCTTAACCATTGGAAAGCCCCCTGTGAAACTGCCCTTTCTGGTCAGCTTTTGTGTTTTTTTCGTCATTATTTTGTCCCCTGCGATTTAAGTTTTAGTTGCTGCCCCTTGGTGATAATTACGTCAATTTGACGACCTGCATCGACCTCTATTACAGGGAACATTCCCTCAGCCATATCAAGATAAAACTGAGCAACCTTCTCCATCGCACTTGATGCGCCTTTTGATATACCACTCTGCATAGTGTTTTCATTGAACACGTGTTGATATACAGGTGTGTCTGTTGGATTAGTGTTGATAACTGGAACTGGGTTTGTATCAAGCGCTTGAGCAAAGCCACTCAAGAAACCAGCCGTCAAAGATTTGGCTATCATTGCACCTTGTTTAGATACTAAGCGGCCACGTACACCAGCTTTACCATCTTCACCCACTGCATATCCGTCCAAGCGAGACTCAATTACGCCGCCGTCTTCACGAACACAGGAAATAACCTCGCCTCGTAGATATGCCCTTTCTGAGCTCAGATCGCCGTAACCGGATACAATCAAGAAACACTCACGAACATCGGCTCTGAATCGGTTAGGTAAAATAGCTTCCTTCTGGAGTCGAATTGTTGCTGGGAAAGGGTCTTTTCTTGCTCCCTTTGCGGTAGGAGCATCCATACCAGTGATCGTTACACCAGTAAGAATTGAACCCGCAGGTAAGTAGATAGAGTTGTCTTGGTCCTCCTGCTCTTCCGCCGCTTTCTCTTCTGCTTCGTTGTATTCTGTGTAGTTAACAATTCGAATGCCCGGTTGAGCGGTAGGTTTACCTGATCTATCCGATTCCTTACCCGTTGGTTTGCTGTGAGAGTTAGCTGGTAGTGGAGCTTTCTTAAAGAACTCATTAGGGTCCTTGTAATCAAGCTTTTCGGTAGAGGTGTATCCACCAGCTTGTTGAGCGCCCTGTTCCTCTGTCAAACCAGTTTCAGCGCCACCAGCTGTAGGCTTCCCTGAACGTTTTTCAGCGTCTTTCTGAGCTTTTTCTAAATCTCGCGCTAAGTTTCTATTTTCTTGAGAAAGCTCCTTAACATCGCGTTTCAGCTGTTCGAGTTCCTTACCTATATCAACTGATGCACCAGCCTTCGACTTAGTGTTCTCCAGTTCACGTTTTACTTTGTCCAGTTCACGTCGCAGTTGTTCTTGTTCAGCTTTCGTTGTTTTAAGATTGCCAACCAATGCATCCATACCCGCTTCACGAGTGCCCTTGTCAGTTAATACGTGACGGATGGTTTCTTTACGACTTTTATTGCTGGAGTCACTTGTACCTTCATCAGAAAAAAGACTCACAGCCACAAACAGAACGAAAACACCACCTGCAACAGCAACCCAACGCTTTTTGTTTGGATCGAGCTCGTTCCACCAATTCATATTAATCATCGTTTACATTCCTCCGCTCAACAGTGAAGGACGACGAGTAGCCGATTCGGTTTTCTCGC
The DNA here is from genome assembly GCF_033337395.1 of Vibrio sp. YT-19(2023). NCBI lineage: Bacteria > Pseudomonadati > Pseudomonadota > Gammaproteobacteria > Vibrionales > Vibrionaceae > Vibrio > Vibrio sp. YT-19(2023). The sequence continues at coordinate 80,523 of NZ_JAWOQN010000010.1, read as the reverse complement.
GCTGTTTTACTGCCACGTACACTTCGGTTTTCTGACCTGGCTCAAGAACCTTATGCGGCCATGAAGTCACACCAGCAACACTCCAGTTTCCGCAAGATTGCTCTTTGAACTCAATAGGTTCACTTGTGACGTTTCGAGCAATACCTACAAATACAGTCAAATGATGCCCCATCATCATTTGTCCATTTGCAAAATTGACTGAAATACCAGGCTGCGCACACTGAGGTAATTGAACATTGCTTGGAGTTCGATTCATGGAGTAGCCATTAGGGATTTCACCAAGAGCCAGTTTTCTGAATACTGTTCGAAGTGTTTCGATATATGGCTGACTTTGCTCCCAGCTTTTAGCTTTGTTGTTTGCAAACATGCCAGGTATTAAGCTGTTATTGTCGAGCTTCAAAAACACTTCACGAGGTGGGATTCTTTGAGGAACCATTGTTAAACTCAGCGCACGAGCTTCTGAGCCCTTTTCTGTAATGAACATGGTTACTGGGTATTCTTTTGCCGTAGCCACATAGATAACATTCTCTTTGATGCATATTTCCCCACATTCACCTTTATTTTGCCCCGGCTGTAAGGATGTTGACGTCACTTCCGGCTTACCAAATGGAGTAACGATTCGGTTGGGATGACCGATAGCAATAGGGATGATCTGATTAACCCCAGGCTCCATAACCAGTTGTGAGTTTTCAGTGTAACCACCAGCCAAATTCGAGCTATTGGCCTGAGTAGTTGTAGCTCTTTGTTTTGCTACTGAATCAGGGATTACGGGGGCTGGAACGTTGTTCTTCATAACACTGACAGGAACAACTGGTATTTCATCATCTGATGCATTCACTGCACTTGAAACACCAAGCGCAATTGAAAGCGCCAAAACAATCGAATTAACCTTCATTACGCTTTCTCCGGCTCTCTTCTTTACGTTCTAATTTGTCTAAAACACTCTTCGTTCGAGGGCGACCTTCATACGTGGTCATATAATCAAGGACAGGCATATAGTTCGAAACGCGGAGCTCAAACTCGTATGTTCTGTCTGTACGTTGCTCTTTTGCGTCAAAAGCAGCCCCCTTAACAAAGGAGTGCCCATACACAAAAACCTTGTCAGTCGTTTCTTCGTATTCGACGAAACGAGGTTCGAATCGCATAGTGATTCGGTCTGCTTGAATCTCTTGCGCTTGGATTTCAAGTGCATCAATAAACTCTTGATAAATAGTCGGTGCTAGAATTGGCTCCATACGTTCTTTGATGAAGTTAACGTTGCCGGGAGTTACGTTACCCATCAGCGTTCCAAGAGCCCATCCCCACGCCTCTTTGTATGATTGAGAGGCATTTTTTTGTGATACCCAAGCTTCTTCATTCAAAGTCCAAGGCTGAACGGTCACAATGGTCTCTTTGCTAAACAACTTCACAGCTAGCAGCAAGACGGTGAAGATCAGACCGAGGACGAAGACTCGCCCCCATTTATTTTCAGCCTGAGTGCCCTCCCAGGTTTTTAAATACACCTTTAAATTCAAGGGAAATACCTCCGGATAAATGGGTTTTTCAAAGATTTTGCTTTTGTTGCGATGAATCCCCCCCAATACAGCATGTGAAGCATGTAGCCATCAGGGTGGTTATCACGAAATCGACGATATAAATTGGTCACGGCCAAGCCGATTAAGAAAAAAATCAAGGCTTTGCCCATCATCACTCCGATGACAAGGCCAAGAAGCATAGGAGCCAGCTCATCTGCACTCCAGAGCAGCATGTGCGGCGGTTCGTCTATACGACGTGGGATTTTGACGGGCTTCATTCCATATCTCTTCCAATTTCCAATGTCGCCAATTCTGGAAGATTTTTTCAACAAACACGCCACGGGCTAACGCCCTTTTTGGGCAACTTGGGCGAAAAGTGGTCTTATAAAGAGAGAAACGGCATAAAGCCGTTTTTAGAGCGGGTAATGTGAAAGGTTAAAACAAGCGAACAAGATCGCCATACTGAATACCAAAAAAGAAACCTACGGCAAAGATTAACTGCCAAAGGATAATTTGCCCTACGCCCCATGATGCTCCAGAGCGTTCAGAGCTATTTGCTGTATGTGTATGAGAAGACATATAACCTCCAACTGATTGCTATTTAATTTTTCTTTATTCTCACCTGATCTCGTGCTCATTTCACAGCGCTGTATTTGTCCATTTGGGAAGCATTAAGACTTTCACATGTGAAAGTGAGTGACACAAAAAAGCGGCCAACAAATGGCCGCCTTTGCAATGTAATGTGACTTATCCGTTTTGCGCTTGCTTCTTCTGCTCTTGATATGCTGCTTTCATCGCGCTTTGGGTCTTTTCTACCCACTTCATTCCATCGTTACAGTCCACGTTGTCAGCGGCAGACTGAAAGCTAAGAGGTTTTCCATCTGGGTTCATGTTCCCCATAGCCAGAAGAAATGCATAGAGAGGATGTGTTTTCGTTACATTCTGAATATTTTCTATGGTTATCGGTTGATCGCACTTCTCTTCTAGTGTCTGAACCATAAACTCCGAAACTTCGGCGCAACTTTCACACATCAGTTCGAAGGTCTCAAAGAAAGTTTCCACTTCCTCCGTATAGGGTTTATCTGTCTTCGCCACTGCTGGACCTGCAAGCATGAATGCGGCAATGATTGTTAGAGCAGTCTTTTTCATATTGAATATCCTTTGGTTAAACTCGTTTTTGTAAATTGCCGAATGCAAGTCCCAACAACACACAACAGAGCATCATCACAGCGGGGATTACAATTGGATTTAGAGCTATGGGAGCAAAAAAGGTAATAAACAGCCCCATGCTTAGGAAGAACGTTCCTCGAATGCTATATCGGTGGACAACAGGGCTCGCATAGTCAAAGTTGGTTCGTTTGATCTTCCAACTCATCAAACCGTCATAAACCGCCGGGATGAACAAGATGAGCAGATACGGTGCCCAGGAGGACAAAAGTGCTAACCGCGTGTAGAACTGGTAAATTACATTGGTAAAGGCTTCAATTCGCCCCTCCACCCAAACGAACCATGCTTGGCCCATATTCTCCATTCCTTTCGACTTTCTACGTTCCTCTTCTGTTGGAATTAACGTGTGATACATAGCAGCATAAAAGCCAGAATCAAGCACACTAGTTTTGTACCAGTCCCCAGCTGTATCACTAATCCACTGTCTAGCTTCATAGCCTAAGTTCTGCTCCACCAGCTCTGATTCACGCTGAATTGTTTTATCTGTCCAATCACCAGGTACTAGCAAAAGAATCACCAAGACTTCAATGACTAGCAACCAAGCGACCAGCCACAACGGCTTCTTCATAATTGGTTCTCCTTAATACTGTTTTTACACTTTCGCTAGCGACTAACTGATACAAAGCCTTGCGAAGTTTGCATTCATTCTGATGTTGATGTGGAACAATGAATAATTCACCTTTATGGTCTGCAAGCCAGTGAGAAAAAGGCTCACCTTTCTCCACAGACCACTTGTTACCTAGTGAATCTTCAATCTCAATTTCTAGCGCTTTAGCTGTTTCAGTGATGATGGTTTCCAAGAAAACCCCTAGTCTTACCGGGTCCTCGTACTTACGTTTGTTCGCATGGAACACTACACCGCTATATTTATCTAATGCCTCTTCCAAAATCGGATAAATCACTGGCTCCTTATCCGATTTGATCCCATCAGTGATGAGACAACATAGTTGCTCAATCACATCATTGGTTGCAGGCCAATCAAAAAACAGCAGTGCCAGTGTGTGTGCATTTTTTCGATCACGCTTTCGGATCACGCTTAGTACTTTCTTGTGCGGATTCACATCAACCACTCTAGTAACCTCATAATTTTTATACTTATTCGCACTCATATTTCGCCATTAAGATGTCAAGATAGGTAGCCGTCCCTTGACTATCTTCCCCCCAGAGATTTTGGCTATGTACTCAAGGTTGGGCAGCATCCCCAGGAGTTGCGTAGAGAACAATTCAGCTTCTTCTTCCATAAGCCGTTCCCCTTGGTTGCCCCCATGCATAATCGGCTGCTCACCGTCCGTATTTTGGCCCTGCGTTCTCATGACGTAGTTCAAACGTGTTTTCGGTAAGTTGTCTGTAATGAACTTTTGTGTTTCAGGATCAATTACACGCAATGAGAATGTGTTGTTAATGTTTCCCAGAACCTGAAGTGCTTTATCTTTACTCCCCATCCGAGCGGCAAAGTCAGCGAATGTTTGTGTTGCAACAAATAGTCGAAGTTTCGCGCCACGACCTTTGTTGAGAAGCTGAATGAATGGGTCATTGATCACCTCTGCGGCTTCGTCCACAAAGATATTGACGGGCTTATTGTTGACACCAAAGTTGTATCTATCACCAGCAACAGCTGTTAAGTCAGATAAGAAAAGAGAGCCGATTGCAGAACCAACCATACTGTCGGTCAAACTATCCAGACCAATGTATGCAACCATGCCATTGTTTATTATTTTGGCTGAGTCACTTATTGGCCTGGTATCATCGACATCGCTTGAATCGGGAGACAGCATCTTTCCTAAATCACCCGAGGTAAGCATGTTCATGATAGGAAGCAGTGAAGCAACCATTTTCCCGAAGTGTGCCGAGTCATGTTGGAACATCGACAATAAGCCTTCCAAATCTGAGTGAGGAAACTCTGGTTGAATAACATCTTGGTAGAACTTCATCATGGCAAAAGCTTGCTTTTCTCTATTGCCATTTTTCACTTTTTCCAAATATGGTGCTGCTTTTGATTCCCAGTCTTCCATAACTCGTGCTGAATAAGCCTGTACGGCTTTGATAACCAGACCTGCGGCACCACCTTCCAAAAATCGTTTCAACAGAACAATGCTAGGACGTTCATAAGTCAGTACAAGACCTTGAGCGATATTGTTCAGTGCTTGCCAACCAAATGATTTGAATGGATCTGCACCTGCCTCCGAAGGTATCAACGCGGCCAAACGGCTCGCAATCTCCGTCACACGGCTAAAGTTACGTAGAGGGTCCAATCGCACGGATTCATCTGGGAACGCAGGGTGAAAGGAAACAAATCGCTCTGGATGGCCCATAGCTTCGCAAGCTCTCCTTGCATTGTCCCTCATTTCTTTATCACCCTTAGGGTCGATAATGATCACTGCTTCATTGCGCAAGACAGCTTGCGTGATCATAATGTCGAACATACGAGTCTTGCCTGAACCTGTTGTACCTACAATAAGCGTGTGGCCTTCTGTATGCTTCAACGGTTGCATCAACTTCTCTTCTTTTGGTTCAACACCGTGAATCCATGTTTGCCCCATTGGATCTTCTTTCTTTTTGCCTTTAAGGACGCGAACCGTCTTCTTGATTAAAGGCTCTTGAGCAGTAAAGGTGTGCCAGTCACGTTTGATGATTTCAAATACACGCTGAGCATGACGCTTTTCCCATACAAAACCATGACCAAGCCACATATCATCTTCTGAGCCAGCCATCATTTTTTCTAGCTCTTTTAAAGAGATAAATTCCAGTTCACGACCAAATAGATGCTTCTGGAGACGATGTAACATCATGGCTTTTGGGATTCGGGACATTGCCATAACACCACAAATACCAGTCATCCAATAAAACGGTTCCGGAGGCATTGACTCTGCCATTTGATTAACCGTCAAGGCCACACCGCTGGCAGCTGCCCACCCTAGCGCTGCACGACCTTCAAAATTTGGCCTCCACGGCATTTCATACCCAAGTGGGTCATAATCCATGCTCATCTATCTTTACTCCACCTCTAACCTTAAATTCCCCTGGCGAATAGTCATTCTTGGGCGTCGTTGCCCACTAGCGAGTAATGCTCTCAGCATAGATTTGCTAAGATTCGTACACTCACCAGTTACTTTCTCCAGAGCCTTATCGCTTGTTACCAAACACCCATCCTCCTTAATGACCGGACCGACTAACCATCGTCCTTTTTGGTTTTTTATCATTTCTTTCAGAAGCCTAATGGCCTCCTCTGCATCAATGTCAGACTGAGGAGGTAAAAAGTCCTCATCACTAATTTCTTTCGCCTTCTGAGGCTTTTTAGGTTCCTCGTCTTCTAGATCTATTTGCCCGACCACTTTTGTCATTGGCAGTTCTAAATCAGAATCGAAATCCAGACTCACTGGCCGCGTTTCTTTTGGTGGTTTATTTACCGTTGTCTTTGGTTTTTGGCGCTTAGGTAAACGTGACACATTTTGCTTTTCCTCATTAGAAGCACTGTTTTCACTCTCATTTTTGTGCTGTTCGGTTTGAGTTTTAGCTGCTGTGCCCTTCTTACCTTGTGCCGTTTGTTGTGCGATTCTTTTATTCTCAGATGAGCGGCCACCTGTTTGCTCTCCGGGCAGTAATGCTGAAATATCCATTGCAGGTTTAGGCTTTTTCGGCGTAGATTGGTTGGTTTTCTGGCTCTTAACTTTCTTTTCTGAGTGTGCCTTTTCAGCTTTCTTGCCAGATTGGCGTTTATCATTTAGCGCACTAACTTCACGAATTGGGTCAAAGTCTTTCTCAGCTTGTTCTATCGCAGCTTTGATAACATCTGAGATATCAGAAGAAAGTAACAACCCTTTAATGCCACTAAAATCATGAACCTTCCGGTTTGGATGAACTGGGTCAGGCACGATAGCGCCAGCGTCAAATAACGTGTTCAAGACTTCGGCTGGAGCCCCAAGCGCTCGGGCACCTTCTGGATAAAGGATCACTGCTTTTTTCTTCATAAAGCAAAGCACTTCACCTAATGTTTTGTGTCCATCCAGCACAGGAATAATGGCTTCTTTTAAAATACTTTCTGCCGCGCCGTATCCACTTAGAACATTCTCCAAATGACCACGCACATCAACATCACTCGATTTATCCTGCTGGCTGAAAGAATATGTCTCTGCATCTTGGAAATGTTCTGTTGGAACAAACTCTTCACGCTCTTCCATCTCATGGGAGTAGTCATAGGCATCCAAAGGGACAGCATCTATTGGTGCAAACATATCCTCTGGCGGCATTGGTGGGGCATCAAATATTGCGCTCGGTTCAGGGCCAAAAAACTCATTCGGTGACAAGGATGCTGCCGTGTTTGCGGATGCTTTAGGCTGACGCTTCTTGCCCGAGCGAATGTTGTCTATGCCGGGTAAAGATGTGTCTTCTTCGCTTTGTTCTGTTGGAACATTTGGCGTTTCAGCTTTGTCTTTTTGTGTTGTATCAGGCTCGGTATTGAGCCCAAATGCATCGAATGGAAAATCGCAAACTCCTAATGCCCCACCAGCATCTTTCAGCCCTTTCAATGGATCGTCTAATGCTAATGGTGCTGCGGTTTGAGCGATTTCTTGTGCTGATGGTTCTTTTGGGGCATCAGCTTTATCGTCATTCTTGCTTGTTTTGGTATCGGTGGAAGTGCCACCTTTCGGTTCCGATGATTGAGAGTCCGTTGAGGGCGGTGCTGCCATAAAATCTGGAATTTCGAATCCATCATCAAGAGAACCAATAGGCTCTGGTGTAGCGGTGAGCGAATCAGAGTTCTCATCTCCATCTTCCGGTGCATCGTCATCAAGCTCACTGGCATCAAGTTCCTGTTCGTCCTCATCGCCAATAACTTCACCCGCGATGGCCGCAGGCGGTTCAGTGGTAAAAACCAACTCCGACGATTCAAGACGCAGCATCTGCATTTTGATTTTCCCTGTGACTTCTTCCCCTTCTTGAGGTAATTCAGGGATAACTTCCCAATAACGATAGAAAACATCTTTGCCATGCTCTGGTAATACGTTTTTCAGAGCAAAACCACGCTCAATTAAAATATCAGCCAAGGTATCTGGATCACGAGGAATGCCAGGAATTTTATCTTCCGTTAACAAGTCATAAATATCACTGGCTCCCTGCTTCCATGTAATGAACACACCCTGATGTAAATGCCACACCTTCGCGCCAGGCTCATTGACTTTCCATTTGCCCGTTTTAACCAATCGACGTAAAGCATCAAATACATAACGCTCAACAGGAACACCGTAAGCAAACTCATCGACATCTAGGCGATTCTGTTTGAGGTCACGAGAAACACTTTCACCATCAGCTTTAAGCATTAACTTTGTTACCGGGTCATTGATTCTAAGACCTGATATTGCCTGTAGCATGGATTCAACAATGTCTTTACCGGGATCAGCTAGAAACTCCAAAGCCTCTGGAGTCAAAATTCGTTCGACGGTCAGCAGCGAAAATTGCTCGTGCCGTTTGTGTTCTCTATCTCTCCAACGAAGAAAATAACGACTCACATTATGGCGCTTAGCCCAGTCAACCAGAGTTTCTGAATATGGGTTCCACGTTTTACTACCATCGCTGTTTGTGATCACAACATCAGACAATGGCTTACCAACGTCATGCAATAACCCTGAGAAACAACATGCCAAACGCCATCGCGGCTCATTGTTTCTTCGTTCACGAGGGGAGCCTGAAATTGAGAAAATAACTGACTCAGATGCCTGTGTCGCCCAAAAGGCAACCTCCAGCCCATGACGAAACAATCCACCAGCTCCCCGATGATGATGAGCTTCGGATGCTGGTAATAAATGAACAAACGCCGCGTAACGGCCAATTACAGGCATGACTAAACGGTCGTACTCTTCTTGAGTAAAACCTAAAGTGCTCCTGATTTTTTGAATAAGTTCGTTCTGTGTCTGCAACACTTTATCGACTGGGGCCATTGGTAGCCCTTTGGCAAACGGCGGGTATCGAGGTATCTCTTCGTCAGCTAAATCCCTAACCTGGGAAGCTACTACCTCTACTTTTTTCTCACCGCGCCCACCAAATAATTTTTTAAAGGCACTACTTATCATCTGGTTCTTATTTACCTGCGCTTTTTCCGTGCGTATATGCTCGCAGACCCTTTTGTCTTCTCATATCTCCCCTCCTGTCCATTTTGGGCAGTTTGAGGCGTCAGAGATGATTGAGTGACCAGATAAAATACACAGCATCATTATTTGGTATCAGGAGAGTTGTATGGAAAGAACATTGCCCGATGCTGCCTATTTGGCACTTGATGCTTTAAAGCGCCAAGCACAGGCAGTAACCGCTAACAACATGCAGGGAGACAAAGAGGCTTTGCATCAGGCTCAGTCTGACATGTCTCTTGTTAATAACTGGACAACAGTCATTACTCGTAAGCTTTTAAGCAACAGTGATGGCCGGACAATCGACACCATTGATGAACAATGGTTGGAGCAACAATTCAATGGGTAAGCAGATGATTAAAAAGCAATTAGTAGTACTTGTAGGGTTAGCTATTTTGGCTGGGTGTTCCTCAACCAAAGATATCCCACCAACAAACGCAGAATTGCACCAACGCTACGGCATTCCTCAGCAGCCGACAGATCAATGGATTCAAGAGAACCTTCCTATCTACGAAGCGAAGGCTGACAAACTGCTTGCGTCTGATGATGATGTCGATGCCTATTACTTCCTTTTGAATATTGCTGAAAATCGTGGCAGTGCTGATATCGAAGCACATAAGAAGCAAGATCGTGTAGATCGTGGTCTCAATGTTTCTTATGAAGATTTAGGACTGGGTGGAGCAGCATTTCGCAAACCCGATTACATCCATGTATTAGGTCCAACAAGTAGTCTCGGCGCGAATAATGAAAGCGCATTGATAAAACAGCAGAAGGATAAAAATGGTTCCAACATGGAAGATGCCATTTCCGCATACAAAAAACTTTCTTCTGGTGTGAAAGGCAAAGGGTACTCCTTATACGAACTATCACGCTGGGAGCGTTTCTGTGATAGCGGTAATGGCATGGATGAACGCGATTGGCAGTTCATCGAGAAAGAAAAAGGCGAAACAGGCAGTATCCCAAGCGATCTGGTTGGTCAGTGCAATCCGCCACAACACACTTACCAAGATTATCTCACCGCTTGGACGCAATTTTGCACATCACAAAAAATGACGAATGAACAGCGCAAGATCGTTCGCAGTTCTACTCGCCCATTTACAGTGGTAAACCCATGCAAAGCCATAAAGTAACCACCAGCTCATCACATACTCAGTTGACGGAAGAAGAGCTTCTCGTTCTTCAAGCTAAAGCTGAGCTCTTTGATGAGCTGAACATCATGCTGGTTGAGGCCGGACAAAGTGGCACTCCGGAAGAAGCAGCAGTCGTTATCTCTGCCAACCTAGCTTTTATTGCTGGCACAGAGAAATCCCCCTTAATAGCCGATGCCTCCGAAAACTGGAAACAGCTGACCAACCTTTCTACGCAGCAAAACGGTATTCAAGACATCGCGCTCAAACCAAAGGAGTGCGCTTAAATGGATCTGTACATTTGTGAGAAGCCATCCCAAGCAAAAGACCTCGCAGCTGTGATGGGAGTAACTCAGCACGGCGACGGTTTTATTCATGATGGAAGTGGCCGGGCAATAACCTGGGCTCTTGGTCATCTATTAGAACTCTATATGCCCGATGACTATGACGAGAAATATAAAGCATGGTCCCTTGAAACACTGCCTATTTCTCCTGAATCATGGCGTAGCAAGGTGAGGCGTAGCTCTTCCAAGCAATATAAAGTGATCGAGCAGCTGGTGAAAAAAGCCAGCACAGTTTATATCTCGACTGACTATGACAGAGAAGGCGAAGCGATCGCTCGTTCCCTACTCGATAGATTCCGATACCAAGGCCCCGTAAAACGAGTTTGTTTAACTGCTCTTGATGAAAGCAGTATCAGAAAAGCACTTCGAAACATCAAAGATGGCAAGGAGACGATACCCCTTTATTACGCATCCCTATCTCGCCAGCGAGCTGACTGGGTAGTGGGTATGAACATGTCTCGCTGTTATACAGTACTTGCAAGAGAGGTTGGCTTCGGGCAAACGCTCCATATAGGACGAGTAATCACCCCCACGGTCGCCCTTGTGTGCCAGCGAGACAGTGAAATAGCCAACTTCAAACCATCACCGTTCTGGACGATGGACGTCGGTGTATCTGTTCAAAACGGTCAATTCCTTGCTCACTGGGTGCCGCCAGAAGAGTGCTCTGACGATCAAGGGCGATGTACAAACAAAGCCTATGCAGAGCAAGTAGCCGCTCAAGTAAAAGGAGCGCAAGCACTTATAAGTAAGGCTGAAACAAAAGCTGGCAAGGAATCAGCCCCTCTTCCATTTGATTTGACTAGTTTACAGCAATACGCGGCCAAACGTTGGGGGTACAGTGCGCAAGAAACACTTGATGCAGCACAAGCTTTGTACGAAAAGCACAAAGCAACCACCTACCCCCGTACAGATTGCAGATACCTGCCAGAATCACAGAAAGAGGATATCCCCGATATTCTTCAAGCTCTGATTCTTTCGGATCAGCGTGTTTCAGGGCTGGTGGCTGGAGCAGACCAATCGAGATCATCAAGAGCGTTCAATGACAAAAAAATCACCGCTCACCATGCCATCATTCCAACTCCGGCCAAAACCAACATAAGTGCCATGAGCGAAAAAGAGTTCAATCTGTACGATGCAATTCGTCGTTTCTACATCGCCCAGTTCTACAGTCCTTTTGAATTCAACAAAACTACAATTGATGTTCAATGCGGCAATCATTCGTTCACGGCCAACGGCAAAACACATTTACGTCAAGGTTGGAAAGTACTATTCAACAATGATGCAGAATCATCCCCTCAAGATGAAGGCGATGATCTTGATGGACCAAAAGAGCAAGAGAAATTACCGAAAGTTAGCCAGGGTGAACCAGCCTTGATCAATGATTCGGTAATCACTGACAAAATGACTCGGCCATCACCTCATTTCACCGAAGCCACACTACTAAGCGCGATGGAAAACATTGCTCGCTTTGTCACAGAAGAAAAGTTTAAGCAAGTCCTAAAAGACACCGCTGGCCTCGGCACCCCAGCTACCCGTGCAGGCATTATTCAGGGTGCGGTCGATAAAGGGTACTTGCAGAGAAAGAAAAAGCTCCTTATCGCCACGGATAAAGCTCACGCACTTATTGCTGTCGTACCAGCAGCGATCAAAAGCCCAGGCATGACGGCGGCTTGGGAACAGGAACTGGAGAAGATAGCGACAGGGAACGGAAACATGTCCGTCTTTATGCAGCAAATCTCAGGTTGGATTGTTCAAATGATCCAACAACTCAAGCAGAATGCTCCAACCCTAACTCAACCAGAAGGCATCTTAGCTAAGGCTTTCAAAAATGCGGAAGGTCCTACTCATGATTGTTTCAATTGTGGTGGTAAGTTGAAGCGACTAAAAGGGAAAAATGGATTTTTTTGGGTGTGTCAGAACGAGACATGTAAAAAGACTTTTCCTGACAATCGTGGGAAACCAGAAAAGCGTATTGCTGCTGAGGATTGTCCTGATTGCCCTGACTGTGGCAAGCCAATGCGCCTACGTAAAGGCAAGGCTCCAGGTAAAAAGCGAGCTAGCTCTTTTTGGGGTTGTACTGGGTATCCTGATTGTAAATCGACGATGCCATACTCTCGGAAGAAAAAATCTCTGGAAGAGTTATTTGACTAACGTCTCGGGGCTTCGGCCCCGGTATATAACTGATAATCAAATAGGCTCACTGACACTAGAACATCCATTAAACAGAGTGATATTTAGCATTTTAAATTTTTAAGGGTCCATTATGTATCATAACCGAGAACACGCCAAAGCTGCTTTCAAACACCACACCCTCTATCTTAATCTAGGCTGGATGGATAATGATAGGCAAAGAGTGATTAATAGCCTTTATTTATATAGCTTAGCTAAATTCAAACAGGAAAAGTGTAGAGAAATAACCACTCCAACGACAGATTTCATGAATAGCGTAGATAGATACAAAAAACCAAGAATCGACAACAATTTCCCTGTGAACGCACTATCAAATAAGAGTTCTTTAGGGGTCGCTGTAGCACTGCCATTGTACAAACAATGTAAAGTAAGACGAGTAGAAAAGTTATTTTTAGGAATATTAAATAAATCTACAAGGTGTTACCTAGATCTATATGAATTTGAAATTAAGAAGCTCCTAAAGACTGAATGTAAAAAATTACACTCATTAGGCTATGATAATTTTGAAGTTCGAAGCCTAATATATAACACGCATTTTTTACCCAAAAGAGTAGTGAATTCAATTGTTAGACATAGTGGAAAAACTAAATACAGCGTTAACGTCCCTAAGTTTATACTATATAGGGATTTTATAGACTCCCCCTCCATTAGTTATGTCTTAGAAAATAATGCTGTAAGTGATTTCTTCTATCATAGTTCCGTTTTCAGTAGAGGAATGCCGACTAAAAAAAATAAAACAACACTTTCTAATCAGCTCGATATATCTCGCCTTCAAGGTAAAAAAATAAAAACTAATGATAATTTTCAGGTTCTTAAGCCAGCATCTTCAAGTTGATTCGGTATATTAAGTGCTCGGTCGTTAGACCGAGCCCAGCGAAAGAGTTCGCTGGTTAAATCCACCCCATTGCCGATAAAGCGCCAATGTGAGCTGCTACTCCATTCTAATGTCAGGCACCTAGAATACCCTGTTAACAGCGCTTGTCCGTATCTCAACACAAAAAGTATTGAGACGTTTAGAGCTTACATGCACTATTACAAAATTCACCTGTAACTGCCCTTTTTGGGCGCAATGCCACATAAGCCCATGTTCCAGAACGTGAGATAGTAAACGATACTAACTAAAAGGCTTCGAGGTATCTGATGAACAAATCAATCTACTTAATTGCAACTGTGCTGACGCTACTTTCTAGTAGTGTTATTGCATCACAGATAAAAACATTAGGAGATACTCCATCACACTTGACGCTTGAGGTTACGGAAAAATACGTTCTCGGGGACAACGACACTCTAATTGATGCAAGAAATCTATCTATTGAACAAGCCAAAAAATCAGCTTCTGATTATGCTGGAACTTACGTAGAACAAAGCTTAGTCGTTGATGATAACAAGATAACAAAGCAACAAATTCGCGTTCTCACGGCAGGCTTTCTTGAAGTATTAAGCACCACAGAACAGAGAAGTTTGGATCAATCAGGAAAGGTCACTCTCACTACCAAAGCAGTGATAAGACTATCTAAACAGTCCGTTCAAGACGGCCTTTCTAAATTGAAAACTGACCCTGACAGACTATCAACAATACTACGGCTGGAAGAGCAGAACCAATACCTTCGAGATGAGATATCAAGACTTAACGGCATAATTAATCCAAGCGATAGCCAGTCTCCAAAACGCACTGACTTAATTGATAAACGAGATGGCTTGTTACTTAAACTCGATCAAAACCGTACCTCTGTACGTCAGATTTTTGCTCAAGGCACACTATTCCAGATTGCAAAACAGAATAACAAAGAGTTCGACAGAGCGAAGCAAACATTGCATGAGCAAATCTTTGACTATTTCAAATACAACACGGAGATTATTGTTGGAACACCAGAGTTTCTAGACAATGGTGATGGCACATATAACATGATGGTGTCCGTCACATGGAATACGCCTTACGGGCCAACCAAATCATTTTTTGGCAAGCACTTTGATGTTGTGGAACCTGCGGCTCGAAACAGTTTTCAACTTTCACTTTCTAAACATAAAAACTCTGGAAACAATCAAAAAGTCGCATACACAAAATCCCTTTATGATGAGTTAACTTCCCAGTCGATTAGCATCCGTATCTCCGTTGGCAGCTACTCAGCAGATATCCCTTTATCTGCCACTGTGGATTCATTCGATACTCTCAACACTCAAAATGGCTATATACATCGAATTCAGTTCAAAGCAGATGATGCTACTCGCAAATACGTGCATAGGAACGTTGAGAACCCAGTGGTATTGAAAAACATTCCCGCAGCCGAGCTAAGTTACATTACGACCATTTCAGCTGATGTAGTTATAAAGCCGGTATCAAAAAAATGAGGCAGACCATGAATGGAATTAAAGCTACTTTTTGTGTTGTCATACTACTACTCTCACCAAATGCTCTATCAAATGCACCCGATTGGTTAAATAAGCACTCTCACCCCTCATACCGCTACACTCAATCGGCTTGCGCCCCCATATCTAGCGATCCATACACTGCCAAACTCATTGCAGAAACAAAGGCCAAAGGCGCTTTGGCTCAATCGTTCGGTGGGCATGTTACTGCCACCAGCACTCTTACAAAAAATGATAAGGAATTAGATGGTTCAAATGTTTCCTCAGAACAACTCACTGAGCGTATTGAAATTAGAAGCAGCCGAAAGCTTTCTGCATTAACTACCATTTCCCAGGGAAAATACACTATTGATAACAAAGAACACTTTTGTATTTGGTTAGGCAGCAACAGTTAATGGAAATCAAGTATTTTGCTTTTTCATAGAATCATATTATGATTCTATGAGTTATTGGACGTTTAAGCCGCATTGGCGGTTAGTAATGAGGAACACATGATGAAAAACAAACTCAAATTAGCTCTTGTAGCTGCCAGCGCCGGATTATCATTAGCTGGTTGCTCTAATAGCCCCACCTCTGTTGACATCGCTGAACGAGAAGCTAAAGCTCAGCAAGTTCGACAAGAAGCAGCTGCTAACAAGATGGAGCAAGAGCAAAAGCTAGCAAAGGAAATGGTTAACTCAGTCCCAGAATGGGCCATAAGCCCTCCTCAGCCTGATTCTGAGGGCATTTATGCAGTTGGTATGGGAGATAGCCAAAAGCTGCATACTGCGATCAAAAAAGCGAATCTCGAAGCGCAATACGCTCTAGCTAAAGCTTACCAACAGGAACTCTCAGGTAATGAGCGCTCTTATACCCAGGACAACGGCAATGGCGGCCTTACAGAACAGTACACTCAATTAATTGACACTTTGGTGGACAACGTACCTGTTGTGGGCTTTCGAGTTATCGAGCAAGAAGTCATCCCTCTACAAGGTCGTATCAACGCCTATGTCCTCGTGAAGCTTCCTTATGACCAATTCAACACAATGCTCCAGCAAAAGAAAAGTGAAGCGGCCAACACGGATATTAAAAACGCATTTGATGAACTTGAGATTAGGTTAGAAAAACGACGTCAGGCGCGTATTGAAGAATCAAAGCTCACTTTGGATAAGGCCAGCGATAAAGTGCAAGACGTTACAGATAGCGTCATTACTGAGCCAGATGCATGAACCTTTATCTGATAGTGACAAAGAATAAGGCCAGATTACTCTGGCCTTATTCTTTGTACTTCTAGCATATTGAAACACCAAAGCATAGTTTACTTCTCTTGGGCACTTTACGACGTGACGATAATGTCTATCGCTTATATAAAGGTCTGTGATCGACTGGCCTCCAATTTTTTCTGGCAGATTTGACTTCGCCTCGAAGAGCCATAAGCTTTTTAAAAAGTGTCTTATCATAGTCCAGCTTCAATACTCGCCCACAACCATAGGCTATGACTCCCTGTGCTTGAGGTAGCCAGAATCGCTGAATTAACCCGGTATAAAGTGTGAGCTGGTACTTTTCGCGGATTGTCATTCGCCCATTGAACGCTCTGCTTTTAAATTCTCCTGCAATGTATCTAAAACGCAATGGATCAAAAAATACTGCATCAGGGGCTCCGCAGACTCCTCGGCGTTTAATAAACCAAGGCTTTTTCCAACCGCCTATATCAGCCCCCAGCACGATACAGTACCAAGGCATATGGAACTGCCTCTTAATGGACAGCCCTCTGAGAATAACCATCAATAGGCCGATTGACGCCACCAGCAAAAACACTAGTTCCCCAGTCATAACAAATCCCAGTTAATAGCAACCAATATGGCTACAACAATAATCACTAACCACGGTAAAAGACTGTTACCACTTCCTGCTTGGGCGTGAGCCTTTAATCCAGCGTTTGCAGCCTCGGAGTTGTATGCTTGTCCTCTGTGCTGGCAAAATTTAGATGGATCAGCGGCATAGGCGCTTAAATGACTTACGGATACCCAGTTTGAACGCTTTCTTCTCACCCAGCAATTCCTTGTAGTTCTTCAATTGCCTGTTCAGCTGCGTTGATGACAGATAGTGCGTTTTGGGTGTACTCATTGCTAATTTCGCCATCGAGCCCTTCACACCACAAGCCAAATTCCTCCTGGGCAACTTCATCGCTTATACCCGCAGCTCTGAACACCATTAACCAATCTTCAATATATTGATCTACGTGAGCCATACTCCGTTCCTTATTATTGTTTCTTCAATTTAATCGCTTGCATTAGTGTGGTTAGGGCAACCCAAAGCATCGTAACAATGCATACAAACCAAATGATTCCAACAAATATGAGCCATGCTGACTCACTACTTTCTGGTCCATTTGGCATCGTTATTCCTCCCAACGCGGCAGCAGCGATCATAGCTATAAGGCTTAACGCCCAGCGCTTTGAAAAATCTTTAGCGAGTGACTCCCATTCCTCATTTGGGGCTTTAAACCAACAAACCAAACCAATGACTAATGGGCCTATAAAGAAAAAATCCAGCATTACTCCCCCCCCCTATTTTAGAAACGTACTACCGTTACATCACCGAGCAATACGTCATCAATTCTATCCGGATATAGCTCTCTGGTTTTTTCAACAATTTCAAACGCAGATGAAGTAGGAAAACTCGCTGTCAACTCCAGCTCTGTCAAACTTACCGCCACTCGCTTGCGTCTAATGCTTTGTGAAGGGATGTTTTCTTGGATCAGACTTTTACTATGAACAGCACTCTGGTAATCATCCCAATCAACCACGCTGTAAGACAAACCGCGTTCTATTGGTCTTGTCCAACCAGGTAACACTGATTCCCAAGCGAGTTCTCTTTGTCTCCATTCTGAATCAGTCACATCGTTAGGTTTATCTGTCGAGTTTTGGTAATGATAATCTTGAAATCCAACGTCGATTAAGGATTGGCGATACCCAATATCGTTTTCAACGTAGTACAAACCTAATGTATGTTGTCCCCAGGGAATTAAGCAGACATTAAAAGTGAAGTCCCAATCCGTACTACGAATACCGTCCACCAAAACTTTATGCTTTTCCTCGATAAACATAGTTCTCAGATCTGACAGAGTTTGGCAGCTTCTATCCTTTTGGAGCATGGTTACGTTTGCCGAGATATCTGCATCAAATGCAAGCTTTCTAGCTCCCAGTTTTGCGATGGATTTTTTGGCCGTATCAACGCAACCAGAGCGCAAGGAGCATAATTTGGTTAGTGCCTGCTCTAACGTTGTATTGCGCAGAATTAACCCATTGTATATCTTAGTGCTCACTTCGAGTTCCCTCACTTCGCTCCGGATTTCTCACATTAACCAGTTCAGCTAAGGCAACTCCCGAGGATGCACACCCCCACATAAACATAAGGTCGATAAAGGCAGGATTATCCCCCAGATGAAAAAGGCCACCGGACAAAACCATGAAAAGCCCTATTCCAGAGATCGTTACGATTCGTTCTAACGGGCGAGAATCTTGATTGAGAGTCTGGTGGATGAGAAACCATCGAAGAGCAAAACCAATACTCATACCACCAACAATGAACCCAGGCCATTTCAATTTTGCACTGACTAATGCCAACGAACCCAAGAACGCCATCAAAAAATACAATCTACGTCGATTCACTGGCCTTCCCCATCACTGCTTGTTTTTTCCCACAAGTGGGCCTTATCAATAACGCTTAAAACAGCACAAATTAATGCGAATCCATTTGCGATAATTAAGAGCTCTTCTGGTAAGTAAAAATTGGCAATCAACTGAATAAAGTTCAGTGCAGCCATAGCAATAAACACGTAAACAAAAAATCGCTTAACTTTGGAATGCAATTTATAGCCATCTAATACGACATTTCTCCTGTAGTAAGTGAAAGCTTCTTATCATCGCTAAAGAACATCCATTCTCCGTTAAATCGTTCGGCCAACTCTTTCGCAGTGATATCGCCAGGCATGAACATACAACCAGAAACAGAACCGCTATTCTTTGACAAGTATCGGTTTAAAGCAGACATACCTGCCGAAAGTAATGTGTCGTAGTGTCTATCGTCGTACTGTGAGATCTCCAGAGCTAACTTAACAACGGACTCATTGTGACTAGAATTCAACAAGGCTACGGTTTTTTTCTTGTTTCCCAACAAGTCACGTACTTTCTCAACTGTTGGTTCATAACCTAAAACCAATTCAATAGATTCAACTATCCGAGCTGTAAACTCTAAGAACGCGGGATCAGACTCTTTTGAAAGTTGTTTTGTAATAACGCTCAGTGCATTGCTCATAGCCAACTCCTGTAATTTTTAGTGTTTTATCAGTATTTCATTTGGTTGGATTTCTAAAGAACCAAGATCGCACTCAAACTGTAATGAGATTCCCTTATCGTGTGCGATGGCTATCATGTACCTAGCCATACATGAGAGTGCCTCTTGTGTCCCAAGCTCTACCGTTGCCGCAGCCATCTGCTCACAGAATGCCCGGTTCTTTTGCTCATTCATTGTCGGAGCCTCGCTACTTTTTTAGATACAAGGGCAATCATGCCCCTACCTACGCTATATACCAATGGGAGTAATTGCCCTTTTCTGTACAAACTAGCGGGTATTTTCAGGATTGATCAAAGCCAATCGCGCAGACAGACTTGAACTCATTTTTTGAATAGTGTTGTTCAATGTAACAATCAGATTTGAACTCGTAACGTTTATTAGCGACTTGCTAACCCCATAAAATTCTGGATATTTTTCAGGGTTTAGGTTTTCTAAATGAGCAACCAGTCGCATTGCTTCACCTTTGCTCATACAGCTCAGGTTTATCACATGGGCTTTTGCTATAACGTGTAGCAACTTATCTTCAAAGTCCCGGTAAAATTTGCTTTCTTGCTTCAATTCTGAATCCATTATCAGTACATCTCCTATTACTCATTGACCTTGATTGCGAACACGCTAACGGGAGCATCACCAAAATGAGGGTGAGTAATAACCATCTCCTCAAAACCTTTCCACGGTCGAACTAAAATCTTCTCGGTATCCCCAGATTTTGGATAGCCAAGCTTGATATGCACCTCATCATACTCGCGGCCCTCCAGACGTTTCCGCCAGTAATCCGTTTGAAGACGATATTCATACTTCTTTTCCCCGGTTTGCATTTGTCTGAAATACAGAGCTTTCACAGGGAGATGAAGAACTTTCATTTGAGACCTCCAAAAAACTAAAAGGAGCTACCTCCTCAACATTACAGTATCATTTTATAATACTTGTAAAATTTTAAAAGTCTACAGGCATAAAAAAGCCCCGGCGCAATGCCAGGGCTAATTTGAGGTTGGATATTACAATCAGAGCTTTCCGTGCCGCAAGATGAACTTCTCTCGGTCCAAAATACCCCAGTCCGTTATCATATAGTAGCCTGTAGCTCCTCGCTCTCCCCTCGATTCACGGATGAATATAATTTTCATATCAAACTCATCACGAAGCATCGCCAGTTGGCGTTTAATAGTGGACTCAGGAATCTTGGTCTCTGAATGGAGATCGTGCAAGCTGGGCTTATCTAACTTAGACAGCGCATTTACCAGTTCAAACTTGCGACTCATATCCTGAGATAACTTCATTCCATACTTACCTTACTCAACGCTTACGAGCTCGATGTCAGTCACCGCTACTTTAATTGGCTTTACTTCCTTTTTCTCACCAACAAGAGTCTTAACCCAAACCACATTTGGTTCAGTAGCAATACGATCTGTCATCAGTACACCACGCTTATTTTCACTCTCACCGATAATATTCACGGTGATGACTAACTTACGTGGGTCAGCCCCTTTCCAGTCTTTACCTTTTGCAAGAGGAGGTTCAATGCCTTCTTCTTCGGCATCATCGGTTGCATCATCACTTTCATCAACCTGCTTATCACCCGGCGCGTTTGTATCGCCTTGAGATGAAGCATCATCAGAAGTAAATTCCTCTCCCGTAGCTTGATGAACAACATTATCGCCCGTTGTATCATCAGAACTTTCCACATCACTTTGTGTAAAGTTGCCACCCTTCTCTTCACCCAATTCTGAGTCAGAATTCGAATTATTATCCTGCTCAGAGTTATTGGTTACTGCACCATCTTCATTTGAAGTTGGTTCATCACCATTCTTGATACGTTTTGCATCATTCAACAACTCACGACTTTGCTTACGTGTCATGCCATCACTCATAGCAACGGCACAGACAGCCCGGCAGCGCTCTTCATTCAGTTCGAATAGCAAACGTAAGTTATTGAGTGTTTCCGTATCAGCTGTAATGTCATTATCGTATAATTCTCGAACGCAGTCAGGCATTTTTAATAATGAAAGGTGCGTTGAAACAAAAATTGTGTTCTTACCGATACGTTTTGCAACGTCTTTTTGCTGCCACCCTTTATCAATGAATACTTGTAAAGCATTAGCAATTTCAAGTGCAGTCAAATCATCGCGCTGAATATTCTCTATCAATTCTCCCGCTGTTTCGTCCAAGTCCGTTTGTTCTTTTTCGTTAACAACGATGTCAATTGTTGGAATATCTTTGGCTTTACATGCTCTCCAGCGACGTTCGCCTTTTTGAATGACATATTTGCCGTCTTCATTTTTCGGGTAGACCACAATCGCGGATTGCTGGCCTTCTTCCAAAATTGAATCACCCAGTTCCTCGATATTACGGAACCGTTTACGAACCTGTTCTTTTGAAATAACTTCATCAACAGGAACCGTCAGAATTACCTTACCATCTGGCTGCTTTTTTTGGGCGGCTTGAGCTAACTGGTTGAGGTTTTTTAGGTTATTTAGTTTCATCTTAACCTACCTTCTCTACAATCTCGTCCAGCACCGCTCGCACTTCTTTTGCTGCTACATGACCATAGCGAAGAGACCATACTGGAACTCCATCTGTAGTTGCAGAATCAAGCGGTGGACGGTGTTGAATAATGTTACTAAAGATCAACTCTGGGATAGCTTTTTTCAGCTCAGTAAACGATTTGTTGTGGTTCACTGAACGATCCATATCATTGATGACAATGCCCAGGATTTCTAAGTTTTGATTGTGCTGTTGCTGAACACCGATAATGGTCGTCAGCAAGCCCTCTACACCATCAACCGCAAAGCCAGATAGTTTTACAGGACATACAACATGCGTCGCAATCATCAGTGCAGCAACCAGCTTACGGCCAAGACTCGGTGGGCAATCAATCAACACGTAATCATAGTCTTTGATTAGTTCTTTTAAATGTCGAGCTGGGTTCATTGCTTGTTCCAATGGCACTGCCTCCATCTCAAACAAATCCGGATCGTTTTTGGGCGTGTAAATCAAATCAACACCACATGGACACTCCGTTACTTGAATGCTTGAGCAGTTATCAAGGAACAATTCAGCTACTTTAGTACCGCTATATACTGGCTCGTAGCTGCCATCTTCCAACTCCACACGAGGAGCCAAACGTGAAGATGTATTACCCTGACCATCGAAATCCAGTACCAGGACTTTTTTCTTTTTTTCTGCCAAATCGAAGGCTTGCTGGATACAGATAGTACTTTTACCCACGCCTCCCTTCTGATTGGCATAGGCGATAGCTTTTGCCATGTTTACCTCGCTCTCCGATTGCAAATGAGATTCCTAGTGACGAAACATCGCCACTTTCACATGTGAAAGATTCTAACACTCACTTTATGATACTGCAATGTCATATCGTGGTACTAACATAACAATTACAGATAAAAAAACGGCCTCAAAGGGCCGCGAGAAAAATCATCAATGTTTAGGTGAACTGTATCGACAGAACAATGTGCATCCTGTCTCAATCCAATATTACCTTGCGCTTGTTTTTTTCGGTTAGCAAGTCTTCTTTAGTTTCTTGGTTCTGGATTGGATTATTGTCAGCCAAATCCTCAATAGCTACTGGGCTCTCTGAAATTACTGGGCGTCTAGACCTGACGTAATACTCCCTTGCTAGTTCAATATCAGCGACAGGATGCAAAAGTTAAAGTTTGATCATTTTTAAGGTGCATTGTTACCAGAAGCACTGTGGAAATGACAAAGTTTGTTCAATCTCTAGCAAACTTTTGGACAATTATCATTTATGAATAGCAAAACTAAATAGATACTTTATGTTGAAATTTGGCGTTGTTATGCATTTTAAAAGGCTATTTATTGCACCTAAATAGCCTTTTAACTTTTTTAGTTCAAGAATTCTCTTCCGTATGAACCACTTTCAGCAGCTTTACCCGCAATGATTTCGTAGCCAATGCCAGAAGCGACGCCCATCAGATCAGCGGCATCTTTCTTGTCCTTCACGTTTTGAGAGTCAATCATGTGCTCGCCTTTAACTTCAATCATCACATAGGAGCCATCTTGTTTCTTGATCAAGAAATCTGGGTAGTAGCTGCGTACGCGCTGTGTCTCGCTATCCACATAATGAATCACAAAGTCGCTCTGGCCGTGCGTTAGCATACCGGTAAACCAAACCTTATCGACTTTTTCTTCGTGTAACATGCTCCAGAAGAAATCTCTCTCTGGATTAGAGTCAAAGCAGTAGTTATCGAGGTGGAAACTTTTTGCGACATTAGGATTCGACTCATTGCTAGACTTACTAATAACCTTATCTTTCGATACCGTTACAGGGTAATAGCCTGGGTCGATTGGTGGTTCTTTCACAAGGTCGACTTCGAATTCCTCAGTAATAGTTTCGGCTTCGATGTCATAGATAGCCTTGAACAGACGAGGAATAACCTCATCGTAAAGCACCTCGTTGAACTCATTCACCATCTTCAAGATACCTTCGAAGCCTTCGCTGGTACCCGCAACTATTTTCTCGACTTCCAAGCACGGTTTGTTCAGGTAACGAGCAATATCGGCAACCAGTGTAAGCTTTGAAAAAGTGCGCTGTTCTTTTATATGTGAAATATCGCTGTGCACTCGAGATTTCGCGGAGCCAAGATCATCTGGCATCAGCAGGCCGTCTTGGGTCGAGTGGATAATGCGATATCTGTCAACATCCACATCTTTTAGTCCAAGCTCATAGCCTTTGTCCAAATCTTCTTTTTCAATCAACTTAAACTGGCGACGTACGCGCTTAATCGGAATCTTAATGCTCGGATGCTCGACTTTTACTTTCACCGTCACCTTGTTCGGATCCGGCTCTTTCATCTCGTCGGCAGAAATGCGGAAGTTCGCTTGAAGCTCTTTATCTAACAGCTTCATATTTTCATCGGTTAAGAAGACTTGACCAGTGTGCTGGCGATCACCAACAGCCCGTAAACAACGCATGGTAGCTTGAAGTATAAATATCTTAGACTTCGGCTCACGGAACATCGCCACAGAGAACAGCGAACGACAATTCCAACCTTCGCGGCCTTTATTCACCAACAAGATAAATTGTTTTTCCGATTTTGGAGTATCTAGGCGGTTAAACTCGCGAATGTCGTCATCCGTAGTGAGCTTATTATCTCCAACGTTAACCAAGATTCGGTCTGATGATATCCCACGTTTAGCGAGAATTTCCTCTACTGCAGGGCGAACCACATCGTTTATCTCTTCGATCGTCGTTCCGAAAATAGCCATCTTAGGCAACATATCTTCTGGGCGACCTACTTCTTCGGCACCTTCTAAGAACTTGTCGATTGCAATCTCTAGGAACTGCTTTTGACGGGTCTGAGTAAAGCTGTGCAACTTCACCTGTTTCAGGTAATTGTTGTCTATTGCCTTGCGCAGACCATACGCATAGACCACCTCTGGTAGCACATCGTTACCAACATAAGGCGTACCTGTGTAGTTATAACACCCCACAACTCGAGTCCCGGATGCTTTTAAATTAATCGCCAGTTCATCAATCGTCTTACGCAAAGAGTTCGCTGTATTATCGGATTTCGCGCCCATATCTTTTGCGAGCTTCGCACCAAAAGCATGGTGTGCTTCATCGACAAAGATCCCTAGCTGAGGAAGTCGCTTGATTTTCTCAAAGCGCTGGTTAGTCACAAGATCGGCTTCATCTTCTGGAGCGACGTTCATTGTTTCTGAATCAAGACCGAGAACGTCCATCATGTCATCAACAACGCCACCAATGCCCTGATAAGCTTCTTTACCCGAGCTAAACAACTTATCCGCTTTAGATTTCCCCTTGTTATCGCGGCGTAAGATGATTTTCTGGCTGTTCGATACGATGATGTTGAACTTAGAGCCATCAAGTGTATTAAGCGACACCCCAGCATCTTCTAAGTAGTGAAACTTAAACTCTGCGACAATCGGCATGTATTCCGATGGCACGACTTTGGTGTGGTCGAAAGACTCGATCTCGCGCAAAGACTGCAGCACCGTCTTATCTGGCGCAAAAATTAGCGCATTTTGAATAAAGCGGTTATCGTCTTTGCTCTTTTTGTTACCAGCCAAGAAATCATAGAAGATACAAGTGGCCATCAAGATGGTTTTGCCGGTACCCATCGTCAGAGCGAAGATATAGTTAGGGTATAATCGGCCACCATTGCTGGCCTTCATCTTCTTGAAGATGCCCTTGTAGTCCTTTTCAGACATTTCCCAAAACATATCCCCTTGCATTAGCTGACCATCGATAGCGCTGATGCCAGAGACACGTTCTTCGAAGCGGCCTTTGTTGCCGTACCAATCTTCGAAAAGCTGATAGACTGGTTTGTTATCCAGGAACTCTTTCAAGAAGACATAAATTTCAAGCGCTTCGAACTGCGGCGTACGCAAAAAGCTTCCCGGACGAGAAGGGTCGTTAAAATCGAGAAACGCCTTACTCAAACGAGAATAATGCTTACGAACCGTACCACGGTGAATCTTATAGAATTCGTGTAAATGCACGTAAAATGCATTGTTGAGTTCAAAGTTCTCTTGGGCATTTTTAGCCATGCACAATCACCTCTTCATAAGATTCAGAGAGTAAATCCGTAATCTTAATCTTGATGTTATTCGCGTCTTCTGGGATTTCGTATTCGCCAGCCACAAACTCGTCTTTTTCTGGAATATCAATAACAATAGGCTCCATCACAGCACCATCGTAATTCCAGTCGATCATGATAGACTCCACCATTTCACGCCACTCAGTCACGTCGTCTTTTTGTTGACTGAGCTTTTGTAGCAAATTGCGTGGGTAGAATTCTTCGATGACTAATTTGCCATCTTTTATTTCAATAGACGCTTCCGAATCATACTTAAAGGTGAGGTCAGACTTATCGCGCAGAATATCAACCACTTCGACTTTCATCTTGTAGCCTGATTCATTCTCAAGAATTGCGCCTAATCCTGGCTCATGTCCCATACAAACCAACATGATCTCTTCTACTGGTTGATTTGGATTTGCCTCTTTGCGTTCCTCGAATTGCTTATAAGGGAAGCCTTGGATCAGGTCATTCAGATCTTCTTTGGTCGCAATACGGTTGACGGGCATAATTTTAACTTTAAAGCCGTCTTTTTCACCATCATAGATTGTATTAGAACCAAGCGGTTGGATTTCTAACGCTTCAATTAAAAGCTCTTTTGCCTCAACTGGGTTACGGAAAATATCATAGTTGTTTACATTAAAGACCTCGAAACTTGCATGCTGCGCAACTAATCGCTTCGTGGTTGTTTGTATTGCCCCTAAATTAATATCATTACCAATAAACCTTCTATTCATTTGGTTTGCTGTTGCTTGGGTCGTACCAGACCCCATAAAACAATCGAACACCAAATCATCTTCGTCCGTAAATGCTTCAATTAAACGTTGAAGTAATGAAACCGGTTTTTGGGTTGGATAACCTGTGTTTTCTGTTGCCTGTGAATTAACTGGAAATATGTCGTTCCAAATATCATCAATAGGCTTTCCTTTATTTTCATCAAGATATTGCTTCTTTCTCGGTGTGCCATTAGAAGTAAACTCAATTAGCCCATTCATCAAACCTTCATCAATTTTTTCCTGTGACCATATCCAATGGCGTCCAGGGCCAGGGCTTAACTCTATGTCACCAAAACGACGGTTAGGTCCCTGACCAGCCTGAACCATACTAACTAACTGGTACTTTCTACCCGAACCTTCTTCTATGCGATCAAATTTTGATTTAAATTCCTCTGATTGATCTTTGTATAACTTTCTAAAGTTGTAGTTAGCACTTTTTGCATAAATAAAAATTAAATCATGGACGTTGCCAAATGAACTGCTTTGAGCTTTAGAGGAGCGAATTTTTTGCCAAACTATTTCATTTACATAATTACCGAAAACCTCATCCATTATTAGTCTCAAATGAGCTGATTTCTGCCATCCTGTATGCAAAGCAACAACACCACTGTCACTCAATAACTCTTTTATCAAAATTAAGCGTTCATAAATGAATTGCAGGTACTCATCGTTATTCCAAAGGTCCGTATATTGCTTTTCTTCAAATGCGATATTGTCATTTGTCGTAAATTTGTTATTACATTTAACTTTAATTTTGTAGTCAGCTTTAGAATCGAAAGGAGGATCAATATAAATGAAGTCTATTTTCCCTCGAAAACTCTTCAACAAATGACTCATCACTTGAAGGTTATCACCCCAGAAAATCTTATTGATCCAGCCGTTATCATCTTCTTGGCCATACACTTCTTTTAACTGCGCAGGGAAATACTGAGTAGAGCGGAATGGACGCTTACCTTTCCAATTAAGCATCGGGTAGCCTTTAATCGGCTCAAATTCGTAGTTTTCTACGTTGGTCTGGTCATTAGACATGGTCTTATTCTCTTTGTTCTTTGATGTGTCACTTAGCACTTACTAAGCACAAAATTTCCAATTTTTGCGGTCACAATAAGCACGAGCGCTGCAGTCGACACATGTCTTGTCTGGTCGAGCTTTGAGCGAAAAATCTTTGTTCTCTATTTTGTCGACAATACTATCAAAGTCTTCAATGGTTTGGCCGATCGCTGCCGTATTTTTATTAAAACTGATGGTCGGTAAGCCTGAAGATTCACCAGTAAAATAAAGGTGCATTTTGCTCACCTTGTAACCCGTATTTTCTTCGACCAAGTGCGCGTAGATCTCGAGCTGTCGCTGATGGTGCAAAATACGCTCTCGATCCTTTTCCATGCTTGGCTTGCGCTCAGATTTGAAGTCGATGATCTCGACGGTATCTCCTTCGCCTTTAATAAGATCAACACTACCAGTAAGCACATAGCGATCTTTTACCAATGAGATATCCACTTCCGTCTCTTTGATATCATCCCAACAGCTGCCCTTTCGGTCCACATAACGCATCACATGCTGCAGCGCAGCCCCGAGCGTGGACTCTCCTAAGTACATTCGCTCACGATTAGCCAGGTTTTGGTAGTTATCTTGCAGCCAGTCTGAAATGTTTTCTCTGGTAATCTTGTCTTCTTCACCGCGAAGTGCTGCTTTGTGAACATCTTCTAAGGTTTCGTGAATTAGGGTACCGAACAACATTGGGCTCGCTTTTACTGGTTGAAACTCTAGGTCTTTGAACAAACGATATTGCTCTGCACAGGTCTCGAACAAGGTAATGTGCGATGTGAACGCGTATTCGTGTTTGATGTTGACGTCTTTAACTTGCTCAAACTCTATTGAAGCAAGTTTGTGCTTCACATCTCGCCAATAAGGGAGCTTTGAAGTGTAATCCGTAAAGTATTTTGATGGCGTCTTCCCGTGACCCGATTTCTCCTGTCCGGTTAGAACAAGTAAGTTCTGGGGACGAGAGAAAGCCGTATAGTAAAGACGCCAGAAATCAAAGTGCTTAGTATCTTCTAAAGGCTCAAATGGTGGCTTGGCCATGTACTGGTGTTCGATGATTTCGTCTAGGTCTGTGTATTGTTTTCTTGGCACGGCTTCGAGCGATCCGACAAATACAATCGGAAACTCCAACCCCTTCGACTGGTGAATAGTTAAGAAAGAAACACAGCCGGAAGGAGCATACTCAGACATATCTTCATACTCATCTATCCCTCCTTCGAAAAGAAATTTCAAGAAGTTATCGAATAGAGACGCCAGGTTTCGTAATAAGTACTTTGGACTTAGGACACTAATATGGTGAAGGTATTCAAACTTACCCAGCATGCGACTCATCTGAGCTAAGTTACGCTGAGCACGCTCGTTACCGTTCTCTTGCTCTAAGAAGTGCGAAAATAACGGAAACTGGAGCAGCTCGTAAAACAGTCCGAGGAAAGCAGATTCCGCGTTTTTGGTCATGTTATGGTGTGCTACGGCTTTTCGCTTACACCATGCAAGTAAATCAGCCTGTTCCGGTTGGCGCAGTTTTTCAATGAAAGGCGCGATGCAATGCTGCTCGTAATAATCCCAAATCGCGAGTCTTCGACCTTCTTGGATTTTCTTCTTGCGCTCTGGCATCACCATAGGAAAAACCATGTGCAGCGCACCGATCAAATGACGAATCTCTTCTCGTTCGAAAAATAGATTTGCACGTGGCGAATATACAGGAATGCCTTTCTCTTCGAGAGATTGCGCAAGCGCTCTTACTTTGTCTGCTTTTACAGAGCGGAATAAAAACGCGGCTTGGTTCCAATCAGTAAGCTTGCCTTCGTTTTTTAGGTGCATAAGCATCTGATAGACGTCATCATGCCAGTCATCGCCTTCTGGTGTCACAGCACTGACAACCGTTGGTCCTGCGTCAAAACCTCCCTCGCGAGCTTCGATGGTTTTACTGTAACGGTAGTTCACACCGCCACGTAGCCAAGGCTTGTCTCCCATGTATGTATCATAGAAACCTACAATGTCCGGATGCGATCGATAGTTGATGGATAACTTAACTTGCTCACACTCTCCTGGCGCAAACTTAGCCGGGAACTCCAGAATATTACGAACACTCGCCCCTCGAAAGCGATAGAGAGCTTGGTCATCGTCACCAACTACACACAAATTACGCTTTGAGCCCATCAGAAGCTGTAAAAGTTGCTCCTGAATGGTATTGGTGTCTTGGTACTCATCGACCATCAAATAGGTGATCTTTATTGTCAGCTCCTCAAGAATTTTTGGGTACTGTTGAAGCAACACCAGTGTCTCAAGTTGGATGCATGAGAAATCGAGCGAGTTGTGCTTTTTCAACAATTCTTGATAGGTTGCGTAAGCCTCACCCAGAGCTGAGATCGCGACATCATCTGACTGAGTCAGTTGTTCGATATCAAGAACTTCTTCTGACGCTTTATTAAGCCATCCTAATAAGTTCTCAGATTTAGCCCAAGCCGGAACCTTACTCTCACCCTGAATGAACTCAATACCATCTATTTCCTTGAATTCACGTAAATTCTGGTAAAGGAAGTACTGTTGGTCGAATTGGTCCATGAGCACAAAGCTGCGCTTGAGACGCGTAAACTCACGATACTCTTCTAGGATACGAAGACATATAGAGTGGAACGTACCTAAATACATTTCGTTGACGTTGAAGTAGGAACCTCGCTCTAGGAGTCTATTCGAGATTCGGGTTTTCAACTCCTGTGCTGCTTTTTCGGTAAAAGTCACGACCAAGAGCTGTTCAGGTTTTGCACCATGTTCATCAATCAAATTCATGATGCGCTCAACCAGGGTATAGGTTTTACCTGAGCCTGGACCTGCGATGATCAGCAGAGGGCCTTGATGGTGAAGAATTGCTTTTTTCTGCGCAGAGTTCGATGTTGTCACCAGATTTCCTTACCATATGCAAATAATGGTTAACCAACAAATCTTATAGTATAAGAGGCATAAGTAATATCTGTGAAACATGCTTTTGCATAAAAATTAATCGTAATATTTTCAATATAGAGCAGGTCGAAACCAATAATGGGGCATTTTTGAGTTACCCGATTGCAGTATGTCGTCAGCGAAGGCAGCACATCATTTTTGTTTGCTTGCCTTTGTTATCAGCTGAAACTCCATACCAGTGCGTTTAGTGTTACGGGTTCTATAGCGCGTTGGATATTTATCAAAAAAGTCAGATAACTTCTTCAACCCGTAGTTTCGAGGGTCAAAATCTGGCTTCAGTCTCTTTAAGTACTTGCCTATTTCACCTAGTTTTGCCCAGCCCGATTCATCTCGATAGTTCTGCCAAGCTTGATGCATTAATCGCCATAATTCGCGTTCTGAGTCTTGATTAGAGCTTGGTTGTGCCTCCCCAAGATCAACATCAGCGTTTAAGTTCTCTATCGCTACAAAGTCATCACAAGCGTTTTTAAACGAAGTCGGAGTCATCGCTTTTCCTACACCGATGACGTGTATCTCCGACTCTCTTAATCTCGTAGCAAGACTTGTAAAGTCACTATCACTGGATATCAAAGCAAAAGCATCAAACCTTTGGCTGTACAAGAGATCCATTGCATCAATAATCATTAAAGAGTCTGTCGAGTTTTTTCCAGATGTATAGGCAAATTGCTGCTTAGCTTGAATCGCTAACTCATTCAAAGGCTGCTTCCAGTTTTTTAGTTGTTCAGCAGAAAAATCGCCATATGCACGTTTAACGATGATCTGCCCAAAACTAGAAAGCTCTTCAATAATCAGGTTTAGCTTTGAGTGTGGAGTGTTTTCTGAATCAATTAATACAGCGATTTTTCTGTTACCCATAATCCGTGCGTGACCATCCTTTATGTAGTTAGTTGCACTATCCAATTTTATTCCTTCCAAGGTTATTGTTCGCGCTCAAAAACAGTTACTAAGGTGCGACGCCCATTATCGTTAACAATAAGGTATGTGAATTTGGAAGTTGGATGCCCCCAAGCTTCTACATTGTCGGCAGTACCGTATTTTTTCGCTTTATGGGCCAAAACATTTGCAGGCAAATTTCGAATTCTCAACTCAGGATGTTTAAGTCGATTGACTAAACTCGCCCAGGGCTTTTTGGGATCTCCAGTGCTCAATCGCTCTTTATACTGTTCAACAGCGTGAGCGGTAACATAAACGGTCCCCATTGCTGGTGTTTCAACGGCATCATGCGTATTTGCATATTCCTGGCGATTTGCATCTAAGAGCACTGTTACACATGATTTTGGGTCGGCCATGAACTCACGACTTTGTGATACCTCTATTTGCACTCCAGCCATTCGGTTTTGAAGAAATGCTGCAAACTTTTGTGCATGTTTTTTCGTAGATTTACCACGGGCAAGCTTTTTGATTGCTCCCTTTGACACAACGAGTTTGTAGCCAGAACCAGAACCCGGCTCTCGACCCATTACTTTTTCTTCAAAGAGTAGGTATTGAATGGCTGATAATTCTGAAATCAAATCAGAATCTTCATGGGAAAAGTCGATTTTTACATCAAGAATTCCACTGCGTTTAGTGCCCACACGCCAGAATACTCGGCTCGTTTGGTCATCTAGTTTTTCAGAAAGAGTGGTTAGAATCATCATAGTCTTATCTCCGGTATTTAAGATCCCTTCCGGCATCGCCGTAAGGACCTCATTTAGTTAATATTCATACTTACTTTATCATGCTTTTTGAAAACGCAACCCCTCCCCTCCACTTTCACATGTGAAAGTCTAAGTAGAAATCCAGCTAGTACGCCCAACTGTCAAA
Organism: Vibrio sp. YT-19(2023); assembly: GCF_033337395.1. Classification (NCBI taxonomy): domain Bacteria; kingdom Pseudomonadati; phylum Pseudomonadota; class Gammaproteobacteria; order Vibrionales; family Vibrionaceae; genus Vibrio; species Vibrio sp. YT-19(2023). The sequence goes on along the minus strand of NZ_JAWOQN010000010.1, from coordinate 48,138 downwards.
ATCTGTATGGGTGAGAATTTCACCGTCTTTGGCCGGACGAACATAAACACTTCCATAACCCCCTTCTGTTCCAATCGCGTAACACGCAATAGAAAATGCAATTTGAGGGTTAGGTATAGTGGCAACTATTTCTTCATTGATTGTTACGACAGAACAATGACCCGTGTACGAATCTGGCAACTCAGAAATTGCGGTTGCTGCATCGAGCGTTTCACTTCCATCCGATATCAGAATGCTCATATTTAGCTACCAAACTGTACTAAAATCCAAAGAAACTACCACCACCAGCAAGTCCTGCCGAATCGCCAACAACAGCAGCATAAATGGCAGCAGCTATTGCCGCAACGATGACAAACTTAACGATGGCAAAGCCAAAAGAGAACAGCCTCCATATTAAAAAGAACCCAATCACAGCAGCAATCCAGCGCCAATCAAAGGGTATATCACCTAAAGAACTATCAAGGGCTCTCTGAACTTCATATAGCCAGCCGTTTATCATATCCATAAGATCAATCTCCAGAGCATCATGCTCTTAGTGTACCGACATGACATTTTTTTAAGAGATGAGAACTTGCCCTTTTTTGTGCAAATTGAGGGACATGACAAAGAGCTACTTAGTAAAAGAGTGATCTGCTTTAGGATGGCAATCCTATTTGTGGTAAGTTGTGTTAAATAATCTACCACAATTCTATTTTGTGGTATCATTGATAACACAATTTACCAAAGGAGCACGACAATGGATATCTGGCACTATCCTCGTACACAGCTTGCTACGTTTATCCTTAACGGGATGGACAAAGGTCTTCTTCAACGTGTTTCAATCTTCGCTCCACGTAAGCGAGGAAAAACTCAATTCATTCAAAAAGATATCATTCCTATGGCTCGTGAACTTGGTGTCTTACCTATCTATGTAGATTTTTGGATGCAAAAAGACGACCCAGAAGGCATCTTCATTAAATCCGTCATTGATGCTTGTGAAAGGAATGAAGGATTTCTACATAAGCTTGGCAAAGCTCTCAACTTCAAAAAGTTAGGTTTTAGTGCAGCTGGTGGCAAAGTTGAAGTAGAGCGTTCTCAGGGAGAACTGAGAGCTGACTTGTTCGCTGTATTTCAACGCTTAAACGAGCTGGATATGCCTGTTTTACTGTTGCTTGACGAAGTTCAACATTTGGCTACTCGCAAAGAATTTGACTCGTTTACGGCAGCTCTACGCAGTTTTGTAGTGAACAGAGAGGATAACAACGTCAAATGCATCTTCACAGGTTCAAGTAGAGAGGGGTTAAGTCGCTTATTCAAAGACAACAAGGCTCCATTCTACAACTCCAGCCAAACCCAGATATTTGAAGAGCTGGATATGGATTTCGTTGAATTCGAGTTGGCCGCATTCAAAAATGTCACTGGTGGTGTCGAACTCGACAAACACAAAGCCCTAGAAATCTTAATCAAACAAAATCGCGCTCCCGCTCGGTTTGTTGAAATGTTAAAGAATATGGCCCTGAACATGGTTCATGACCTAGATATTGGTGTCCATCGTTATGACGTTGATCGTATCGAGTCAGAGGACCACTTTTCAAAAACATACGAACAACTGAAACCTATCGAAGTGGCGATCCTAAAGCTTGTTGCTGCCAATGAGTCAAAAGGTCTTTATACCAAAGCAGGACTAGACAAAGTAAAAGCTTTCACTGGCGACCCAGAAACAGACGTTACAAAATGGTCGGTGAAAAATGCAGTCACACGATTGAAGTCGCTTGAGCTAATTTACAGCCCAGAGCGTGGGAAGTTGGAAATTGAGAACCACGATTTTCGTGATTATATTCTTGAAAAATAAGTGCCTTTCGGCATGTTAAGACTATTAGCCCATGCTTCATGCGTGGGTTTTGTTTATGAGTTGTACTTCTATATTCTCAAACCCCATGTCTCTAACCTGATTTACCAGGATATCAAGCCTCCACACTCTCAAGTCACTGGTTCTTCCATGTCTAATTGCATACGCGATTCCTTTACCACTATCAATCCCAACCAAATGAAACTTGTTAGGATGCAGTTTAGATTCCTGCGCAATTAGTTTGGTCATTGTTCGAGTCTCCGCGAGACGGCGGAACTCACCTTCTTTTACTTGATGAAAAACGACTCCAGACATACATATCACCATTATGTTGACTACATATGCTCATTATGTCGATTTAAAGGGGGAAATCAAAGAGGTTTTATTGCTGGGGCACGATAAGTAATAAGCTGAGGTTCGAAGCAGAAACGCCATCAGCCAGGTCAGTGATGTAATTTTGCACAAACTTTAACTAATTGTCCAAAGTCTCAAACACATCCCCCAGCAATATAGCACAATTAGTTCAACTGACAATATTAGCCCCTACCAGTTGAAGCGTGTCAGTGAGGGAACCACCACTAGCATCAAGCCCTAAGCGGTCAACGGTTTCACTACTAACAAGAGCTTGTACAACATTGGCAAAGTCGCGTGAGCTTAATTGTTCAATACTAAGCTTTGTCTTACAGCTACTTTCCACTGCGGCCTTGTATTGAATGGTGTATTTCGCGTTAACTGGGGCCATAGAGTGCATCGCCATTAGATACGCATCAACTTCTGTTTTAGGGAAAACATCCGCTTGAGCTGAAAATGCAGTTAACGTCGCTAGCAGTAGTCCAATTTTCTTCATCATTCTTGTTCCTGTTACATTGTTCAAAGTGGCATTATTTACTCGACTGATTTTCAAGCTAAATATTACATTCAGTCAAGCACTTATCACTTTTCGAACATGGGTAGTAATTCCTGAACGCTTTTTTCACAAGCGGCTTGTCTACGGCCACTTTCGTAAAAGTAAGCCCATAGACTTTGTGGCATCCCCTCAAGAAACTCGATAGGAAAAGGATTAGGTGTTTTAGCCCAATAGTTTTGCTTCTGGTCAGAATAACCTTGTCGTTGCGCATCTTGCTGAAATAACGTGTACAACGCTTTTAGTTCATCATCATTATAGAAACAATGATAATTACCACCAACTAGTTGGTTAGTCCCTAGTTCTATCCATAGAGGATACCGGGAAGAACTACCGAAACAAATTAACTGATACTGTGGCTTCGATTGTCTTACCTCATCTTCACAAAGCTCTACTTTGCTGGTGGTAAATGTGTCTTTCCCTATTAAAAATGGATTGTATTGATACTGACTAGCCATTTTATCTCCTTGATATTCATATTCGCGCTGGGTTTGCCCGGTTCCGGCATCCACCTCGGCCAATAACTCGCCATCGAGGCCGTAAACATAGAGCACATCTACGCCACCAGCTGGCTTAACCCGCCTTATGTTCCAGCGAAGAACCTCATCACTTCCGCTGGGTAATGGAATAGGTGCCCACCCTTGTCGAAGAACAAGAACCAAATAGAAGCTGCCACACAGAGTACCCCCGCAAGAATCATTTCTATTGATGTTCTCGAATAAATAGTAAGCCTGCTCCTATTATCGAATTTAATCACCCTGTGTTTAAATAAAGCCACACACCCAACATATATACATCTTATCCCTGTAGGAAACGCAATAAACACAACGCCAACCGTCATAAATGTATATAAAAACATATCTACCCAGTTATTGATTTCCATAAGCTGTCCCCAAAGCCGCGCTAATAAATCGCCATCTAGGCCATAAAGATAGAGCACATCCACGCCACCAGCGTCACCCGCCTTATGTTCCAGCGAAGAACCTCATCACTTCCGCTGGGTAATGGAATAGGTGCCCACCTTTGTCGAAGAACAAGAACCAAATAGAGAACGCGATTGCAAAAACTCCCACACCTACAATCTCAAAAACATTCTTGCCAAGACGATAAATGTCTGTCCCTTTGTCATACTTGATTTTTTTATGCTTTATCACACCTGCGATACCCACATAAGTAAAATTTATTCCCAACGGAATAAGAACCACAATTACCCCTATGAAGTAGGCTGTATATAGGTAAAAATCTACCCAATTATTGATTTCCAAAAGCTGCTCCTCTTACCGCCCACCTCGCTTAGCGAAATACCCTAGCTTTTTCAGGCCAGGCAGATATTTTCTTTTAAACATCAGCGCTCCTGGAACAATGGATAATGCGTAGCAGACAAAAAAGTAGACGAAGTATATGTCGTCGGCTTTAACCATGTTACGAAATTCGCTTGTGAAATCTGCGCTCCAAAACAATGGCGATACAAGAAGTGCAGCAAAAAATAAGTATGCCGACCCTCCTCCTATCACCCTAACTACCTTTGCAGATCTTCCTGTCATAGAAAGGATACCGGCATAAGCAATAAATCCAGCGACAAACACCAGCGAGTACGTCAAAAAAAAGCGCGGTATTAAGCCAGATCATTTCCTGGCACCATTCTTTTTCTGTCTGATGAATTGGAATAGAGCTTGGATTCCACCAACTCCGCCCATGACAGCCCCTATAATAAAAAACGCCCAAAAAACCATTTCGTACTTAGATTCGTTCTCATATAGCTCAAATATCTGCGCAAGCCATTGCGCGATAAATCCTCCAATTGACCCAATCCCCACTCCTATAAGAAAGATGGGAACAACAAATATCAAAATGAATGTTGTAATGCTTCTATTTTTCATAGCTGAAACCCTTATGGTAGATTGGCAATCACATTACTTGCTACGTTCCCGGATGTAACACCCAGCGCGACCCATTAGGCCATAAAGATAGAGCACATCTACACCACCAGCAGGCTTAACCCGCTGGTGGGCCAGTCAGCTAAAGAGAAATCCGACACCAACACTTACCAATATCAAACTGCCGTTGGAACAATGCCAGAGCCTGAACCACACCATCAACTGCCTAAAAAAAATGTCATTACTTCCATTGGATAGAGAAATAAATTTCCGCCTTTAGCAAAAAACAAATACCAAACAGAAAAAATAGCGGACCCCCCCCCAGCAATACATACTTCAAGTACGTTTCTTGCAAAGAAATACTTGTAGTGCTTTCTTTCATATTTAGGTAGTCTCATTTTTATTAGGTTCTTCAATGTTAACCAAAGAAAAATAGCCCCTACAGGTAGGATAATCACCACCACCCCAAAAAAATAAATTGTGTATATAATAAAATCGAACCAACTATTGATTTCCATAAACAGTCCCCAAAGCCGCGCCAATAACTCGCCATCTAGGCCATAAAGATAGAGCACATCCACGCCACCAGCAGGCTTAACCCCGCTGGTGGGCCAGTCAGCCAAAGAAAAATCCGACACCAACACTTCCCAATAAAAGAAGAGAAAAAACAAACTGAAACAAGGTTATCTTGTTCCGGAGATAGTTATTTACAAGCAAAGGAATTGGTGTCACAACCAAAATAAACACGCCTGCTTTAGCTATCAGGGACATTATATCCCCAACTCCATTGTTAACCTCGTTAACATAGAGCAATGCACCAATAGCAAAGACAACAATCAAAGCTATCAGGCTATATGCACCAAATATCACAATCTTCTGAAAAAACTTTTCACTATTCACCTGAACACCCACATTTATCTTTTGATCCAAACGATGCCGCAATCCCACCAGTGACACCACCCGCTACAACACTTCCTGTTATTGCCCTGCCATCAGCATTGAAGACCTCTTGTGTTTTTTTGTGCTTATACAGGAACAATGTGTACCATCTGCGCTCTGTCACAGTAATGTATTTACTTGGGAACAAGGATTTACCTAAGACTTGTCCGGCCTTACCAGATAGCGCAGCTATTCCGCCAGCCATCCCCATACTTGAGTAGCTAAACTCATCTCCAACGAAATATTGCTCTGCAACATTACCCGCTAAAGCAATTAAGGCTCCGTCGATTACAGATGCTCCAGAGCTAATCGCACCAGCACCAGCACCTATAGCGATAGAAGCTAGATATTCAGCTCCTGAAATACTTCCACATTTATATTTTTCCCAGTAACTAAAAGCAGAAACCCCTCCACCAGCAATAAATCCCGCTAACTGTGGAACAAACTGCCCGGTGGGATCACTCCATACCAAAGGATTTCCACGCACATACCCATAGGTATCCATTCCATCGAACAAGCCAAGGCGGTCTGATTGCAGGTAACGCCCCAGAGACGGGTCATAGTACCGATGCCAGTTGTAGTGAAGCCCAGTCTCTGCGTCGTAATACTGGCCGGGGAAACGTAAGTTGAATTTGATTTGTTCTGTCGTGACAGTCGCTTTGCCGAACGGAGAGTAACTGGCTTTCCATACCGTGGCCCCTGTTTCATCGGTCAATGCTTGCGGCGTACCCAAATGATCGTTATGGACGTGATAAACAGTGCCATCCACCAGGTAAGCCACCAGCTGGCCGTCAAGCCAAACATATTCGCGCTGGGTTTGCCCGGTTCCGGCATCCACCTCAGCCAATAACTCGCCATCGAGGCCGTAAACATAAAGCACATCCACACCACCAGCGTAACCTGCCTTATGTTCCAGCGAAGAACCTCATCACTTCCGGAAGGTAATGTAAGAGGTGGCCACCTTTATCGAAGAACAGAAACCAAATAGAAGCTCCAATACAGAAAATACCTAAAAGAACTAGCTCTATAGATGTGTTTGCATACACTGACACATTGCTATCTTTTTTGAATTTCACAATCTTGTATTTAAATAGTGCAACAAGACCTACATAAAGGCATCTTATCCCTAATGGAATTGCTATAAGCAACCCACCTAAAGTCATGAATGTGTACAAAACAAAGTCAAGCCAATTATTGATTTCCAATTGTTGTTCCCCCAGCAGAACCTATAGCCGAACCATACGATTCGTAGTTAAAACTAACCCTTTTTTTCAAATCCACCCCGATTATGTCTCGTGGTCTCAAAATATTTTTGCCTAATATTCCCCCTCCAAAACCAACTGCTCCACCAAACGAGCCAAGAATTGCACTTCTTCCTACCTGATATAAATCAAGGCTCTTTTGATACCTTTGATCACAACCAGAAGACTTTTCAGTTAACTGAATATACATATTGCCAATAGCGCCTGATGATGCACCAAAAAATACAGCTCTCCTTAGAGTGCTTCCAAACCCTCCAAGTGTCCCCGTAGCACCAGCCACAAGAAGTCGCCCCGCATCAAACGAACCAGTTTGATATTGTCTGTATCCTTCAAAGCCTATGTTAACCATTGCCCCAATAATTTGCGGAACCCATAAACCAGTAGGATCGGTGTAAATAGCAGGATTATTCAATGCATAGGCATAGGTGTTAATCCCACCAGCCAGCCCTATTGGGTCACTGGTGATATACATCCCTGTATTCGGGTCATAGTAGCGATGCCAGTTGTAGTGAAGCCCAGTCTCAGCGTCGTAATATTGGCCGGGGAAACGTAAGTTGAACTTGATTTGTTCTGTCGTGACAGTCGCTTTGCCGAACGGAGAGTAACTGGCTTTCCATACCGTGGCTCCGGTCTCATCGGTCAATGCTTGCGGCGTACCCAAATGATCGTTATGGACGTGGTAGACGGTGCCATCGACTAGGTAAGCCACCAGCTGGCCGTCAAGCCAAACATATTCGCGCTGGGTTTGCCCGGTTCCGGCATCCACCTCAGCCAATAACTCGCCATCGAGGCCGTAAACATAAAGCACATCCACGCCACCAGCTGACTTCCTCACTCGTTGATGAGCACTGTTATAGTGATAGATTGATGTTTCGCCATTGACCGTAGCCTCAGTCAATCTATTGAAAGCATCATAGACAAAGACATCCGTTCCTCGGCCAATCGTGTTTCCGTTTGCATCATAGCTGTAGGTGATCGAGCCAATACTTGTTTTGGTTAGGCGATTGCTATTGAACACAATGCTGTACGAATCTTTCACGCCGTCGCGGTAGATAGCCGTCCGGTTGCCGTTGTAGTTGTAGGTGTACTCTCGGGTCCCGTAACCACCAGTAGCCTCAATCAAGCGGCTCAGCTTGTCGTAATTGAAAGTTTGGCTATAGCTACTATCCATTAAGTCTGTAATTGAATCGACATTGCTATTGGCCGTATAGAGATAACTGCGGTGCATTGCACCAGCAACCTGTACAGACTCCAATTGATAGTTCATGTCGTAATGGCGCTCTTCCCAAAGCCCATTTCCATGAGTCAGATCAGTTACAGGCCCAAAAGGTTTCCGTACCAAGTCAGAGACTAATGTTCTGCTGTTAACACCATTCTTCAATGTAACGCCAATGACCTCACCAGCTACATTTCGCTGATATACCGCTTTGCGGCCACTCGGGTACTCGATACTCACCAACTGCCCTGCACCATCATAGGTGTAATTGGTTAACAAGGTGCGGCCATCCACAATTAGTTCTTGGCTGGCTATCTCACCACTGGCTGTGTAACTGTATTTTGATACGCCAGAAGCGTCTGTAATGGAAGTAAGCTGCCCTACCCCATACAGCGCTTCTGGCTCATCGTAGCGGAATGTCACACTAGCATTAGGTTGACCATCCACAGTGATTGAAGAAAGGCGATTAAGCGCGTCGTAGTGATAAGTGAAAACCTGACCTTTGGCATCTGTTTTACCGATCAGGTTTCCAGCCTTGTCATAAGTGTAATGAGCCGTGCCTGTGTCTGGGCTTTGTACTGAGAGAACATCGCCATATCCGTTGTATGAATAGTAAGTTCTCCGCCCTCTTGGATCAGTGACTCTCGTTACTAAGGCATTATCGTTATACTGCATTGCAGTGGCGCGGTTAACAGGGTCAATTGATTGGAGCAGGTTGCTAAAACCATCATAGCGGTAGGCATAAGCATTTCCAGAAGGATCAACTTTGCCAGTCAGGTTGGCTGTCTTGTCATAGGAATAGGTATAAACATTGCCCGTTCCATTTGTTGTTGACGAAAGCCAACCATTCAAAGTGTAACTATGCAGTTGCTTCCAGTGAGCAATACCACTGTTATCTTTCAGCTCAACTTGCTCAATATTTCCTAGTAAATCTCGATTAATGCTTTGTCTATTTCCATTTGCATCAATCACGGCCATAAGCTGCTGAGCTGCATCGTACTCATAAGTGAAAGTGCTGTTGGTTGGTAAGGTGATAGATACCAAGAGTCCTGATTCATCGTAAGAGTACAATGTAGTTCCGTCTGGACCAGTAGAAGAAATCAATTGACCTAACGTGTTGTAGTTAAGCGAGTAGCTTACTCCATTGGCATCTGTGACGCTCTGAGCCCTTCCATGAGCATCGTAATTGTCAAATGACACTACGTGCCCAAGAGAGTTGATAACTCGGCTTAGGTTGGCTTGAGCGTCGTATTCAAAGCGCGTTACATCATCAACATCCACCCGAGGACCATCCACTGATTTCAGTTGTCCAGGAACACCGAGAGAGTCTGGATAATATTCAAATGTCCACTGCCTGACATCTGAGTTGGTTCGGTCAATCAATTTAAGCGTTAACAGCCGCTGGTGGTCGTCATAGGTAAATTCTTGGACCAAGTATGACGATGTAATTTTGGTTGGTTTTGGGAACTCTGAATGCCATTGTGTTGTGATCGTATCACCAGTCGAGCTTGTCCTCGAAATTTCAAGTCCTCTTTGGTCATATTGGTAAGAGAATGATTGGCCTTCTTCATTGATAATAGACTTCAACTCACCGTTGGCATCGTAGCCAAACGACTTCGTACCACCAGCAAAACCAGTACATGCAGCACCCTGTATACTGTCAGGCTTTAGTTTTCCGTTATAACGACTAAACAGATAATGTTGTTCGTGACCTAGAGCATTCGTTACCGTAACCGAGCCATCAGGGTTGTATGTAACACTTGTCCTATCAACACCACTGCTATGTTCGCTAAGAACAGCGCGACCCGAAGGATCATAAGACCACGTAGCAAATCTGCTTCCCTTTTCATCCGTAAGGCCAGTCAAAAGGCTTGGGTTTAAACTGTCTTCATAGTGGTAACGTCGCTGATTGGCATCCGGTTTATGCACTGCAACTAACAATTCATTCGAATAATCGTAAGAGAAGATTTGTCCAGCAGGGTCGATCATCTTTATGATCTTCCCTTGATCATAACTAAACCTTAAAGTCCGGCCAAAACTGTCAGAAACAGAGTCTAACTTACCGTTGGTATAATTCAGATCCAGCTCATTTCCCGATGGATGAACAATACGTATCAACTGACCATTACTATCATATAGTTCGACAACACCATCAGCTCTCTGATATCTCCAACCAGAATCTTTGTATAACCGATCATCACTTTTCCATGTTGTCATCCAAACCGCATTTGTCCGGTAGAATGCTAACTCTTTCCCATCTGGCCGATGCAAGACAACCATATTCTCTCCGTGACTTTCTTTGTCAAAAATCACTTTGTTTGAATAGTTGTGGCTCCATCCAATACCAACATCGCTTTGTTTACCACTCAACGCTAACTGGCTGTTGTAATGTCTTGTGAATACAAGAGGCTCCATACCAGCGCTTACATAATCGGTTTCTTGCTGATATTTATTACCAGTAGCTAGGTTGATAGGGTTTCCAACGCACAATTCTGTCTCTGGTTTACCAAGATCTCTATTGAGAAGTGGAGAATCAGTCATCTCCCCAGGAATTATGAATTTTGTCAGTGTAGTTCCAGAGAGAGCTCCAAAGTAACAAGTGTCAGGGTCATAACTACCTGGAGCATCACTACGATGCATACACAGCCATGAGATTAGTCTTCCATCACTATACGTTTCACTCGGGTATAGCTTTTCACTCACATAGCTGTGTGTGCTTGCGAGCTCGTTAATTCTATAGTCCCTTAAAAATTCATGCGCTTGCTCTGGGAGATCAAATCTCATTGCATCAATTTCTGAACTACCACTGGCATTGATACGCCACTGAGCAGAAACAGCACTAGGAACTATAAGTGCTAACAAACAAGCTCTTGCAATTAAGTTAGTATGAAAATGATCCACTGGTTTCTAAAGTCCATTAATTACCTTCTACACGGACTCTATTATCAACTTAATCAAAGAGATTAACTTCATGCTTAACTGCCCTATACGGGCGCATACAGACATGAAACAATGGCTAATATGGAAGCGGGTTTTAATTGAATCGCTCGACTTTGTTTTACTGCTCATAGCAGTGAAACGAAGTTGAGTGATCAGCGAAGCCGCATCAGCGGTGAACGCTACTGATCATATATAGATCCATAGGATCATAAGATCATGCAGCGTGTTAGGTAGCTTAATATCAGGAAATTTCCTAACTTTAAGCTTTGTTTCTGTAAGCTAAAGCTTAATATTAGGAAATTGAAGCTTAATATTAGGAAGTTCATCTCTATCACATAGCTTAATATTAGGAAACACACCTATATCTAAGCTTAAAATGAGGAAACGCCTTAATCCGTATATATAGCTTAATTTTAGGAAAAAGGCGTTAAGCAATAGCTTAATTTAAGGAATTGGATTACTTGGAGGACTTACCAGTACGAAGTTCGGAGAGCTCTGATGCCATGCCACCACCAAATGGGCCATGACTGGTTTGTTGGGCCAAGCGCTTCGATTCCTCAGATAGAAGGGAGTCATCTCTGTGTATCAATCCTGGCTCTTCTGAAAGACGCGATAACCGTCTTTTAACTGGTTTATCTGCTCCTGGCTTTTTCTCATTATCACTATCACCGTCTAATTGATCATTTCTAAGTTGGATAACGACTTCTTGATCAACGTGCAATAGTGAATTGTTACTCCAGTGCAGCCTTATCGGTTTTCTCCACTGCTGGTCAAAAGGCACATAGTTAGCTTTGATATGACGCAAACGAGTCTCTTGTACCGTTCCATCTTTCTTGTCTATCAACTGATCTAAATACAGATGAAGTTTTGACTTTGAGAGAGTGGAAGATAAACCAGAGCCAGAGACGCTGTTGATTATCTCCTTTCCTCTGCTCACATCTTTTGTCGGATGGTGAACAACAAGAACCGCGACATTCGCTTCATTGGCAAGCCTCTCCAAAGCAATTCTGATGTAATAGTCATCATCTACTACGTCAGCTGAGCCAATTGCATCACGCAATGTATCTATAACTACCAAGTCGTACCCTTTGGCCGTGGCAATAAGTTTTTCCAGTGCACTGGATGCTTCTTCCCACTCTTTAGTATGTTTAGATGAGCCTGAACTACAAATTGGATCAGAATGCTTGTATATCCCAATGCTCGATTTTAATCGGTCTTTGATGCTGGTGGAGAACTCAGTCAAATGTGCTTTGATACGCGGAAGTGTTCCGGGCAAGGAATCTTCGATCGGCCATATCAAAGTTCTAAGCACTTTGTTTTCCTCATCCCGTACACCAATTAATGGGTACTCTGGCAAAGCCATCTCATAAGCTATTGATAAAGACAAATAGCTCTTACCAGAATCAGGTGGAGCGATCAGAAATCCGACACTGCCTCGAAACAAACCTTTCAAAATCTGTTCTTTGTTGGAATTGGCTAAACTTTCATTAATGTCTTCTTCGCTTAGAGCGATAACATCCTCATTGTGGAGTGTTGTTGTCATGTCGTTACCTCTTCTTTCTCTTCATCGCCCAGGTACAACAGCATAATATCTTGCTTACCATCGTCACGTACTTTCTCTTGGAGTAGCAATCGGAAATCTCGCAATAACACATCCTTTTTCAAAATGACTTCGGCCATAGTGTTATTGATATGGCGACTCAGATGCTGTTTAGACACTCTAACCTTGTTGGCATAGTAATCTTTAATAAGGTGACTCAGATACTTACCATGTACATATTCACGCTTATGAGCATCAATATATTTACAGAAGTCAGTAACAGCATGTTTGCCCGTTAGCTGCGGGTAGACTTTTAAAAAACGTTTCCGGCTAATAGCTCCCTCTTGTCGCAAAGACGCAGTGAAAGTCTTATGCACTCCAACTATGAAGTGAGTGATCGTATCTGCCCTGATAGATCCTTTATTTTTAATCCCATCCAGAACCAGCAATGGAATGTAGTTGCTGTCCACCAGCTTCATTCGCGTGTGGTAGTGAGGTAGCGTTTCACCATCCTTCTCGTAATCCAAGACCAGTAACATTTGTGATAGCCTTTGAAGTCTTGTCATTACTGTGTTCTTGTTGGCCTTTTGATTTTTCAGGTTCAAGAACTCAAACAGTGTTGTGAAGTCACAAAGGAAGTAGTCGTATACCCCACTAAACATTTTTGTATCGAGAAGGTTGTGGTATTGGTGTGACAACTTATCCAGTTCGACATTAATCTGCGCGAGCTCAATAGCCTGGCGAAGCGTTAAGCCAGATAGGTCTACGTACATCCCCCCTACACTAACGATCCCTTCCAGTAGATGTCTGTCATCGGCCAAGCAGACAGCACTGTATACGTCGATTCTAACGGCATCGAATTCACGTTTATTAGTCCCCTTCTTCCAGTATGGCTTTGACAAGCTGGTGGATAGAAGAGGCTTTTGTGCCAGTAGCTGTTGCTCAAGTTCAGCCTTGTTACCACTGATCCTTGTAATTAAGTCTCGCGGAATTCTACCTGGCAAAAAGATGCAATCCATTAACGTAGTAGTCGATGGCCTGCTGCCAAATGCCTCGTTGACTATCTCAGCAGGGAAATACCCTTCTAAATTGTCTGTGTTACTACTCATTTTTTAATACCGTAATGTTTTTTTGAAGCATACCACATACCTTAAAAAGAGGAAAACAAGCCAAATAGATGTGATTTATACCTTAAAAAAGGACAATAGAACGCTTTACATTTCACGTTATAGCTTAATTTTAGGAAATGTTCGACCATACCTTAATTTTAGGAAAAGCCAGATCACGCTCTTAGGCATTGCTACATAAGACTTTCACATGTGAAAGTGGGCTAAGCGTGTTTCTGGGTCACGGTTGCATTTTTTAATTCCATGATATTATGGAAGTGTAAGTTGAATTGAATGAGGGCTTGACGGTGATGCCGAGATAGCTTTCCAGAGTCAATTAAGGAGACGAAAAATGAGACACATACTTAACCTAGTTGCTTTAGCAGTGATTCTTCTTGGCGTTGCTATGATTGAAACTAACGATAATCAATGGGGTTTGGCTGTAATCAGCGTAGCGGTTGTTTTCTGGTTGATGCCTCTGCTTAGGCTTGTTCATAAAAATGCAGTAGTAATGGTCGTCTTTTGGTCTGGCGTAGCTTACTTTTCATGGCAGGTTGCCGTAGTTGCTCTTTTGGCGTTTGTTGTTTTTTCGGCCACAGCTTCAATCAAGCGCGTTCCAAATACTCCTGCTATTAAAAAGCAACGGTTTATAGTTAATCCTTCTTCTGGTCTGGTGATGAAGAACAAACACTTTGATATCGCTGGCAATGGATTTGCCATTCTCTAGGAGCCATCCTTGCCTCCTAGAGCCCTTAGCAATCTACTTCCACTGAGCCGAGATTGGCAATCTCAATTCTCGTATGACTTTTCCCGTTTGCACTAACAGCTGATATGAGTATATGAGCTGACAATTCAGCTGACTCGTCCATAGTTAAGCCTTGCTCAATACAACTCTGAATGAACATTTCCGCAAGCTCTTTCTTTTTAGGGTCCATTCTATTTGTTCTCCGTGATAGTAATTGCCATAGTTAGATGCTGATTTTCGCTCTCTGGCGCACCTTTTTTAAAAGGAATGATATAGCCGGATTCTGGAAAACCTTCGGCTACCGTGTAAACAGTATCGCTCCCCTCTTCTGTTGGCTTTTGGGCAAATAAAGCTAAAGCTTGCCCTTGATGCTCTTCGTTTAGTAGCCAGAAGGATTGGTTTTCATGTGTGTGTAGCTCTCCATTTGGATGACGCACAAGATATTGTTCAGAGCCATATGCGTCACGCTTCTCTCGTACTTGAACGATATAACCAACAGCATGGTCGAAATCATACTCACTACACATATGTACGACAGGCCCTTTGCTGAACCTGTCGAACATCCTGGTTATTGCACCAACGGCTTAGTCCTGCTTTATCACATTGCTCTGGCATTCTTGCTATCCCAGATTTTTTTGATGTTGCAGAGTATTGAAACGCAACTTGCTTTTAACCAAGCAAAATGTGGCACCTAAGATGGTGCTTGCGGCTAAATAAGCAACGGAGATAAGCGTGATGCGATCCCAATCTAAAGGTGAAGTAGAACCAGTAAAATGGGTTACAGCAGCAAACTCCAGAGCCAGGACTAAAATACAAAGCATGGATACAACCAGTGTGCTTGGTGTGTTTGAAGGTTTGTTCATAATGTACTCTCCAGTAATCACGAGTTTATTTAACACTTCGACCGACACAGGCCAAAGCAGGATTCATCCAAAAGCCAGCAAACGAGCTAAACAACTCAGCTTGTGTTCGCACGTACTCTAAAATTAAGTCACATGCAACCCAACGTCGCCCCGCTCTCTCCGCTGCCAGTCCGGTTTTATTGCTACCAGAAAAGAGATCAACCACCAGCTCATCTTCATTGGTTAGGAACTCAATAGCGAATGATGGAATGTCTGTAGGAAACATTGCAGGGTGTGGTGGTAAACCCAATTCCTTGGCTATCTTCCTTACTGCTGATGTATCAGCACAACGATGACCTCGTTGGATTATGTTTTTAGGGATCTTGCCTTGCGTTTTATTGGAAAAGGCATTCCCTCTTAATCGGTAAGCACCATCACCGTAAGTAGCGATACGACTATCGCCCCCTTGTTCGAGTAATTTCTTATGTTGCTCAGTGTGCTCTACCAAAACTCTTCGGTTATCAGAGCGAACTCGGTCTGGATCGTTCGTAAACCAGTAAACAGGTTCCCACGCGGAACAAAGCTGCATACGGTTAACGCAAGCCCATTGGGTTGGAGCTGGTGGCTTGGATGTGTTTATCCAGGGCCAACGGTCCATTAATGAAAGCCCTAATCGATCATTTAGAGCTAAGACCATACGTTCAAGGTAAGTTGAACGCGAAGGGCGTTTACTTTCAAAAATGTCGTTACTCACGTTGAGTACCACAGAACCCCCTGGCACCAAGTTTTCTACAATTGGTTCCAAAGACTCGGTGATAAAGTCCACCCATGCCTGTTCACTAACATTCCCATACCCGCGCTCGATTTTTAAAGGATACGGAGGGGATGTCACACAAAGGTGGATCGGTTCTCCAAGCTCTGTGAATACCTTTTTGCTATTTCCCCAAATAGCGATGCCTAGATTTGTTGAATATGCGACAAGCTTTACTTCGCCCATTGCTTCATGAAGCCCTTTTTTATTTTTGTTTGCCAGCTTCTATACGCCACGCTCACCGTCCACTTTTTGGATGATATTCATGGACTTTAATGTTTGCTGAAACCAACGAATTTTTCTTTTGATAGGGCTGTGTTGTGCCTTGGCTTTGCCGATTTCGGCTTTAGTATTGATTTCAGCCTCTGATAGCCCGGCTATACTTGCTACCTTCGCATATAGCTCGGCATTGGTCATTGGACCATCAGCTTGTGCATAAGCTTCTTCCACATGGAAAAGCTCCAGCTGCCCCTGCATGTTTGGTTTCATTTATGCTCCAGACCAATATTAATAATTCATAGAATCATTTTATAGTTCTTTAAATGAAATGGCAATATCTAAATCCTGTAGAGATGTCGGTATATCTCTTCGATGGAATTGAACTAATTGGATAATGGGAGCTCTTTAAAGTGATTCATTGTTGAGTTTATGGCGACTTAGCTAGGGTAACGTTTTGTAAAATATGAGATTCCTGCCAACTTATGCCACAGACTTTCACATGTGAAAGTGCGAGTTGGATCTTCTTTATCTATAATGAGATCCTTGCGATGTTCTGACAGAACATTTTATGTTCATTGATAAGATCTACTATATTAACTATTACTTATCGTGAACCTTTGAAAGCAACTTATTTATTGGGTAAATATTAGTGTTTAAATTAAATACACTGCACGAAGCTGTGCCTGGCGTGGATCTAGATAGCCTGCCAGACATTAAAGCAGTAATAGGCCAAGCAGAACCGCTTGAAGCAAGTATGATGACGGTAATTGCATATCGTGAAATGCATAACGCCAACATTTTGAACCTTAGTGAGCGAGAGCGATTTTTTTTGAGTATGTCTTTGATGAAATGCTTTGTGGAGAAAGGGCTTCTATCGTCAGGTGATATGATGAAGTACCGACTTTCACATGTGAAAGTCGGCTGAGGATTTAGTGGATTTGTGTCGGTTGCTGGCACATTGGACAAACGTTACCGCGATAGTTAGGCAATACCAAAACTCTACTTGCCACGTTAACTAAGATTTTGTAGAGCAACATTCTCGCCGTTACCAAACCAACTGCAAAACACCCACCGTAACCAACAACTCTATTTTGAGCAGCTTTTAAGTACTCTTGCCCTATGAGTTCTTCTGCGTTCTCGTAGTTTGTAAGTTCGGTCATAGTTGTTAGATAGACACCTCTAATCTCTTGGGCAAGGAATGCCGCAACACAAAAGATAATGATGGTACACAGTATTCTTACATGGGTTAAGCGGGATATCCCCGCTTTAAACTCATAGTAGATATTGAATACAAGGGAGAACATAAGAGCAAAAAGTAGTGGCTCTGGAAGCGTCAGCTGGTGGAGGTATATCCGGATCAGGCTGATATAGACAAAAATACCAAATACATTCAAAGCCAATGTGCTTACATCCCTACCCAGTTGGTTGTTAATGGATAGTTTCACTTTTTACGTCTCCATTCCCAAGGTGGCATTCTTTCTGCCTCCGGCAATGCCCATAAGCCTACACCATTCTGTTTTGCCTCTTGCTCGTAAGAAAACAGTTCAGTGCTTTTTGCATACCGCCTGTATACCCATGCGTTACCCGTTTTTACCAGTTGTCCGTTTACCCACAAATCATCGACGTAGATATGACCAACAATGCGGCCATAACGATCAACGTCGGTTTGTTCTACACGAACGACTTTCCCACCCACTATAGAAAGAAGGGCTTGTTTTGCTTTCTTTCCCCAGGGTTGTTTCGACTCGGGTGTGTCGATTTCTGCAAGTCTAATACGGTGTTCTTTTTTACCATCGGTACACTGATAGGTGCCAGTGCATGAGGCATCTGTGAGGACTTTTATAGTGTCACCATCGCTGACTCGTACCACCTTCCCATAAAAGGTTTCAGCCATAATTGGTGCATTAAAAACGAAGTAGAGAAGGGTGGTAGTTAGAATTTTTTTAAGCATGATTAATTCCTTACTGTTGTCCTGATAGAGCATTCCACATTTGTTTGTGTAATGCCGAAATAGCGGTATAGGCCCCTTTCATTTCTGGTCGCTCCAGTTCCTTCAAGAACCAAAGAGACCCTAAGAGAATCGCTAAACATCCACCAGCCAGCATTAGATCATTGAACGTCATGAATAGGCTGTACCCAGACAAGCAGACATTGCACAGCATCCAAATTTTAGTGAAGAGCAATCCAGTTGAGTGATAGGTTACAAGCAAGTACGAAATGAAAGATGCGCATACTAGAACTAAAATTGGACCTCCCAACCACGTCGTCCATGTTTGAGTACCAAGAGGCGAGGGTAGTTCTAGTAACCATACTCCAGCACTCCAAATTACAGCTGATGCCATCATGTAGGCTGCTGCCATTTTTATCATCATTTGTGGTTTCATAACACTCCTTACCTATTCCACTTTCACATGTGAAAGTTGTTTTTAGGTTGTTTTTTCATTTAATTCCGATCCATAGCTGTGACGGATACTGTCATCGTTGAACCAGAAGCCCTTTTTGGATGGGGACTTAGTAGTCTCCAATCAAAAAGGCCCCAATTACTGGGGCCGCTTTCACATGTGAAAGTCAATTTGTGCTGATAGAGATAAATACTGACTTTGTGCCATTTACATCTTTCAGCCATGACATTGCACCATAATCTCCATCGACCATCGCGCTGTACCGTTCCCGCACACCTAGACCACACAAGAGGTCATCAATCGCTGTTGTTGGGTCACAGGATGGACGATATGTTTCTTGCCAATGGATATCTCCAGATTCGATGTATGCCTCTTTGATATGGAAGTACTCGCCATTCCAAGTTGTATATAACTTGTCGTCATTTCCAGAAAACAAACGTGGATATATAGCACCGTTTGAATTGAGCTCTGTGACGTTACTTGCTATGGATTGTTCTAATGTGGCAAACATTAGCTTCTCTGTTCTGATGGTATTGCCAACAACATTGTCGCGTTGACGCCACACAGCATGAACATCTCCATTGGTACTGGTTAAGCTAGCTTGCCCTGCATCGGCACTTATATTGGGAATGCCTGAGATAGGAGAGTAACCATTGTTGTCACTACGCCATGTTACGCCGATTAGGTCAGAAGAACCCGACCCTCGGCTTTCAGACCATAGCGCATAGCTAGTAAGGTTAGTGTTGATAGATGCTAAACCACTCTTGACTCCATCATCATCAATAACGCTGCGTTCCACTACAGGCGTATTGAATGGACCAAGTTTGACGGTATGTTTGGCTAGGACATCATTTTCATCATCAGCGCCCTTTTCGATACTTAGGATTTCAAGTACGCCAGGAGAAGTTTCTACTGAATGTATCGAGATAGCACTTTTAACTTCACCGTCACTGTTTGTTTTTATATTTCTCGAAAGTTCTGTCGTTGCAATGATATTGGCTTTTGTGCCGTCGTTGCTTAACCAGGCTATTGCCAATGCATTTGTATCGGAGCCAAAAATCGGAGTTTGCCAGATAACGATGCTTTGTCCTGACGGGTCAGTGAAGAGAGTGTTGTCGGTGATTTTTACTCGACTTTCCTCATTCGTAGCTGCCGCGTCAGTCATAAGTACATGATCAACTTCTAATGGTGGGGACCATTCTTGTGTTGTTGCGTCGTAATAGGAAACGTTCAGTTTCTGGTTGTTACTATTGTCTCTCTGTACCCATGTAATATAGGCATTACCATGATTTGAAAGGCTCATTTGAACAGAGCTCTTGTAGTGGTTTTCATCGACAATGAATGGTTGCCAGTCTGATCTTAGTATTTCACCAATATCGGCACTTATCTTGACTTTGTTAGGTACATTGCCATTCGCATAGTCTTCGATAGGGGCTACAGAAGCATATAGCTCATCCGGTTTGTCATTGTTGGCTTCTTCGACCCAGGCACTGTATAGAACAGCCGAACCATTTTCGTTTTGTAGCTGGATGACAGGAAGTGTTGCATCTCTTGTTGGAGAGCTCAGTAACACTTCTTTTTGCCATTCTCGCTTAGCGACCGTTGTTGTTTCTGTTGAGTTGTCTTGGTTATTGCTTTCACTACCATTGCCATTGGAAGTAGTTCCAGTGCCTCCACTGGAACCACCACATCCTGCCAACACTGATAGTAGAGCAGCTGCTAAAGCTGTTCTTCTTAACATCAATTACATCCTCTGTTGTTAGTTGTTTTCGGATTCAATCATCATTTTTCGAATGATGGCCGCGATAGCTTGTGATGGCTGTGCCCCACGAATAAGCTGAGTTTTCCCAGTTTGGTTATCTACGATGAAAGTCGCTGGTGTACCTGAAATGCCATTTTCAGTAGCTTGCTTCACATCTGCTGCTATTTTCAGGTCGTAACGGCCAGAAGCTAAACACTCTCGAACTAGGGAAGCATCGGCACCAACACTCTCAATAACTTCTGCCAAATTAGGCACTCCACCACCATTGCCTTGTGATTTGGCAAATACTTCGTCTAAGAACACCCAGAATCCACGGTTGCCTTTTTGTTCAGCAACACATTCCGCTGCTAACGCTTCTTTTTCTGCCGCTGGGTTATGAAAACTCAATGGCAGATGTTTCCATTGCCAGTTGATATTCCCGTTACTTGCATCCACCACTTCTTTTGGTGTGTCGTGGAATTTTTTGCAGAACGGACACTCCAGGTCAGAAAATTCCACCAGCGTGAATCGAGCGTTCAGGTTTCCATATATGCGTTTATCGTCAGGCACTTGTTCGGGAGCTGATTCGTATTTTGCGTATTTAGCCTGAATATCCTGTTCGCGTTTCTGTTGAACGAAATGTTCCAGTGCTTTTTGAACTGCATTGTTAAAGCGCTCTTCTGATTTAAAGCGATAGTCACTTTCTAGTTGAGTAATCTTCGACTGGAGAGAATCGCGCTCTTGAATGAGCAACTCTTTGGTCTGGTAAATTTGATATCCCACTGTAGCGACAGACGCTCCCAAAATTAGGGTCATAGCAGCACCAACGGCCAGTAGCTTTTTCTGCATTGGACTGAATGATTTTTGTTGTTGTGGTGTGGTTTGTTCTGACATTACATTTTGTCCTTAGTAAACTTTTACAGTTGCCAATTCATGAATCAGGGTTGAAGCTTCCATTTTTGCGCGTTGTGTTAAGCGCTTAACGATGTCTTCACTTGGTGAGTAATCAACGAGGTTTGTTTCTTCTATAACATTGCGAGAAATAGAGTGTAGGCTTCCTAAACCATCAATTAACCCAATCTCAAGTGCTTGCTCTCCATTCCAGATCAATCCAGAGAACACTTTTGGATCGGCTTTGAGTCGTTCACCACGGCTCTCTTTTACTCGCTCGATGAACTGCTGGTGGGTTTTCGATAGCACTTCCTTCCAGAAGCTAGTTATCTCTTCTGAAAGAGGGGAGAATGGGTCTAACAAAGCTTTGTTTTCACCAGATGTTATAGCTCGTCTTTCAATACCCAATTTTTCCATGAGCCCGGTAAATCCGAAGCCAGAACTGATGACACCAATAGAGCCAACCATACTTGCTTTGTCCGCATAAATTTTGTCTGCGGCCACGGCGATGTAATAGCCACCAGATGCACCGATATCATCAATTACAGCGATAACTTGTTTTTCTGGGTATTCTGCTTTTTGAGCTTGAATCTCTTCGTATATTCGACCTGCTTGCACAGGGCTTCCACCAGGACTGTTTATTCGTAGAACGACAGCTTTTGCATGGGGATTTTTGAAAGCAGCCTGAATGGAAGGTATTAGATGATCTTCATCTGCAAGTGAACCCGCAGCGATTTCTCCTTTGATATTAATGAATGCAACATGTGGAGTGTCAGCTTTGGATGTCTGCCAAGGTAGTCCTCCTGGATTTGAAGCTACGGTTAGAAATGCAACTATCATAAGGACAAAGCCAAGGGAGCGAATCAACTGAATCCCTCTTCGCCATCTTCTGTCTTTTACCTGTTCCTTATGGAGGGTAAAGACCAGATCTTTAATCATGTCTTTTTCCCATGCTTCTGGTTTATTGTTTTCACTCATGTTTATTCCTTAGTTGTGGTTTGTTTTCGACCTGGGTGAGGTGGAACCAGAAACAGCTCCCATTCTTCCTCGGTTAATTTGTTCTCTTTCGCTAATTCAAGTTTGTCGGCTTGTTTTAACCTCTCTGATAACGTGGATTCCGCTAACCCGAAATTAGTAGCGACTGCCGCAACGGAAGGGTATCCCTTGCCATTTATCACAATTTCAACATCGGCTTTTCGATTAGGGGGAATAGCGTTGAGTACCTTTTCCCAGTCCATATCTGAAAGCTCGTTACATCGTGCCTTTTCCAATAATTCTCGATGTCGAAGTCTCTGGTAGAGAGCCGAGTACGTTAAGTTAGCGGCTTCGGCTAGATGGTTTAACGTGGGGTAGGAATCACCTTTATAGGTGATAGGTTTGTTGGCCGCCTTTGGGCCCTTGTTTGGAGCTGGTGGTTCAGATAAGACTGAGTTCCAGTTCTCATCTGTCATAGTGTTGGTTTGGTAGGCTTTTAATAGCCCTTTATCCCTAATCCTTGAATAGAGAGTCCTTTCTGCTTTACCAGTTTGTTGGGCCAGTTCGGTTAAACTAGCGTAGGGTTTTCCTTTGACGTAAATAGGTGAACTCTTTCTTCGCCTTGCTTTACGTTTTTTAGTCTTTTTTTCTGGGCAAAATGTGCCAGCTTCTCTTTGTTCTATGAAGACAGAGCTAGTTTCTGCGTTGAAGAACTCATCCGCTATTCTATTTTTAAGCTCCGTTGCCCTGGCTATGACGACATCAAGCATTCGATCAACAGCCACAGCATTTGCTGCACTATACGGAACCAGCTTTCCTTCGCGGTTGCGTTTAAGGCTAAGTGCTTCTGCTTCTCGGCAAAGCTCTGTACATTGAATAGCGAAATGTCCGGTATCTTTCATTAGGTATGATGAAATGATGCCGCTCATTTTCCTCGTGAATCTTGAAGTCATATATTGAACATGCCCATCCATCAACTCCTGGCTTTCTATACCAAGCTTTCTGGACAGCTCTTCAATATCTTTTTGTTTATAACGGAAAGCCGAGTGTTTTAAGCTTTGTGCATTACGAATAAGCTCTTGACTCGCGCCATGTCTCTCCAAGTCGGATATTAGGAATGGGGCCAATAGATCCATGCGCACTACACTCCAACTCCAATGACCTTCAAGACAAATAGGCATAGCATTGAATAGAAGGGGGTTAGCAGTAGAGATGCCATGACCATACCGAATACTCGTGCTGGCATTTTTTTAGCGTACATAACCATCCAAGGCATCATTGCACATAAGGCAGCGATCATTGCTCCACCAGCGCCAAGCTCAGGGAAAAGCACTGATTGGATAAGGATAAACAGGCATTGAGCATAGCCAGCTTGATTCAATGGCTTGTTACTAAGGTTTTCTTCACTTTTTTCTGGTGTTTGAGTTCTTTCCACATTTCGCTCCTTACGCCAACTCTGGTTCACCGAAGTATTGACGGTATAAGTCGTGATCATTCGCTAACAGACGCTTGACTGTGCTTTCATCAATCTCATTAATTGCCATGATTAGGATTTGGTCTTTCCCAATCACACTCATATCTACAGTGAACCAAGTGCCTCTGACCGATTTAGCAAGAATTTGTAGGTTCCAAGGCACTTTTATCTCGTTGGCCGCAGTGATGTTTGAAACCTTAACAACCGTTGCATCCTTCCCGAGCCAGCGTTTGTTATCAATGACAAGATCCATATTGTCGAACGCTGATTTGGCTGCTTTTTTGCGGATTTCTATGATGGAGTTTGAGCCTCCATTCTTGGCCGCAAGCCAAAGAACTACCCCTAATGCTGTACAGGCGACGATAGGTTTACCTGCAAGACCAGCAATTACTCCGCCGATAGATATCAGCAACATCATTGCTTTATTGATTCTTGTTAATGGCATAAGCCCTCCTTTGCCATGAGAGTAACGGATAAACAGCAAAAGCTTCTCACGGCAACATGCCCAATAAGGGCAACTGAGAACTCAATGAAACAATCCCTCACACGAACAGGACGTCTTTATTAGTCCTTGCCTAATAGCCTGATATTTGTAGTAGAGAGAGACGACTTTTTTTTCATTCAGTAACTTTGTTCTGATGTAACGAACCTTGTTCTTTCCGTCGGGCTGTGGGACAACCGTTCTAACGTACCCGTAATCGGATACCTCTAAGTTGTATTGATTTTTAAGAATCACTCGGTATACAGATAGCTGGATTACATCCGATTCAAAGATCCTGTTATCTTTCCTTAACTTGGTATCCAGAGGGATAAGGACTTTCTTTTTTGATAAAAAAACCTGATCAACTCTTCCATGCAGAGGTACAGGTAGTGTTGTTGCCACATCTTCTTCACAAAGAAACAGAGTTGCGTTTCTCAACTCTTTTGGCATGTTTTCTTCACTCCACCAGCTGAGCACCTCATGCAAATGCTTTTTCCGCCATAGGTCTACTTTGGCAATTAGAAATGGAGCGACAATCAGTGAAACTAACAACAAGACTATATTCATAAGATACTCTCGATTACTTTATAGTATCATTATATAGCCCCTTAAATATTTGTCACGTAGCCACTTAGGAAGTACTAAGCATTTAGGTTCGGTATGAGGGAAGGGGTAGCGTGAAAGACTTTTAGGGCAGGGAAGAGCCCCGTGTAGAAGGGGCTATTGCAGCTGGTGGAGCACTAGTGAAGCAAAGAGGGGACTTTCACATGTGAAAGTCTACCGTCAGACATCATATCTAAGGTGTCTACATCTAAATTTGAGTCTCTTAGCCCTTTTCCTTCGTAGACGATATCTGGTGTGCAGCTTGATTTAAATACGCCGTGGGGAATATGATCGAAATCCCCAAGCCACATTCTAAGTCTGAGATCAACGATGTAGTCTCCTGGCAATGTAATCCAGCAATGAGGGGTTACTACGTCTCCTGACGACTTTTCTGTTACATAGCCGAACATGCAACAGTGTTCAACGTTGGCTTGTTTCAGAAGATGGCTTACTAGATAAGTCATTCCATCACAGTCAACCTGACAGTCCTCCAACACAAACAGAACTGTTTCTAATTCAGAAAACCATTCCTCATTGATCATTTGAAAGTTCCTTTTTATTTATCTCATTCTCAAAAGGGTACGGCTTTCTTCTTTCCGCCAATTCAATGTCTGCTCCGCACTGTTTACATAACCCCTGTTCCTTTGCACAGCTGTCGCAGACTGCATCAGTAGCAGTTGAGCCGAACTGCATTGTTTCTTCGCAAACACCACAAGGTTTTGATGTTATCGCAGCTCCTCCTATTCGTTGAGAACGAGCGTAATAGCAACATAAACACAAATGCATGGACTCTCGTTTTTCCTTTTCGACGTCAGAGGTAATCCTTTCGGCAAGTTGGAGTATGTGCTGGATTTGTTCTTTAGCTCTTTTGTTTCTATATGAAATTGTTGAGCGTGTAATTTGTTCTTTCTGCTGCTGCATGTCTACCTCCTGAAAAAGGCAATCTCCCTAAGCAAAATGCTTGGGGAGAGCTAATTAGTTCTCTGGGTGTATGAACAATAGAGGTTCGCCATTGTCGAGTAGATAAGGCGTTTTAAATTTAGATTCACCTACCTGTATGTTCCCAGATGCTACGTAAACATAAGCCCAAGAGGGAAGTTTTCCGCTTACAAGTGAATATATTTTGTCGCTTGGGACATGGCTACCTTTGCCGGGAGTAACTCGGAATCGGTTGTAGTAAACACTGTGGTTTGATTCAAAAGCATACGAATCAATTTCATCGACTCCGACAAAGCTAGGGGCCTTTGCTTCGCGGGGCTCAAAGACTTCGGTTGCTATGTAGCAGAGATCCACATTTGTCATGCCTGGTTTGTATATGGGGCAACCGTACTCTTCACTGTGAAAGTAGAACTCTACTTTGCGTTCGGAATTGCCATTTGTTGCTTCATACTCTAATCCCATTTCTTCTAGCGTTGATTCAATGGCCGTTTTCATTTCAGACAAAAGTTTTTCTTGAGCATTTTTGGTGGATGACGCTTCGGACTTTGGCATCCATGCAATTACGCTGTTTCTGGATGTTGTGTCGGGCTGCTCTAAAAGAGAGGTGACAAGCCCCAATCCTAACCCTGATGTTAAATCTAGGTTCGCACCGAAGGAGGAGGTAAACAAAAGAGAGTTTGTCGCAGCGCTGCCTGCAAATTGCAAAGACTCGTAATTCTCTCTTGGGACGTATTTGTCACTTACATCGTACAATCCACCAGCCTGCGCGATGTTATATGCACGACTGTGTGATTCATCGTATGACACTGGTTGGGAAGTTGACGCACAACCAGTCATTATTACCGACATTATTGACACGCCTAAACCTATTAGTTTTCCATTTATCATTACCTAACTCCTAAGTTGTTTTTAGGTTGCTTTTGTGTTCCTTTAGTGAACAATGCAACTTTACCTTATCTATCAAAACACTACCTTAAAGGCACTTTGCTTTTCTTGACGGCATTCAATCTATTTTTATGCATACCCAGCATTCAATCTAAATGTCGTCTTTGGGTTGCTTTTCGATATTTCACATTGAAAAGCCAAGTCCGTTTTCGGTTTGCCTTTTAAGCTCATTATATGACCTTATAAAGATGATGCAATACACTAATTCACGGCTGGTTAAAGTAAATGTCAGTACGGTCGATTAAAGAAAATCAGTGTCCTATGCTTTTTATTGGACGCTCAGAATTGGCTTGGAGAGCCTTGTATGGAATTTGTCGTTATTACTTTCTTTGGATTAGCTATATCCACGCTGGTGGTGCAATACACTTCTCGGCGTACTAACGGAACAACGCTAAGTTATTCCCAGTCTTTTAAGGTCGTCTTAATTCGCAGTGGAGTGGCTGTGGGGGCTGGGTTTTTGATTGGTAGATTGTTCTCAGTAGCGATTTCAAAAGGCTTTCTGAATAAGGATGTTTTGATAGAACAACCTCTGGTTGTTGCAGGTATAGTTGCGTTTTGCGGCCTAGCTTCGTTCCTGGCATTTCAGTGGGGTTACTCAAAGATTTCCGGCAAACAGGTCTCTCTGTTGTCAGCTCTCAAGTTCGCAGTCAAAGAGATAGGGTACTTTATGTTACTGCTTGCTGGAGTGTTTGTTCTTTCGTTAGCTCTGTTTGGTATTGTGGAGGTTATGGCGAGTAATGGTTCTGAGTTGTCTATCCGGTCTTGATTCGATGTGTGATGTTATTTCGGTGCTCGGAAACATCACCAAACCGGGTTCTAATTCATTGATTAGCCTCTAGTGCTATTTATCTTCTTTGCTTTCACCAAAGCAGTTCCTATGGACCGAAGGAAACACAACTAGGTAGTACCAAGCATTACATAAATCCTTCGGTATCTTCAAGACATTCATATCTGCATCATTTTTTATGACGTTCATCGTATGGCGATAGTGAGCTGGATACCGCGTTTGCAAAGGTAATAAAGCTCGCAATACTTGAGAATAGAACTTCTGAGCTGGCCGCAAGGCAAGTATACACATTGATTTTCTGGATTAACGTAAGACCAGCAAGTGGTTTCGTTAACTCTAGGACCTGCACTGTTGGAGTCTTTTAGGTTGCTAATTGGTAGAGCTCCCTAATTTGGTTTTGGGGTAGGTTTGATATTGATTCATAGACATAAGGCGCGATCGGTTAACTGATCGGGTCTGTATGTTAATTGGCTTGGTGTGTTCTGGTGCGTCATTTGTGTTTTGTCACGCTATGTTCTGCTGTGACATTGTTAGAGCTCTCGTCTCGTTCGAATTTTACCTGGCAATCATGTTTAGTATCCGATTGGTGATTTGTAGAGGGCAGCGTTGTGTTTGGGGGTAATCACCTAATGGAAGTAAGCCGAGAGGATGTAAGCCATTATTTCGACTCTGACATTAAAACCTTTGCTGTGTCTCAATGCTGCTCTTAACAACGTGCAAATTCTGTGTATCAGTAAGGTTTGTTGTGAGGTGACAAATGATGTTTTTATCCACAGAAAAAGTGGATAAGTTTTGTACTAACACCAATTCCTCTGTGTCTTGTGAGTGCAAATTACCCTTGCTTAACTTGCGTATAAAGCTACTAGTGATAGCAATCCCATAGCGAACGCACCGCTTAAACATAGTTGCAGCACACGACGGCATTTAACTTGTTTGTCTGTCATAAAGCGCTGTGTGGCACTCTCATAGGAGAAGTGAGCAAATTCACCTCGCAATGTATCACTGGTTCCGTTAAAAGCGTTAGAGAGCTTTCTAGGCGCTCTCTCGTTGATCCTTTTACTCACTCGTGATCGTTTGATCATTTTTTCACATTTGCCTAATTTTGCCATTTCAGTGGCTGATACAGAATTCATGTTGGTCTCCTTGGTTCATTGTTCTTATAGTTCAACCTTTCGCTTATCAATAAGTTTTTCGTAGTCATTCAGAAGCCTACGGATCTTCATTAGTACATTTGAGCGTTGTCTTAGCACTGCGTAGTATTCTTCGGTCATTTTTATGGACTTGAACTCATCGTCAGTGGCTTTTTTGAATGCTGACAAGTCGTATTGATTGCCTGTCCCTTTCTTGAGGTATGTTGAATACACTTGGGATTTACCCCCCTTTGGATCTGGCTTGAAACGGTTTAAAAACCATTCGGCAGATAGGCTTCTTCCATTCATTCTTGCCCTAGTTCCGAATCGCCATTGATTATTTTCGTCCTCTTCTTCTCTGGCTATTCTGTTTGATGCCCAATGTACGTCTGCTCTTTTCTTTGCTTCAACGATAAGAACTTTCATCTCTTGCTCTAGTGCGGTTTGTATCTCTAGAACAAAGTCTCTTGATATTGCTTCAATGTCATCAAGGTACAGTTCAGATCTTTCATCCTCATTTTTGGGATCTAACAAAAGATCCCAGTCTATATTTGCCTTCTTACTGGTTTTATCCGTACTCATTTCTTAGGCTCCTGAGCTGGCTTTAGCGTGGCTAATAGCAAAATTCCTAACCAATTCCTATCCAAATACCTATCTATCTGGAGGATTTAACTCTTTTATCCAGATAGATAGGTACTCTCTTACGATAGCTCGTGAATTATTTTTGTCAACGCTCTATCTATCTGGATAATTTGTTACCAATATCCTAGATATTGCAATCTTTATGATTAT
Organism: Vibrio sp. YT-19(2023); assembly: GCF_033337395.1. Lineage (NCBI taxonomy): Bacteria > Pseudomonadati > Pseudomonadota > Gammaproteobacteria > Vibrionales > Vibrionaceae > Vibrio > Vibrio sp. YT-19(2023). The sequence continues at coordinate 18,749 of NZ_JAWOQN010000010.1, read as the reverse complement.
GTATCGGTTTTATCCAGATAGATATAGGATTTCTACTCATAAATATTTCACTATACACCAGCGAGGTTATTAAAGAGTCTTGAGCAAATGCTTCGATTGTTGCTTTTTTTTGGTTTTTTTAATCGAAAAGCAATCTAAACGCCCCTTTTGGGCAATTGTGGAGGCGGTCTTGGTAAATGTCGTGATGTAAATTGTCTCTCATCGGCTGAATTGCATCTAAAAGCCATCTTGTGATTACTTTTTGATTTAATAGGAGTGGGGCATGTTTGTTCTTGGTCTAGATATTGGATACTCAAACTTAAAACTTGCATACGGAGAGAAGGGGGAAGAGCCTAAGGTTGAAGTTCTGCCTGTAGGCGCTGGGCCAGCAGAGCTTATGCCTCAGCAGTTAATGGGAGGCGCGTCTAATTGTATCCTGGTGGACATAGACGGAGAAAAATGGGTCGCTGGGGTAGAGCCAGATCGATTGCAGGGTTGGGAAAGAGAGTTACATGGTGATTATCCCTCAACCAAATCGTATAAGGCTTTATTTTTAGCTGGCTTACTTTTGAGCGGACGTTCAGAGATTGATGTTCTTGTAACTGGTCTTCCTGTTGATCAGTTTATGGATAAGTCTAAGAGAGATGCACTTGTTGAACGTCTTACTGGTGAGCATCAAATTTCACCTAAAAGAAAGGTGCTGGTGAAATCAGTTGTAGTCGTGCCTCAGCCTGCCGGAGCGTATATGGATGTGGTTAGTTCTTGCGATGATGAGGAACTGTTAGAAATCATAAATGAAGGTCGAACAGTTGTTATTGACCCTGGGTTTTTTAGTGTTGATTGGGTCGCTCTCGAAGAGGGGGAGGTACGTTATCAATCTTCTGGTACGTCTCTGAAAGCAATGTCTATTCTTCTACAGGAACTAAATAGACTAATACAAGAGGACTATGGTACGGGACCTGGATTAGAAAAAATCGAAAAAGCTATCCGCTCGAATAAGAAAGAATTGCTTCTACACGGTTCGAAAGTTCCTCTTAGTGAGTACTTCGATAAGGCTGCGTCTAAGGTTGCTCCAAATGCATTAACGCCTATGAAGAAGTCTATGCGTGAAGAAGGTATGGCTGCTGATGCTGTGTTGCTTGCTGGTGGAGGAGCTTCGGCTTACAAAGAAGCTGCAAAAGAACTGTTCCCTCATTCAAAGGTTGTGGTTCCTTCCAACGCAGTGGCATCGAATGCTCGTGGTTTTTGGTTCTGCGGCTAGTTAAGGGGGACATATGGCTAGTAGTGATTGGGATGGGAAAATTAGTAATTTCAAAGTCTCAGAGCAGGCATTTCCCGAGCTTTATCAAGAGCTATCTCAAATGCATCATAAGGAACGTTGTGACCGTCTTAGATGTTTAGCTATGTTAGGTATGTATGCTCTTAGAGGTGGGGCAATGACTACAGTCCAACACTTTAGCCCTCCACTTGAAGAGCAGGTTGAAGAGAAAAATAATAAGTTAGACAAAGCTAGGAATGGGTTGAAAGGTAAATTGCTGCAAAGTGTATGACGCAGATTGTAAATAGAGCGTTGTTCCAATAGAAAAGGGGTGAGAAATCTCACCCCTTTTTTAATCAATGAGCAAATCAAGCATAAGAATAGTTGCTTTCATGGGTGAGCGATTCTTCTTCATTTTTTCCGCTACATGCTTGGTTTTTACAGAAAGGGCAATCCACACTTGTTCTTTGATTAACTGATGTGAAGTAGTTGCACTTGCAGCTATGACAAGTTTCTATCATAGCTTCACCAGAACGCAGCTCTTGGGCTAAACACCACGCATCGGTGATGTCGAGCATCTGCCAACGAGTTCCTTTCATTCCAGGCGTCTCATTTCTAATAGCGCAATACATTTGGTAAGCCACATGGAGTGCATCAATGTTTATTGAACGAAGGGCCGCTTCGCCAGCTATATTGTAATAAAGCTGCATCAATAGAGACGCTTCAATCTTTGATGTATGGCTATGAATCAAAGTTGCACCTCCACGCGCAGTTCTACTCTTCCTGCAAATTTCAAGACCTTCATCTTCTAGCTCTTTGTACATTCTACGTACTTGCTTGTAGGTAAGTCCTGTTTCTACCATGATGATCTTGGTAATGTATCCAGCCAAAGCCATGTTCCTAGCCGATATCCATCGGGCCAAAGAGTTTGAATTACAACTCATTGCCGCCTCCCGTTGTAGTTATAGATTGTTGATGCTTCTTTAAAATGAGGTGTGTAACCCTTTGTTCGTCACTGTCCAGAATTTCTCTCACCAGCTCAGGTGAAAACCTGATCGAAAATGGCATGTCCTGGCTACATGCTAAGTTTCTTAGTTGATTATCAGAGGCTTGAGATACGATTTTTGTAAGGTTGACTGAGACCCCGAAAGTTTGCGCTGCAATATTAATGTCTTGCTGTGACACTTTTCCCATAAGCAGCCAATATGCAGCCCCAAATCCAGAGTCAGAAGAAGGCGTCAAACAAATTTGATCGAAGGATTGCTCCAAGTGTGAGATATAGATTTTTTCTGGCGAGGAAAGCTTAAAAGAAAGGATTACACCTGATGATAAGAGCTCTAATTGATGCTTTGTAGCATCCGCAAGTGCTTCCACTGTTTCCAGTGGAAGAGAAAATTGCTCCGAGACTTCTCGTGGGTGGATTTCTGCTAGGTGCTTCAACAATGTCCATAAAGACAGATCAAATTCGTAAACATTTCTATCAGCCTGGGATTCACTAAGAGAGGCAATATTCATATTGTAAGAACATGAGTAGTCCATCCTAAATGCCCTCAGTATCCAAGTTTCTATAAATGGCAAGGATTCGACTGCCGTAATTTCTTGCTCTAGCTTCATCAGACCAGGTGTAATAACGACCGATGCCTAGCTCCAAATCTCCAGGAGCGGACGAAATGCACTGGGCTAAGTAACCAGCTCCGACGTCAACGTTTTTAGCAGGGTCCAAGAGCTCATCTGGAGAACTTACTTTATCTCCATGCCAACGCAGATTGATTTGCATCATACCTACGTCAACATTTCTTCCGTGCTGAGCGAGAAGTGCATCGAGTTTTAACTTGGCTGATTCGAGAGAGGTCTCGTAATGAGGACCACCTTTGAGTGTCCTTAATGCCCAAGGCCAAGGGCTAATGTTTCCATCACCTCGACCTGTAGCTGACTCAGCCAACGCAACAGAGTACAAAAGCTTCGCTTCTACACCGTGTTTTATTGCTGCCTTTTCGAATACTGTACCAGTTAAGTCAATCGCGTTTGCTACGCTAGACATCCCGAGCAACGTAATTGCTATAAACTTCTTGACCCTTGCCATATATGAAAACCCTTATTTTCCTAGCCAGTCCTTCGGGGTGATCCCTTAAACTTTCAATTTTTCTTTTGGTAATCCGTCTTCGTATCTTTCCGGCCATATCTCAGTAGGCTTTTTGTTTAACGCTTGTGCGATAACGTACTCCCAGCGCGGGGACGGTTCGTACAAAGTGTTAGAAAGTACTTGTCGAGATGTTTTGTGCTCCCTTGCCAGGGATGCCAGGGATTTCCCTTGTATCTTTAATTGATACTTTATCCAACTGCGTTTCTGTTCTTCGTTTTGGGGAATTTCGCTATTCAAATACATCCTTTGTCTCTCTATTACCAAACTCTTTTTAAAGTTGCTTTCTTGTCGTTTGTTGACATTTCTTGACGTATTATGACCTTATTTATAGGATCATAAAGTGAGCCTATCAACAGAAAAAAACTTTAAAAATAGTTTTATCTTGCGTGGTAACGTTTTTTGCAGTAAGCGAATTGAAATTTGAAGTTTAATTTTTATGCAGGTGCTTTTGACCTGCTAGAATTTTATGCCCAGTTGGGTTGGAGTCATGGGCTATAGGCGTACCATTCGGGGGAGTGGTACGAAGAGGCAGAGTACCAAAAAGGAATGTACTCTACGTGTGTGTAGTAAGCTAAATAAGGTTTAGGAACCGAGCGGGCGCTGGTTCCTAATAAATTCACAACTAACCCTAAGGGTGATTCTTATTAATACTCTGACTTGCAGATGGGATCAGATGCAATTGCAACCATTACATTTGACCGAATAGGGTGCATTTTAACCACTAATAAAATTATAATCAACTGATTTCACAAATGGTTCTTTATTATATTTAGCGTATTCATCACATTTTTGCTGAGTGAAAGTCACATTTTTCATATTTTTCTATATGAAGATGGCGTTATAGGCACTTTCACATGTGAAAGTGAGTAGTAGAAGACGGATTCATGGTTGCATTATTTGATTCTGTGTTATATTGGTATTATGAAATTCGTTGAGGGTAAGAGCATGAAGCATGTCATTAATATTATCGGTTTGTTTCTGTTGCTGCTGGGGTTTGTTATGGCAGCGGATACTGCTTGGGGATGGGCTTTGATGTCTGTTCCTGTAATGTACTGGACGTTGGGGTTTGTGTTATTGGTTCATAAAAGTCCATTTGCAGCGATTGTTTTCTGGTCTGCTGTCGCATACATACAGTGGCAAGTAGCATTGGTAGCAATGATGGCTTTTATTCTTTTCGTTGGGATGCGCGCTGTTTATTCTGGTGGTGTTAATAAAATAGGAACTGGGAGATGCGCAAAGAAAAAACGACACAATCCCGCTACAGGTTTGCCAATGATGGGCCACAAAGGTATGGATGTAGATTCAAATGGTAATCCTTTTAATACCTTCTAAATAAAAAGGAGCACTTGGTGCTCCTTTTGGATTCGGGTGAAAGGGAAGAATTAATCGAATTGCTGATTTGCAATGTTGTAGCCACGAACGGCAGTAAGATAACTTCCTGATCTATCTCCAGCGTCACCTGCATTTTGTAAAACATTCACAAGTTGGTCTGTAAACTCTTGGTTTTGTTGAGATAAAACAGGGCTGCCATCTTCATTCATCATTACTGAACCATTAGCATCAGTTTCAGCATACTGCATTTTTAAGTTGTTAACAGCTTGACTCATTCTATCTTGGTTAGTATCAAAAGATTCAGCATAAACAGCCGCTTGTTCGTTTGTTAAACCGTATCTCGATGTCCCGAGCTCAGCCATAGTTTGCTTGAATTCATCTCCATATTGTTCCATGAAATTAGCTGCTGCACTACCGCCAGCTTCCGCTGCCGACGCTGCCGCTGCTGCGTAGAATGCCCCTCGTTGTTCTAAGCTCATTCCTTTAGCTGCTTCTGAGAGATCCGACTCTCCCGTTAACCACTCTTTGGCTGCGTTGTAACCGCTAGCTGCTGCGCCAATAACATTACGACCTAATTTTGCCGCTGCAACTGCCATTTCTCCGCCAAAGCCGTACTCTTCGGATATATAGTCGTCACCACGTTGAGTCGCTTCGATAAACTGGTCCCTTTGTTCTGGTGTCATGGTTCGCAACTGATCCATTGCATTTGAAAAATCGCTCGCTGTCGCCTGTCCACCAGCTACTGCTGCACCACCAACTTGCTCAGCTCTTCGAGCCAACCAGTCTCCAGTATTGTCTACTGCCCCCCAAGTGGAAGCGCTCCATGACATATCCGGCAAAGCATTGAGCATATTATTTCTTGCTTTTTGCTCTTCTGGGCTAGAAACAGCTCGGTTAGTCTGATTTGCAAGATTGCCTAATTGTTGGAGGTTTGCATCATGTTCGCCAGTTACCGGAGTAACAGGAGGTGTTGGTGGCGTTTCTGTTACCGGAGCTGTGCCAGACGTACTGATTGTGTTCTCCCTAAAATTGGAAGGTAAAACAGGACCGCTTCCAACGTTGCTGCCAACTGTCTGCCCTAAATTCTCTGGCACAGTCGGAGGAGTGAGGCCGCTGTACTGTAGAGGGTCGCTTTCAAATCCGCTATTTCTCCCGGTAGCTAAGTTGATTGCACTAACAGCAGCTTGGAAGCCTCCAACTTGTTGCCCTGGCTGATAGTTGTTGGTATTTGTCATAGCTGTCAGTCTAGCTGCCGCTTTAGCTACACCTGGGTCCATGCCATAACCACGATATCTTTGTTCGAGATTTGCCGCTTCTTTTCGAACTGAGTCCGGTGCATTTTGATAATGTTGGTTGAGGTAATCCATTGCTTCTGGCGAGCGAGCGACTTCGCCACCCAATGTTTTAAAGTCGCTATTTGTCATCGAGCCCATAGAGTTTTGCAATTGATCCATTGTTGTATATGCATTAGTGGCAGAAACAAGCTCTTGTGCAGACTTAGATAGATTTTGAGATAAATTATCACCCCATGACTGTTTAAAGGATTCGCCACCTTGTCTATTAATGCCATGAGCTAATTGATTGGTAAGTGCCTGAGAATCAGTCTTCCCCCATGAAACATTTTTCATGAATTGCGATACATCACTGGCAGACCATGTTGACGTATCTGTTGCAGACGATTCCGTTTTTCCCTGGGCTTGAGCAGTTAGACCTACAATATCACCACCACCGCCTTTGGCTCCATCCTCTTGAGAAGGTATAGTTGCCAAACCAGTTCCTTTGGAGGGACCTTTAACTGCATTTTTTACTGCTGCACGAGCGGTGCCCATCAGTGGCATTACCATTGCCGCAGCTTCTTTTACATCTAAAGAGCCTGTAGCCTGCATTGCGAACGCGCCTTTTACAGCATCGGCATGTTGATCATCAACTTGAAACTTATCCATGAAGCTTTTAGCTTGTTGATTAACCAACTGGCTTTGTTGAGTGTTTTGTGAACCGATTGTTCGGCCAATGCTAGAAAGACGGGAGTATGCTTGGTCTTGTGATACGCCATGAGAAAAACCTCGGCCAAGGGTGTCTGAGAATGCTTCTGACTTCTGGCTTTGTACTGCCCTTGCTGAGCTAACCCCGCTTCCAATAGATGAGCCAAGAGAAAATGAACTGATCATGCTTTCCGCTCCTGTTGCCATCGTCCCACTAAATTGGTTGTGGTTATATGCAGGTTGACTGTTCATTACTGGGCCTTGATTCAAAGCGTCAGGCGACTGAATTTTCTCATTGACATGATCAGAACCGTTAACCCTGTTAGCTAGACTGGTAAATGCGTATGTTGATCCTGTCACTATGAATAGTGAAATAATAGGAGTGGCTGCTGCTAACATTCCCCCCGTAGCGATCCAGTTCTGTAGAATGTCTCCTGTTGAGGATAATGCATACATTGAGTTTAAGCCTGGTGTAGACAGGCTTGCCATTTCATTAGTCGCTGCTGTATGAATGAATAGGTTTGTTATAGATAGAACTGGCATCCATAGCTGTATCCAGAGAACCGTTTGGAAGTATTTTCCTGCCAACGTCATTCCCATTGAACCCATAACGATGATAAAGCCCATTATAGGAGTTATCGCGTAAACAAAACCTTCAAAGAACGTTAACATCGGTCTGACGACTGACATGAACATAGATTGCTCTGCTGCCCATTGAGTGTTTCGCTGTTGAATCGCTTGGTTAATCATCAATGCAGAACCATAGTCTTGAAGGTCCTGGTATCGTCCGGCAGCTGCTTCATAATACAAAGGCTCTAGTAGAGCGACTTTTGTATATTCTACTGCTGAGGTGGAAATTGCTCCTACTGCTTGTAATGAGTCAGCTATCTTTGTTAGAGCATTTACACCTGTATAGGTAGGATCTACACCAAGTAGATTGTTTAAAGCGTTATTTACATTGGACCCACTTAGGTTATTTAATGCCCCAACAATGCCAACCCCCTCAGCTGTAGACCATGCCTCACTACAAGTAAAATCACCACCATCGGGATTCGACGCGTTTAGATATACACGCGTTCCGTATAGTGAAGAATTGAATTGTAAGGCTTGATCTAAAGGGAGTGTTAGAAGCTCATCTAAGCTCATCAGGTTGAGATCTACTTTTGTTAGCGTACATTCTCTAATGTAATTAGAAACTGAGCGACGAACATCAACATAGCCACCACCTTGCTCTTGGTTTAGGGCTGTAAAAATAGCGCTATCGTACACACCGCGTCTTACATCATTCAGTAGCTTGAGTGTTTCAGAAAAGTGAGTTTCAGTAACATTGGGTACGATAATGCCGTAACCAGTCTCAAATAATTTTGTTAGGGTGTAGCCAACATTCGATATAACACCTCCGGCAAAGCCTATACCAATCGGCACGTTTGCCACAGGACGAACTTGCCCGGTGTAAGCATCTTCAATCTTGACTAATGAAGTCGGTACGAAGAAGCAGGCGTATAGTAGCCACCCCATAAAAATTTGCTGAATATTGATCTGTTTTGCCCCTTGGAAAACAGATTGAACGGTTATCATCACTACACCAATAAGCAACCCAACACTGACCATCTTGGTGAAGTCATTGGTCCCCGTGATCATGGCTACAGCAATTAATATCTGCTCAAGAAATGCTGAGTCGCCAATGGAGTAAATAGTAAATTCAGGCATGAAGTTTTACTCCTTTGTTCTTGGTGCTTTAGTTAGCGTCGATAACATATATTTTTGCTTTCGAACGTTATTTAGGAGGTTGTTGTACTTTTCGATTTGAGAAGAGAGATCTCCATATTGAGCTGTAAGAATTGAGTATTCGGCTCTCATGTTGGCTTGAGATTCACGTAATACTTCCAACGCTTGCTGTTTATAAGGACTATCACTGTTTGATATAGCAATAAATGCAGCTCTGAAAAGCTCATTAGTAAATGAATACATCATTGCTAGAGAAATCGCTCCAGACGACTCTGAGGCAAATAACATTGCAGAGTCTTTAGATAGAACAGAAAGATTTCGGATGATTGCACCTATACCAACAGGTAAGCTAGCTAAAAAGTTTTGCTCGCTAGTTGATAGTGTTCCAGCATTACTAGCAAACTTGAAAATAATACCTGTAGATGTACTTGAACCAATAAGCATATCTTCAATTTGGCTCTTTATGCCTGTGATGTTGACGGTTTTAACACCGCCACCAGTTGCCCCAGCGCTTAGGCAATTTTCAGTATCTGAACCACATGAGTATATTTCAACGTTACTACCAGTGATTAGATCTGAAATTTGGATTTTATTGCCAGGTAAAGTGGTGATTGGTGTCGTTTTTTCCGTAATACTTGCGTGTGAATCATTAACAATATCACCGATTATTACTGTTCCCGTCACAGACATTATGGCTTCTAGTAATGTGTTGTCTCCGTATGTGAACCATGCGTTTGCATTATTTTTCTTCAATTGCTTCCAGATGATATTACCAATCATTTTCTTGTACTCATCTGGGTTGTTTGATTTCAATTGTTCGAGTGGTGTAGAACCGCCTTGCTCTTGCTTAGATGAGAATACATCGTCAAACAGACCCGTTGTGGTAGCTGTAATGGAAGCGTCAGTTTTGTGTTTAACATCGAATGAAGAGGTAGCGTCATTTACGATACCTTGTGCAAGTTGACAAGAATTACCCAAATATTGGTTTAATTGTTGTATTTTCTTTTGGAAGTTTTCTATCCATTTTGCACCATCAGGAAAGACGTTATCCAATGCTAATTGGAATGCGTATCCCTTTGCATTTGCAGCTACCGAACGCAGCAAAGTGACGATTTGTTCTGCGTTAACAAAGCTCAATGAGCCCCCAAATAGGTCAACACCACCACAACCAGCTTTCCATGATGGAGGTGTGAATGACACTAGGTTTTCATTAAATATGCGTGTTTTCGTGGTGTATCGACCACCAGCCAGAACCCCTCGACGCTGTGTTTCAAATACACCTGGTTGAGTGACATTGCTCATTTCATTGAAAAGGGCGTCCATTTCAGACTTTAAGCCGTTAGCTGTAGATATACTCGGTACTGTCCACAGAACGGATGCTACGCAAATAGCGAGAGCTTTCTTCCGCAGCTTGTTCTTTCTGAACATCTTATTTCTCCTTAATTTTTTCGCGGATGAAGTCCATCAATTGTTCCGGCGGGATATAGTTCCCTTTATCATCCGTCATGATTTCTTCTAAGGAAGCCTCACCTGTTTTATCGGTAAGAATTTCCGCAATGTTGTTGTCGGTATTAACCAGTGCTCTTGTTTTGTTGAATTCGTCATCACTGATCCAACCTGCTCGGCGAGCAGTAACTAGAATTCGATTGGCTGTATCTGGAAGTGACATTACCCCTTGCCCAACAGGAGCAAAACTCCCATCTGGTGAAGCTAAGAATAAAGCTGGGTAGGTGACGACACCTAGCTGTTCGGCATGGCCGTTATCTACTTTGAACTCGGGGAAAATGTTTCCTGGGAAAGGGGTGCCGTCAGAAGATACTGCCACGACAGTAAATCCATATCCTTGCTCAAGCATTTTGACTATTGGAGCCTGTATTTCGCACATTTCGCAGTTTGGCTGGTAGAAGAAAAATAGACCCACACGACTTGCTACAGTCCCAAGTAATGTCTGCCTTTCCTTCCCAGCCTTACTATCTACTTGCTGAGATGCGAACGTGGCATAAGGTCTTCTGGACACTTCATCAAGATAAGGATCACCTAAAATAGCCAGTTCATATGCATCTTGCGCTTGTTCTGAACGATCCATTGCGAATCGCTGCATGTAAGCAAAAGCTTTAGCGTTCTCAATGGTTGGGTTATCCCACCAAGCATCTTTGTATTTAGGTAAGTTCTCTCTAAACCACGCAGCAGAAAAATATTCAGGTCCTTCACTCTGGGCCATCTGTTCTTGCTCAGGAGGTGGTGGGGGAGGTTGCACTGCTACTGGCTTAGGTTTAGGTACTTCTTTTTCTTCTGGCTCGACTTCATAGAAAAACCATCCTTCCGCCTTTCTATCGTAAAAGCCGGGCCTACTGTCTTCTGCTACGGAGATATTTGGCATTGAGGCTATCAATGCCAGCGCTAAAGTAGCTTTCTTTAAAGTCTTGTTGTTCATGTCACCACACATATTTTCCCATTCAGGCATATGGTAACGGGGGGGAGGATTAAGGAATGCATCTGAAACCTCCCATTTAGGGCAATTAGGGGAGGTTTTATTGTTGTATTTTTGGTCGATTAGGCTGTTTTTATGTGTTCTGACTGATTGTTAGTTGCTTCTTCCTGCTGAATCTTTTCAAGTTGACGCTTATGGGTGATGTACCTGATCACCATTTCCACTGAAGCGTTAAGCGCAAGTGCTCGCATGGCTCTCGTGCTTGCAACGTAAAGTAGATTGATCTCATCATCCCGTGCCTCAGGTTCTAGCTCGGGGTCCAAAACGTCAGGGAAGTCATCAAATAGTTGGACATAATCCCACTCCAGTCCCTTTGCTCTATGACTGGTAGACACAGTGACATTTGCAACCAATTCGTCTTTTACGGTGTTAAGGCGTAATATCGCAAGATGTTCAGGAAGATCTTCGTAGGCTTCGATAATTGCCATCGCTCTAAACATCTCGTTGTCTTGAGTCGCACGAGCTATCTCGGTGAACTCTTGATAGTCCTCATAATCATTAAGTATCTGCTTGTTTCTGACACGTTCTCTTTCTTCACGTGAGAACCAAAAGATATCTTCCAGATAGTCGATTTGGTAAGACTCTATACCACCAGCCCAGAAAACTTTATGTCCCGCACCTGTGTAGCCCAAAGCAGTTTGAATAACTCCCATTACCGTGCGGTGTAACACAGCATGATGCCCGATATTTTGAGGTAGCATCATAAGAACCTGATCTTTAGCTCCGCGCCCAATTACCGGCTTGGTCTCTCCTTTTAGTTCGAGAAGGGCATTAGCAACCATCGCTACATTAGGCCCAAATCGGAAACTATGTGTGAGGTAGAGTTGATCTGCGTTCGAGAAGCGGGGGTTATTCATCGCATCATTTGCACCTCTGAAACGATAGATTTGCTGGTGGACGTCTCCAACAAGAATAGTCCTTGAGCGCTGCCTAATTACAATGTCACTAGTTACTGGGTTAGCGTCCTGTGCTTCATCAAAGAGGATTACCTGGTATCTCAATGATAAATTGGGGTGAGATAATTGGTACAGCTTTAAGTATCCATCATGAACCATAGGGAAAGGATCTTGAGGTTCACACATCCTCTTCCAAATATCTTCTGCACTTTGAACGACTTCTATTGTATCCGCGCCATGAACCCACGGGGCGATATTGTTAGTGTTTGAAGTTCCAAGGCAGGAGTGCATCGATATCAGGTTCCGCTTTCGCTAACTCCTGCATGCACTTGACCATGTAGTCGTAAACGATAAGGCCGTTGGCTTTCGCTGTCTCGACGATACTGTAAAGCATCGCGCTCGCTTCAGCTCCATTGGGATTGGTCGAGAAGAGCCAGTTCTTTCTCCCAATAACCAGCGGTTTTATTGCGCGTTCAGCTCGGTTGTTGTCTATCGATAAGTGACCGTCATCGATATAGCGGGTGAGCTTCGGCCACTGACCGAGCGTGTATTTTATTGCTTTACCCAGCGGGCTAGACTCAAGCACTTTCTGAGTTGTTATCCATTCATAAAGCTCATCCAGTATCGGCTTAGCATGCTCTTGGCGCTCTGCTTTCCGTTTTTCGGCACTGGCACCTTTTAAGCGTGATTCTATTCCATAAAGCTTCTGGATTTTGGCCAACGCTTTATCCGCTTTACCTGACTTGCCTTTGCCTTGAAGCTTTTTCGCCTCCATGAACTTGCGCCGAGCATGCGCGAAGCAACCGACATTGGTGACGAGATGAAGCCCATCATAAACACCATAGCCATCGGTTTGCAGATACCCATCATAGTCGCCCAAGAAGGCAACGGGGCACGCCCTCGCGCGACTGTTTTGATAGTCGTACAAGACGATATTTTTCACATTGGGGAGTGCGGCATCTGGCGAGTCTGCGCCCGAGCAGTAGAGCCACATGTAACACTGTTTATCTTCTTTGAGGACATTGAGCGGCGTTTCATCCGCCTGAATCACCACTTGCTCAAGTAGGTGCGCTTTCAAGGCCGCGTAAAGCGGGGCGAACTTCTCACTGACTTGGATAATCCACCTTGCCATCGTGGTTCGTGAGAGTTCGATACCCGACTGGGTAAACAACGACTCTTGTCGATAAAGTGGCATCGCGTATTGGTATTTGCCGAGGATGATATTGGCCAACAAGCTTTCTGTGGCGAAGCTCTTCGGGATAATGCTTTGCGGCGCTGGCTTTTGAACAATGCGGCTGTTGTCCTGAGTTTGCTCGCATTGGCGGCAAGCATATTTAGGACGAACATATTCCAACACTTTGAGTACCGCTGGCGTGAACTCAAGCTTTTCACTGCGGTCTTCACCGATTTTATGCAGACTATGTTGGCAGCAAGCGCACTGCTTTTCATCGTCGTCTAAATCGAGTTCGATAACCTCACGAGGCAAGCTCTTTGGCAGTGGTCTGCGTTTACCGCGTTTCTTCGTTGTGATGGTCGTTGTGACAACGTCAACCTCTTCTTCTTTAGCAGCTTCACACTCCGCTTCGTTGAAGAGGTCACCTTGGGATTCATTGTAAGGCTTTAACGCCTCCGAGCGTTTAGCGAACTGACGGTCGAAGGCAAGTTTGAGCTGTTCAAGCAGCGATTGGCGCTCTTGTTTCAATTGGATTTCTGACGCCAACAGCGCTTTCACCATCGCTTGTAGCTCGGCAACATCTTGGCTTTCTGGGTTGATATTTGGCGTCTTTTTCATGGCATTTATTATACTAAAATCATGCCGTTAACGCTTGGTAGATAAGACTATATTATCGATTAAGTCATTGTAAAATCTTCTATTTTAACGGGTTTATGGCCGATAATCGTGAAGCCTGAAAGCAGCCTATCAAGCTCGAAATGAGTCAGGGTAAACACGTCATTTTTCTCTTTGGAAGGCCATTTATATTTGGCTTTTTCAAGGCGCTTGTACCAAAGAGCAAAGCCTGTTTTATCCCAGTACAACACTTTGACTTTATCGCGCTGTTTGTTGGTGAACAGGAATAGTGCACCGCTGCCCAAGGGCAAGTCGGTGTCATTTTCGATAATCGCAGCGAGGCCGTTGATGGACTTTCTAAAATCGACGCTTTCGCGATAGAGATAGATTTCGGGAGCACTGAGCATACGTTTCATGACAGCGCACCGATAAGTTCTGCAAGATAGGTCGCTGGCGTGCCTTGTGGGATGCTCAGTTCAACATCATTGACGAGCAGTGTCATATTGGCAACGGCAAGGTGAGTGGCTTGATACTTTGTGGTCTTTTCAACGACTTCTGCTTTAACAAAGCCAACCGTGTTTGGTTTTTCGATGTGCTTTAACTGTTGGCGCTTAGCGTAAAAAGTGGAAAGGCTGAGGCCGTTACGTTCACAGAATAATCGTTGTGATAGTTGGCTGGATTCATAGCGTTCGAACAGGGTTCGCCATTCTTGGTTAGTGCGTCGTTTGGCCATTTCAAATCTCCTTTGCTGCTTTGGGTTGGAGGTTTGATCTTATTATTCGGGCTAGACGATTAGAATGCGGGGTTTATGATGCGCTTACCTTCTATTACGTATCTCTCTTGCTTTGTTGTTAGTAGTAATCCAGTATCTGCTCTTTCGAAATGGTCATACAGAATTTGGTCATCTGCGCTGCACATAAATGCATTTAGCGTATCCAGGCAGTCTCTTGCAAGAGTCCAGTTTTTTGTGTTTAACGCTTGTGCTATATCGGTCAGGCGAATGTTTCCCACTAATTTGTGCGCAAACATACGTCCAACAGATGCGAATGCTAGTTGATGAGAGGTTTTGCACGTAACATTTCGGGGAAACTTTTCCGCAGCTTCATCTCTTATCGCTCGGTTGTACGCGATATACAGCATTCTTAGGCGAGGATTAGCAAGAGCATATTTGATGAGGGTTGTTGTCTTTCCCGTGCCAGCATAGGCCCTAACTATCAGTTGGTTTCCTTGATAGTTGGTGATTCGGGCTTGCTCTGGGGTATCAGGTGGTAATGTTTTGTTCATCGCGTGTACTTCACTATGGGAACGCCCCAGAATAAAATCCGGGGCTTACGATGGAATTAGTTGGACGTTTCTTTAAGGTCACGAACTAGCCGCAGATATATATTAGATTGTGCTAACGATGCGAACTCAGTTCCTTCATTGAAATCAATAACTCGCGCTTTCAACTGAGGGTTAACCTTGCTGTCAGGAGTGTTTGACCAATAAAGTACTTTTGGGGTGCTTTTGAATACCTCCAATCTGATCGCAGGAGCTGAGCATGACCTTTCGACAATGGAACCAAGCTCTTTAATGTTGGGTAGTCTCCAGTCAGAGTACCCTAGTAAATTGCTGCTGTTAGCGTCGTCCACAGCTAGTAACGCATCAGACCAAGTAGGAAATGATTTTAGAGTTCCAATGCAGTTATCGGCACTATATCTTTGTCCCATAGTGCAAGTGGTCCACATCAAGCCTGTTGCGGCGTCAGTAACTGTGCCGTCTTTATGTACTGTAAATTGCTCTATATTGGTGGTGGGAGCGATAATATCTGACTTACAAGTCTGTGCGTAAGTTTGAGTTGATATCCCTACAAGACAAAGAATGCTTGCCGCAACGGTTAGTTTGGACTTCATCACTGTTTCCCTCCTCTTGCTAAACGAATGCTCGCCGAGTTGCTTTGTTTATGACACAACTTAGCTTGTCCATTGCTTGAGTCCATGCACCATGCTGTACCTTCACCATTTGAACTCGGGGTTCCAGACCAAATCGGTGCGCCACCTTCGTAGTTATAGAAATAGTCGGTATCGAGCAGTGTTTGACTGTTTTCATAATTGGCAATAGAACGTAGCTCTTCAATGGAAGGTAATCGCCAATCTTTATAGCCACAAACGGCTAGCTCGTTGGCCGCACGAATGTAGTCATCGGTACTACATGATGTGACTTTTACATAGCCAGCGTTATCTGTCGTAGGGAACGCGCATTGTGCCTTATCGTGAACAGGAGCATTACGGTTTTGGAATTCTAGTGAAGCGCCACCAGCACTGCCACCGTCATTAGTTCTATCTTTGCTGTACCAGGTGTATAGGTAGTTTTTAGCTTGCCAGTTTTGATGCCAGTGATAATAAGGGTAAGGAACATAATCCTTTGAGCTTGGGTTTCTGCTGGCACGCCAAGCATCATTTACTAGGGCTTTGAATTCTGCTTCCGAAAGTGAAGATGGAATATCAGTAATTGCATCACCTTTGTTTTCCCAGACGATCCCTGTTCGGTTATCCAAGACACATGACCATGCCGTCGCTGTATGAGGAAGGTGGTTTCCGGAAACGTCTAATTTTGTAAAAGAGAAACCTGCATAACCATCTAAGTAGTTTGGTGAGTCAGTATCAGCGCCAAATTCAGCATCTTGCCCAGGAAGATCATTAGGTGCGCCTTGGGCATCGAAGTCATTCCCATTTACATATCTGGTGACGCCAGTATCGTTTAACACTAAGTCTCCAAGGATAATAACACTGGTCTCAAACTGTTTGCTGAGTGTGGCATTGTTAGCCTCGGTAAGTTTAATTTTTATTGTTTCACCGCCTTCGGGAACGTCATCTTGAACAATATTTAACTCAAGAAACTGCTCAGTAGTTCCAGCCGGGAAAACAATAGTGCTGTCACTGATGACACTATAATCTTGGCCGTTAATAGCTAATCCACTGAGTTCGTAACTGACGCTTACATCTTTTCCTGATGAAGTGTTTAGTTGTAGCGGAATTTTAACGCGACCACTTCCTTCTGATGTGGTTCTGATTTCTGAGGTAAATGATATTTCTGGAGAGGAGTCATCATTGGTGATTGTTACGGTAGCAGTATCTCTCTCTATGCTGGAGGCACCAGAAACATCGAAAATTTGAACGGAGAATGTTTCATCATATTCATCCTTTACATCACCAATGATAGGGATGATCAAATCAACCCGAGTAACGCCATCTTGAAGCTCAAATTCTCCAACAGTTTCCAGGTAATCTTGATCTGATAATGCAGTTCCAGGGGTAGTTCGGTATTTACCTTTAATTACACCATCTTTACCACCGCTACGAGTAACACGCACTTTGGCATCACTGTTACCTGAATTTCCTTCTTTTATCGAGATGTTATCAATTTTAATAGAGCCAGATTTTGTTCCTGGGTTGGTGTTTGTATTGGAACTACTTCCTCCATCTTCTCCACCGGAACCACATCCGCTTAATGCTGCAATCAAAGCAATTGCCAATGCTGAACGTTTCATTAATGTATTGCCCTCTTTAATTAGACCTGTTTGAGGTTTCCAGTCTAATAGGGTAGGTGCATAGATTATGACTCTGTATCAGCCCATTTTGGGCAAATACGTCGCAAAGGTTAGAGACTTCGTGTAATGGTCCATTTTGGGCAGTTTGGGAGTGGAAAAATGGAGTAACGAAAAGGAAAATCTAATCGTCAATTTGGTTTCGCGCTGAAAGATGCTCAAATCTCTGACCAGTCCTTCGACTAGACCGCCCTGTGAAAAAGGTGTTTTTATCTAAACCAATATGTTTCGTGTAAACCGGAGCGATGTTAGGTAATCAGGGCATCCTATAAACTCGCTCTATTGGAGTTGACATGAAAAACCTATCTAATGACGTAACTTTTGCCTCTAAAGAGGCTGCAAATTCATTTGCTGATAACCTTTCCTCAGTTTTGAAACAAGACCATAGCATCTCGCTCAAACCAATAAAACTGCTTCACGCCACGGCTAAATGTCTCGGGTATAAAAACTGGAATCACTGGTGTGGCTCTGCATTTAGCTCCAAATCTGATCTCATGTATTTATCAGGTGATAATGGGGATGATGAATTCTTTGTTTCTCATGAGGAGCGCACTCCAATTCAGTTCTTAGATGCGTCTTGTATTGATGAAGTTAGAGCTAACGATAGCGAAATAGCTTATTTATGTGGTAGTAAGGTGCTGTCTACACTAGAAAAAGCTATCGAGCATATGAGGCCGGATGACGAGTACGACTTCCATATCGAAAACTATGGAGGTGTGATCCATTCATTTGTTGTTGCCAAGCGTTTTATGATGACTCACGAAGAGATCGCGGAGCGAGCAAAGTTATCCATTTTATCGCAATTAAAGCGTGAACCTGATTCTTATGAACTGAAAAAACAATCTCAGCTTGATTATTTTGGGGTCTATGATAACCCTCGTCTTAATACACTTTACTACCGTCTCGATAATGCCATTGGTGCTTTTTTTAATGAGGAACTGGAGCACAGCATTGGCTTTCACTATTTTTCTCCCGTGGAGCAATTCGCTTACTTTGATAGTGAAGGCAATCATAAGGTAATGGATCGAGATGAGCTTATGGAATTTTTAAGTTCTATTGAAGGAAACATCCCTGTATTGGCTGGTGTTTACAGACCTCTCTTTGGATAGGCTCCACTATCAAATTGCGTAATTACCAACCATCCGGAAATTCCGGATGGTTGGATTTTGAACAGATGGATTTTGGTTCCCTCATCTATGAGGGAACCAAATTTATGTGTGTGAATGTATCAGTTCTCTGCCTGATTGCCCTCAACGGGCAGTTCTACAGTGTGTCATTTGATATGTACTTGCTATCATTCTGGGGTCATTACGATTTCGCGCTGAAATATGCTCAAGTCCTTGACCAGTCTTTTGACTAGACCGCCCTGTGAAACAGGTGATTTTATCTTTGCAAATGTCTAACCGTGTTAATGCAGATTCATTTAACTGGGGGCTTGGCACTGATGAATCCCCTAATGATTTTTATCAAAATCATTAAGTTAAGGTAGATACACATCTTGTCATATGATCAAATGGTTTCGCCAAAAATCAATAATCAGACAACAAAATGTGCGAACTCGATAT
>NZ_JAWOQN010000108.1:0-1328 GCF_033337395.1 Vibrio sp. YT-19(2023) | reverse complement strand
ACATGAACACAAAGATCACGAAACGTTAATTCACGCCATCGCAAAACTGCCTGAGTGCTACCACTTACACCTTGCCGGAGATGGAGACAGAAAAGCCTCGCTTCAACGACTCACTCAATCGTTAAACGTTTCACCTCGCGTGCATTTTCACGGAGTCGTATCCGATATCCCTCTCTTTCTCAGCGATATGGATATCTACGTGCAATCTTCCCACGTTGAAGGATTCGGGCTCGCCGCCGTAGAAGCGATGGCAGCAGGTTTGCCCGTACTCTCGTCCGATGTTCCGGGATTAGATGAGGTTACCGGCAGCTCAGAATATCTGTTCGAAGTCGGTGATAGCAATCTGCTTGCGCAAAAGGTTGCAGAGCTATGCGAAGACGCGGCTCTTTACAATTCGGCAAGTCATTATTCCGTCAACCGAGCGAAACTCTACACCATCGACAAATTTCGAGAGGGCTATTATGGAATCTACCAACAGCTCTGTACCGATAAGTAATACCGTTCCACTCCTTGCAGCTATTACTCTGGCATTGTTTTTTGTCCCAGTGAAATTCGCTGTAGGTGGCGTGGCACTTGCGCCTTCCGATATCGCAAGTTTGCTTTCTGTTGGCTTAATCGCCTTGATCATTTTAGAAGGAAGAGCAAAGCAACTGTTGCATCCATGTATCGGATTCTTGGTACTGTTTACTGGATATGTATTTATCAATGGTTTGTTGAACAGAGTGCCTTTGGCCCCACTATTGATCGAAACCGTTCAGTGGCTAGCCATTCTTTGTCTACTGAGCTTACTTTACGCTTACGGAGCATTTGATGATGAGCGAGTGATAGTCTATTTCACCTACCTACTTTTTATCATCTGTGGTCTAGTCGCAGCATGGCACTTCGCCCAAGGCTATCAAAGCGGATTTAAATTACTCGGGGTCAGTAAATACGGATTTGGAGTGTTGTGCTCGCTACTCTATTTGTATCGCGACAAAATTCGCCGGTTCCCTTTTTTGATGCTAGTTGCATTTTCGCTACTCGTGGTATCTCAAGAACGAAAAGCTCTGCTGGGCTTTTGTTTGCTGTTTTTTCTCGATCAGATTTTTATTAAAAACTGGATGCGAAAAACCATCAGTGAAACCTATACATGGATGCTTCTCTTGGCGTTGGCATTTGTAGTTATTGGAACAGTCTCTACCACGCTCTACGTCGGTTTTGATGCTCTTGCCGATAAACTGGAGATCACTCAAGAAGACATTTTGTTTGCCAACCAAAGTGAAGCGCGATGGGTGTCCAACTTGCATCGTAAGCTGCTACTCGCAAACGGCATGGATATCTTAACGCAG
>NZ_JAWOQN010001097.1:0-526 GCF_033337395.1 Vibrio sp. YT-19(2023) | reverse complement strand
GATATATTGGATATGGCATCAAAGATTCCAAATGCCTCTTTACCACCGTCTCTCGATGCTGGAGGGCAAGCGGTTCTCGATGCGAGGGTAAGGTCTGTTTATCTGAGCCTATCCGTGCAGCGTTCCCATAGGTTCCCTTACTCAACGATCAAAAAGCCACCGAAAAGCAACCTATATGCCCCTTTTGGGCAATTACACAGGCCATCTGTCCCCGCTTTTAGCCTTATTCTCTATCCAACACGCGGCAAGCAATCGAAAAGCAATCTAAAAGCAATCTTTGGAGGATTTCATGAGTCAATTTGTTCTGGGTTTGGATATTGGTTACTCCAACCTGAAAATGGCAATGGGGTATAAAGGTGAGGAAGCTCGCACAGTCGTCATGCCGGTGGGGGCAGGTCCATTGGAACTGATGCCACAACAGTTAACTGGCGGTGCAGGGACCTGCATTCAGGTTGTGATTGATGGAGAGAAATGGGTTGCAGGCGTCGAGCCTGACCGATTGCAAGGATGGGAGCGTGAGCTTCAC
>NZ_JAWOQN010001096.1:0-526 GCF_033337395.1 Vibrio sp. YT-19(2023) | reverse complement strand
TCAGTCAATCAAATATCCATCTCATCGTATTAAGCTCGATACTAAGGTTATTCACCCGTATCAAAACTCTCTCACTCGTATTGAAGAGTTGATTGCGACAGATAAAATTGCGGCAGCGAAAAGTGAGTGGGCACATTTGCTGAGTAGAGTAGGTAAAGATGAAAAGGCGATGTTGGCGGCGTATGCCTCATCCAAGAATTGGCATCACCTAACCGTCACAGCCAGTATCCAGGCGCAAATGTGGGACAATATTGAACTGCGATTTCCCATTGCGCACCGCTGGTGGTTCAACTTTTATGCGAAGAAGCATGACATCGACCCGATTACGATGATGTCGTTAGCCAGACAAGAAAGTGCATTGGATTCAGAGGCGCGTTCTCCGGTAGGGGCTCGCGGTATCATGCAAATCATGCCAGCGACTGCGAAGTACACGGCACGTAAATACAAGCTGACTTATCAAGGTAGCGATGATTTATACAACGTCGGCAAAAACATCGAGATCGGTAGCCATTATCTGCAAGGTTTG
>NZ_JAWOQN010001095.1:0-526 GCF_033337395.1 Vibrio sp. YT-19(2023) | reverse complement strand
GTCAGGTAATTTACGCTCTGGATCGAAATAGTCAAAGATCATCTCTTCGGCTTCCGGGTAAAAGTCACACGGAACAAAAATACTGCGGAGCCAGTGACTTTTCGGGTGATAGAAGCTCAGTTCAGAAGCGTGCAGTTCCAAACGTTCAGAGAAGGCTTTGGCTTCTTCGGTCGCGTAGAACTCGTCACCAACAATAGGGTGACCCAACGCTTGCATGTGCACACGCAATTGATGTGATCGGCCAGTAATAGGCAGTAAACGTACGATGGTCGTCTTTGTGCCGTCTTCATGTTCTTCTCGCTTCGCGACTTGGAAGAGAGTTTTTGATGGCTTACCATCTTCAAAACACACTTTTTGCAGCGGACGGTTTGGCCAGTCACAGATCAATGGCAGATCGATTTCGCCCTCTTCCTGCTCGACATGACCCCAAACGCGTGCGTAGTAAATTTTATGCGTTAAGCGGAACTGGAACTGCTTTTTCAACGCACTTTGTGCACGCTTGTTTTTAGCCAGTATCATCAATCCC
>NZ_JAWOQN010001094.1:0-527 GCF_033337395.1 Vibrio sp. YT-19(2023) | reverse complement strand
AAGTCTTAGCGAATATTATTTCAGGTTTATTCGGCGCACTTCCAGGAGCTGGTGCGACGATGGGCACGGTGACAAACATCCAAGTTGGCGCTCGCTCTCCATTATCTGGTGTGGTGCGAGCCTTAGTACTGGCTCTGGTTGTTTTGGTGGCTGGTGGATTAACCGAACCTATCCCAATGGCTGTGCTAGCAGGCATCGCGGTGTACGTTGGCTTTAACATCTTAGACTGGAGCTTTATCCAGCGCGCGCATAAGGTCAGTTTTTCTGGCATGGCGATCATGTATGGCGTGATGCTACTGACAGTGTTTGTTGATCTCATTGTGGCCATTGGTTGGGGTGTGTTTGTTTCATACATCATGATTATTGAGCGCTTGAGTCGCGAACAAGCTCGTCAGGTAAAAGCCATCAGTGATGCCGATGAAGATGATGTGCCACTGACGGACAGTGAACGAGGATTGTTAGATCGCGCCAATGGGCGAGTGTTGTTCTTCTATCTCTCTGGCCCGATGATTTTCAGTGTGTCTAAG
>NZ_JAWOQN010001093.1:0-527 GCF_033337395.1 Vibrio sp. YT-19(2023) | reverse complement strand
TTCAAACCACTCGATAGCCATACTTACATGCAGCTAGATAAGCACACTGGCAATATTAAGCAGAAAGAAGGCCGAGATCGCCCTGACTTCGGTGAGCTGGATAATACTGGTTTAACCAACAAAACGGGCAACTTACAGAACCACCAAACCAGTGTTATCACAGAGGGTTTTGAGAATGTCAGCGACCATAAGCCAGTGCAGTCAACATTCGAAGTCAGAAGCTTTTCTCAAAAGTTGATTGAAAACGCATTTACTCAAAATGCCAATGACTTTAAAAATGATGCCGCCTATCTGAAGCCTGGCACGAACCCAGCTAACGCAACGTTTGATGATGTAACCTCAGCTAACCAAGCACGTCTGGGTTTAGAAAACTTAAACCCGAATGAACAAGCATTCGTGAAAGAGAATTTTGCGAGCTTTATTATCGGTAAAGACGCGATCTTCAGCCAGCTAACTAGCGGCTTTATGGAGGAGATGGGCCAACTTCATGCCTCTGATCTTGCTAAGAACCCAACTCATCTACAAGC
>NZ_JAWOQN010001092.1:0-527 GCF_033337395.1 Vibrio sp. YT-19(2023) | reverse complement strand
CACCCCTGGAGGGAATGGCTATCCCCTCCGGGTCGGTTTAGTTGAAGTGACTATTAGAAGAAATAGTCGCCATCGTCGTCAGTTTTAGGCAGCTCCTGGTTGAGAGGCTCCTCTGTCGTCTCCTCTTGGACAGGCTCTTGCTCTACCGGAGTTTCCTCAGGCAAAACCAGCTCATCCTCAACATCAACACGCTCTTCTCGAACCACATCACCGGCATTGGATTCATCTTCCGATTCACCCTCGCCTCGTTCTGCAAAACTCTTGAAGAAGTTGTCGATGTCTTCATCCAGGTCAACAGAGTTACCACCGCTGTTAGTCTGTTCTGATTGAACAGATTCAGTACCACCTACCTGTTGCTGCTTGGTTTCGCCACCCTCTGTTGCAGGGATAAGCTCACCGGCTTTATCGCTTTTCTGTTCGGCCTTTTCATCTTTAGAACGGTCCCCCATCTGGGCTCCCGAACCGCCAATGTCATTAGCCATGCCCTCTACAGTAATCGAGCCATTGGCATACTGCTCGATGCGGTC
>NZ_JAWOQN010001091.1:0-527 GCF_033337395.1 Vibrio sp. YT-19(2023) | reverse complement strand
GTCATCAATGGGATCAAAGTTTGCGAATCTCAACTCAAGCCGTCACCTTTGCCTGGTATTCCAAAACTATGCAAAAAGGTTCGAGTTAAAGCTGACTATGACTTCTATAAGGGGCAAATGGACTGCTGGACAGACCCTCAAGGTGAAACGCACTGTCCGGTAAACACGGGCGGGAATCTCGATAGCTGTCAGAAATATGAAGAAAACCCTCAGTGCGGCTTCATCAGTTCCAAATGTGTTGATGGTGCTCAGGGAAGTTCTGGTACGTGCTACGTCCACGAGGATACTTATGACTGTGGTACAGATGTTTCTGTTCCGACCTTGGAAAAGGAAACTGAGTACCAGTGCGGTGGGCCTATACGCTGCATGGGAGATGACTGCCTTGATTTGACCAAAACACAAAGCACTGATTTTGCTCGCGCTACTGCGTTGCTCAATGCAGCCCAATTCATGACGCAGGATATGAGCTGCACAGGCCAAGATGGGGATGACAATCCTACCGGGGATGAAAACGTTATTTGCTCTGC
>NZ_JAWOQN010001090.1:0-527 GCF_033337395.1 Vibrio sp. YT-19(2023) | reverse complement strand
AAAGTACAAGAAATTCAAAAAAAATATGACGTGTATAGAAAAAAGGGACAGGTTTCAGAGGTCGATTATGCTGCAATTGTTAGTGTAAATAACTCTCTGAGCAATCAATTGAGTAGTCAAAAAATTGCTTACGTAGATGCGATGCGCGATTTAGAAGAACTGGAGCTTGCTGGTCCGGTAACTCAAGAGTACCGATCATTAATGCGTGAATTGGTAGTCAAACGCGCGCAACAAGAAAATTTAACTTTTCGTTCTCCTATGAAAGGGCGAGTGCTCGATGTTCATGTACACGAAGGGCAAAATGTCTCTGAAAATACTCCCTTACTTACGATCGCTCGCAATGTTACGCCGGAGATAACCGCTTTCTTAAACCCTAAATATCTCCAATACAGTAAGATGGATACTAAAGCGAAAGTTGTATTTCCTGATGGCAGAAAGTTCAGTGCAACGGTATCGAAGCCGGTTGAAGTGGTGAACAAGCTGCCTTCTGAACTGCAAAGCCCACTCGAAGGTCAACCTGCGTATTT
>NZ_JAWOQN010001089.1:0-527 GCF_033337395.1 Vibrio sp. YT-19(2023) | reverse complement strand
ACTGGATAAAAACGGACAAGAGAAAGCCAATTTCGAACCGGGCATTGAGCTTAAAGCCAAATACACGCTGTTTGCTGAAGGGTGCCGTGGGCATTTAGGAAAAGAGCTCATTCGTCATTTCGATTTGGATGCGGGCAAACAACCTCAGCATTACGCATTAGGCTTGAAAGAGATTTGGGAACTGCCGGCTGATGCGAAAGATTTTACAGGCAACGTCATCCACTCCGCCGGTTGGCCATTGAGCGAAACCAACACAACTGGTGGTGGATTCCTCTATCACATGGAAAACCGCCAAATTGCGGTTGGGTTGATTGTCGATCTTAACTATCGCAATCCCCACTTGAGCCCATTCGATGAGTTTCAGCGCTTTAAACACCACCCTGCAATCAAAAAATACATTAAAGGAGCACAGCGTATCGCTTATGGCGCAAGAGCCATCGCAAAAGGTGGGTTATCTTCTTTACCGAAACAACAATTCCCCGGCGGTTTATTAATTGGCTGTGATGCAGGAACACTTAACGTTGCGA
>NZ_JAWOQN010001088.1:0-528 GCF_033337395.1 Vibrio sp. YT-19(2023) | reverse complement strand
ACTCCGATGCCTTTGTTACTCGCTGGGTTAAGAAACTCTAGGAAGAATGGGGCACTTTGAACAACTGTAAACTCTTCACGCATTTCAGAAGGAAGTGCAGCGATGACCTCAGTTAGTATACTTGGCTCGGCAACCATCATTGCTTTGATGATTGGATGATCATCTTCTAACGATTCAAAATTCATCTCTGTCACATCTAAGCCATTAATGTTGGCTTCGATGTCAGTGTATGGGTTGTTCTCATTCGTGATCAGGCCGTGCACTTGGCTAAATGCGTGCACATAAGCGCCTAGTTCTTTCGCTTTACGAGCGACTAATTTAGCAGCCTTACCATCAATGATTTGCTGGTGGATAATTTCGTTTGTACCTACGTTTTTAACCATAGAACCATTGTAGAAAAGGACAAAATCTTTATCGGAATGAATATTCAGCTCATCCAATTTTGCCTGCATGCCTTCAAGTGGGCGGCCAGAAGCCAAAACGACAGTAACGCCAGCTTCTCGAGCTTTTGCGATCGCTTGTTTGTTT
>NZ_JAWOQN010000107.1:0-1338 GCF_033337395.1 Vibrio sp. YT-19(2023) | reverse complement strand
GATTAATATGTCGAACCTCTCCCAAGATGCACCAAATATCTCACGCTTACTTGGGGGTGAATGCTTGACTTTCCCCCTAGGGTAACCTTTATTATTAAGCGGTTACTCGTTATTTACACTCATTTTGACTGGACTCCGTATGCGCCTTAAATCACTGCATACAATTTGGCTAACGTTATGTACAACGCTGATACTGCTGGTATCTAGCGTGGTTAACAGCGCGCCTTTAATGAGTATCAAAATGATGTCGAGTGGCGCTATGATGCCTGAACACATGACAGAAATGGCAAGCGCGAACGATCACTGCGGCTCCCCGAGCATGAGCATGGAGATGGCCTCATCGTTGAGCTCCGACTCTACAGAAATGACCATGAGCTGTGTTGATGGCTCCGGCATGATCCACAATTGCTGCACAGCATCTTGTTCATTCGTTTTCGTCCCGTTACCAGCCCCTGTCAGCCAACTATCCCCACTGGCTTATCGCGCATCCATTGCCTCAGAAATCACCGCACCAGTGGTACAAGTCACCCATGATTTGTATCGGCCTCCGATAGTTTAATCCATACAAAGCATTCGACCCTGCATCCCTTTGCAGGCAGTTTCTTTGCGCCCAACTGATAGCGTGCTCACCTCAGCTATTCGCTCGTAACTCCACTTGTTACCTGCTATTTAGCGATAGAAAAGTGCGTCATCCGTTTGGCAAATACCAACGCTCTCCCGCTCGGTTCAATCGTTCCCGAAACGCAAAAGAGCTTGGTATCAATTTGGATGTAAATTATGGAATTCAACCCAAATCGCTTAGTGGCACCAGTATGCTCACTGGCTCTGGTTGCCCTACCGGCTTTCAATGTGGTGGCGCAATCGCCAACCAATACGAAAGCACAACAAGAAGCGCAAGCTCAATCAATCCAAGCCCAATCAACCAATGAGCTAGCAAACCTCATTAGCGTTGCATTGAGCAACGATGGCAACCGCAAGCAGTTCTATGCTCAATCGGAAGCGATGCGTGAAACAGGCGTAGCCAGCGCAACCTTGATGGACCCGAAACTGAAAGTCGGTTTTGGTGGTTTGCCTGTCGATAACTTCAAATTTGACGAAGATCCGATGACCAATATCTCCGTCGGTTTGATGCAACAGTTCGAACGTGGCTCGACGCTCAACCTTCAACAAAAGAAAGCCAATCAACAAGCCGATGGTTTGTCTCTGCAAGTTCACGCACGGGAGCTTGAAGTGGCAAAAAGCATGACTCAGCTTTGGTTGGAGCTAGGCTATCAGCAGAAGGCAGAGCAAATTTTGCTAGAAAACCGTCGGCTCATGACGGAGATGGAAAACTTCGTT
>NZ_JAWOQN010001087.1:0-528 GCF_033337395.1 Vibrio sp. YT-19(2023) | reverse complement strand
CATACCGGCTTCTCCAAGCACTTGTTTAACTGAGGCGACCGCTTGAGCCGTTGAGTTAAATGGGTCGGTAATTTCTTCGAGTTCAAGCTGTGATATCGATTCAGAATCGACCGGTTTACCGTCATTTGCAGAAGACACATTGCGCGCCGAATCGAAGGCCACTTCGCGCATTGAAGGGCTCAACTGCTGAATCAGCATATTAGCGATGCCAGAGCTTTGCTTTTTCGCCAACTCCATCGCCAACTGACCATCGTACATGTCGCGAAAAACGCCTTGTTGCTTGCTTGAAAATGGGCTGTCTTTGTCCGCTAACACGTCGCTGCTACTGCGCATTTGACGCAGCACCAGTTGTAAGAACATAGCTTCAAACTGACCCGCCACCATTTCGAGCGCGCCTTCTTGATCACGACTGTGCTTGATGTTCGCCAACGCACTGTTGTCGTGATAAAGCATTGAGTTCAATTGAGCTTGATCGCTGCTACCGTCTAGTTTCATCGTTCACTCCTTAAATCACGACCAGTTCAGCAT
>NZ_JAWOQN010001086.1:0-528 GCF_033337395.1 Vibrio sp. YT-19(2023) | reverse complement strand
CAGAGAAATACACATGCTGAAAGATCTGGGTGAGGGTATCCACGAGTTTAGTGGTGAAGCGTTGTTGCCATTCCTATTAGTTTTGCACCTTGGTGCCAGCTTTATGCATCATTTTATTAAGCAGGACGGAACGTTGCTGAGAATGTTGGGCAAAGCTTGATAAGACAAAACAAGAATGTGCTTCGAAGGTTTCTGAGCAACAAAATGGCAGGTAAGTGATACCTGCCATTTTAATATAATCGAAAGGATGCCTAATTGTTAAATTAGGCTTCGCTTTGGATGACATCAAAATCGGTCGGCGTTCATCACTTTGGTCCACGCGGCGACAAAGTCTTCAACGAACTTTCCTGCGTTGTCATCTTGTGCATACAGCTCGGCATAGGCTCTGAGTATTGAGTTTGAACCGAAGACAAGATCGACGCGGGTCGCTGTCCATTTTACATCTTTAGAGCGACGGCTGCGGATTTCGTAAAGGTTTTCGCCAACGGGTTCCCACGTGTAGTTCATGTCGGTTAGGTTAATGAAAAA
>NZ_JAWOQN010001085.1:0-528 GCF_033337395.1 Vibrio sp. YT-19(2023) | reverse complement strand
TGACAATATGGTTGCGGCCGCCAAGCCTCCGATGATGGTTGCCGCCATTTGGTCAAACAGCAGATCTGACAGCAGCGGGATCATGCCGAGAGCGGTCGTTAACGCACCCATAGAAATGGCCATAGTACGGTTGACAGTGGCTTCTTTGATCGCGTCAGACAAGCTCTTGCCATTTGCGCGTTCGAGCTCAATTTGATCCATTAGTACGATGCCATTTTTGATGATCATCCCGGTCAGCGTGATGGCTCCGATCAGTGCCATAAAGCCAAATGGTTTATCGAATCCAAGCAGAGCAAACACAGCCCCTGATGCTGCCAGTGGTAGCGTTGCGAGGATGATGATTGGTTGCTTAAAGCCGTTGAACATCGCAACTAGGATGATCACCATGATCAGCATTGCTTTTGGTTGCTGCTTCATGATGTCGGTGACCGCTTTGTCTTCATCGTAATATTCGCCTCCCCATTCCATGCTGTAACCCGCCGGAAGTTGGATAGCTTCAACCTGATCTTTAATGGCATTTCTTACATT
>NZ_JAWOQN010001084.1:0-528 GCF_033337395.1 Vibrio sp. YT-19(2023) | reverse complement strand
GATGTTCAGCAGTAAACCAATAAATCCAATCACCATCGCTGGCTTGGTTAATGACATACCATCAGTGAAGCTGCGCAGAGTTTGGAAGAGAAGAAAAGCTGGCACAGCGAAAATCACAGCATGAATGTAGCCGACGGTTTTATCTGCCATCACAGCTTCTACGTCCATCAATTGTAGAATGAACTGTGTTTGCAGTAACACTCCAATGATCGGGATACTGATTAACAACGCAAGGACAACACCTTGCTGAATTTCAAATGGGATCTTTTCGCGACGCGCAGATCCGTTAAGCTGCGCCACAACAGGAACCAAAGCCATAAGCAGGCCAATACCAAACAAAATAGATGGCAGCCAAATGCTTGAAGCGACAGATACCGCAGCCATGTCAGTTGCGCTAACGCCACCTGCCATTACGGTATCGACAAAACCCATGCCCGTTTGAGCGACAGACGCGATCAATACAGGGGTAGCCAATTTAATTAGACTCGATGCTTCTTCTTTATAGCGATGCACGAAAAATACTCCAGA
>NZ_JAWOQN010001083.1:0-528 GCF_033337395.1 Vibrio sp. YT-19(2023) | reverse complement strand
TCAAAGCCTTGGCGGCCAAATACAACTACTTCGTCGTTTGCCTGAACACCAATGATGTCAGTGACATCAACCATAGTAGTGTTCATTGACGCTTTACCCATTACGCGAGCACGCTGACCGTTGATCAGAACGTCAGCTTTGTTGCTTAGTGAACGGGCGAAACCGTCTGAGTAGCCGATAGGCAGGTTAGCCAGGATAGAGTCACGCTCTAAAACTTTAGTGCTGCCGTAGCCGATTGTGCTGCCTGCAGGGAAGAAGTGCAGTGATGCTACGCGTGTTTTGAAAGACACGATGCGCTCGTAAGGTAGGGTTGCAGGGTAGTCACCGTACAGCATGCCGCCAGGACGAACCATATCCAGATGTGCTTCAGGCAGATTTAGCGTGATGTAAGAGTTAGCCACGTGCAGTGTGATGTCTTTACGTTTCAGACCTGCGCTGTCCATTAGCCACTTTGTTTCTACTTTGAAACGGTCAACCTTGCGGCGGATTTCATCAAGACCTTCATTCGGGAAGTGGGTCATCATACCT
>NZ_JAWOQN010001082.1:0-529 GCF_033337395.1 Vibrio sp. YT-19(2023) | reverse complement strand
GGCAGCATGTTCATCGCGAGCCTAGGAGGTAAGTCAGTGACCACTCCGATTGCAATGGAAATCTCAATCCACCTTGGTGGTGCAGCGGCAGTCGCTGCAATCTTAGTACTGATCGTAGGTCTTCTTGGCGCTATTTTGGCGTACCCAATCTACAACCTAATCGGCATTAAGCATCCAATTGCTCGTGGTTTGACGATGGGCACAGTATCGCACGCGCTTGGTACTGCGACTTGCGCAGAGAAACAACCTGGCGACGCTGCATTTTCATCGTTAGCGTTGGTGCTATGCGGCATCATCACCTCCATTCTCGCTCCGAGCTTTTTTGGTTTAGCAGTCTGGCTATATCAATAAGTCATTGTGACGGTCTGTCCTCCTTCCGACAGGCCGTCACTTTCCTTTTCTCATCGTAGTACGCTGTTGAAAACGATTTTCGCTACAAAGCACGCTTCCCATCTAACGTGTCCCAACAAGATTCATAACTAAACGCTATCTTTCGCTGCTAGCATATTTTCATTACTTGGGTATATGA
>NZ_JAWOQN010001081.1:0-529 GCF_033337395.1 Vibrio sp. YT-19(2023) | reverse complement strand
TTCAAGACATTGCTGAACAAACGAACTTACTTGCACTTAACGCGGCTATCGAAGCGGCTCGTGCGGGTGAGCAAGGCCGTGGTTTTGCTGTGGTTGCAGATGAAGTTCGCGCTCTTGCGAGCCGTACACATCAATCCACGGAAGAGATCACGCGAGTGGTGATGGACATCCAAGCGCAGATGTCGATGGTGGTTTCTGATATTGATCAATGTAACGAACAAGGTCAGCAAACCCTGAGTGCATCTGAACAATTAGACGCGAGCCTCCAGCAAATCATCACGGACATGCACGCGATTCAAGGCAACTCAGAGCGCATTGCTTCTGCGATTGAAGAGCAAGGCATTGTGATGAACCAAGTTAGCGACTCAATCACTGAGCTGAACGTCATCTCTGAAAACAACATGCACTCCGCGCAAGAATGTTTGCATGAAGTGAACTCAGTGTCGGCTCAAGCACACGATATGGATGAAGCGGTAGCCGAGTTTAAGACTCGCTTAAAGTAATCTACTAGTAGATTCGTTAATCCAAT
>NZ_JAWOQN010001080.1:0-529 GCF_033337395.1 Vibrio sp. YT-19(2023) | reverse complement strand
ACCAAACCAAACAAACAAACAAAGTCTATTAGGAGCTGCGCCTGTCAAATCCGATATGACTGGACCATGTGGGAATTTAATTTGAAAGGACAGACACAGGAAGTGTCCACGCTCAGCAGTCAGACAGGAGTCAGGTTAATTTCCAGGGCTGGTACCTGCGGTTATTCCACAGGCTAGTTAATAACATGTCGGGCAGGAAATCCAAAGTGTGGGATCATTTTGAGAAGGTGAAGGACGAACCCAAGGTGATATGTAAACTCATCTTCATTGGTCGACTACAAACATGATGTATCATCTGAAACATGGAAGTAGCTACATGCCCATTAGCCCACAGCGTCATTAACAGGCGGCTCGCTCAGTGTGTGACGTGCACTTGGAGATAAAATATAGGCCTATATTAATGAAGGTTCATTAGTACGGTTTTGTATTTCTCTGTAATGTAGCACAGTGTTAACAGTGTTACTGATGCTATTCTTTCTCACACCTTCTACTCAAATCATTGTGTTGCCCCGCCCAAAAAAAAAAGTAC
>NZ_JAWOQN010001079.1:0-529 GCF_033337395.1 Vibrio sp. YT-19(2023) | reverse complement strand
CTTTGACGCGTCCACCAGCGGTCATTGCACCAAGCGCTTCACTGCCTTGAGGCACGTATTCATAATCGACAGCAAGATAGTTGTCATAACCGTCAGCTGGGGAGTCGTTAATGACCGAGCCAAAGTTGTCAGAAATGATGTTGTTTAGTGGTTTGGTTAGAATAATTCGACCTTGGTATGGGTCGACTTCATAGTCACGTCCCGACTGCAACGGCAGTTCTTGCAAGGTGATGCCGCTGTTTGGGTCGACCACCTTAACCATCACTTTGTCGCTGCCCGGTACAACTTCGCCATGGCGTAAGAAGTACAGCGAACCGCCAGTACCTAAAAATTCATCGTGCGCAAACAGCGAATCCGATTCGGCGGCAAAGCCAACGATGTTAAGACGATCTTCACCGAACTTGGTGGTAGAACGTGTGCGATAGTCACCTTTGAAACCATATAGGCTGCGGTTGTAGTCGTTGTTGTCAGTACCGGTTATACCTGTGTTGTAGTTCCCCCACAAAACGTTGGATTTGTCGTATTCAAC
>NZ_JAWOQN010001078.1:0-529 GCF_033337395.1 Vibrio sp. YT-19(2023) | reverse complement strand
AGGATCTCAGTGAGTATTTTGAAAAGCGTAATGCGATGAAAGCGGCAAGTATCTTGAACCAAGAACTCGAAAAAATGATAAGACGCGATATTCCTGCGTGGATGTGGTTGCACAAACGGTTTAAAACACGTCCTGAAGGATTTGATTGCGTCTATACGTAGAACATAAAAAAGGTCGACACAAGGTCGACCTTTTTCTTTTGAGCGTTTGGCTTATTCAGCGTTTGCTGTGGTGCCATCATTAGATTCTGTTTCATCTTTCGATTCCACAACCATATCAACGGTTTGGTTGTCGATAAGACGAGCTTGACCTAAGAATGCCGACATCAGAATGACAGCTTGTGTCGTTTCTGGTGTGATCACTTGCAGAGTACGAGCATCACGAATGAAGATCTCATCAGGATGAAGACCGGCAGCGCGTAGCTGATCATTTGCATCTTCAATGATGGATGCGTAATCATCGCGGCCACCACGAATGGCACTGCTGATCCAACGCATTGTACGAGCAAGTACTGGCGCACGTTGACGTT
>NZ_JAWOQN010000106.1:0-1349 GCF_033337395.1 Vibrio sp. YT-19(2023) | reverse complement strand
TGGCAGAAGAGCTACCGCATGACGAAGATTTGTTAGAGTCGGAAGACGATGCGCCAATCATCAAATTGATCAATGCTATGTTGGGTGAAGCGATCAAAGAAGGTGCGTCCGATATCCATATCGAAACGTTTGAAAAGACGCTTTCTATCCGCTTCCGTGTCGACGGCGTTCTGCGCGAAGTCTTGACGCCAAGTCGTAAGCTTGCGCCGTTATTGGTGTCTCGTGTGAAAGTTATGGCGAAGCTCGATATTGCTGAAAAGCGTGTGCCTCAAGATGGTCGTATCTCGCTACGTATTGGTGGCCGAGCGGTCGACGTGCGTGTTTCTACCATGCCATCCTCTCACGGTGAACGAGTGGTAATGCGTCTGTTAGATAAAAACGCAACGCGCCTTGACCTGCATAGTTTGGGCATGACTCCTTCGGTACACGACAACTTCCGTCACCTCATTGGTCGCCCACACGGTATTATCTTGGTGACCGGCCCTACGGGTTCTGGTAAATCGACCACTTTGTACGCCGGCTTGCAAGAAATCAATAGCAACGAGCGCAACATTCTGACGGTGGAAGACCCAATCGAATTTGATATCGATGGCATTGGCCAGACTCAAGTTAACCCGAAAGTCGACATGACATTTGCGCGTGGTCTACGTGCGATCTTACGTCAGGACCCGGATGTGGTGATGGTGGGTGAGATCCGTGACTTAGAAACCGCGCAAATTGCGGTGCAAGCGTCTTTGACTGGTCACCTGGTAATGTCGACGCTGCATACCAACACCGCTGTTGGTGCGATCACGCGTCTGCGTGATATGGGTATTGAACCATTTTTGATCTCCTCTTCACTGCTTGGTGTGCTAGCGCAGCGTCTGGTTCGTACGCTCTGTTCTGACTGTAAAGAACCTTACGAAGCGGACAGCGAACAGAAAAAATTGTTTGGCATGGCAGAAAGTGAATCGCTCATTCTACATCGCGCGAAAGGCTGTGAAGCGTGTAACCAAAAAGGTTATCGCGGACGTACCGGCATTCATGAATTAGTGCTTGTCGATGAAACGGTTCAAGAGCTGATTCACTGCGAAGCGGGTGAGCAAGAAGTGGAAAAAGCCGTTCGTAATCATACGCCAAGTATTCGTAGTGATGGTCTAAGCAAAGTACGTCGTGGTATTACGTCACTTGAAGAAGTGATGCGAGTGACGAAGGAAGCGTAATGGCAGCATTTGAATACAAAGCGCTGGATGCAAAAGGCAAACAAAAAAAAGGCACGATTGAAGGGGATAACGCTCGTCAAGTGCGCCAACGACGGAAAGAACACGGAATGATCCCTGTTGAGGTCGTGGAAGCCAAAGCAAAGGCGG
>NZ_JAWOQN010001077.1:0-529 GCF_033337395.1 Vibrio sp. YT-19(2023) | reverse complement strand
CGCTATTTTTACTGCTTTACGGCAAAAAACCTCAGTTTATTTCTCAAGTGATGGGCATCTCCACAAAAACGGTAGAAGGGCACGTCGCACGTCTAAGAAACAAGTTTGAAGCGAATAGTAAGAACGAGCTGATCGATAAAGCAATGGAGGCAGGCTATGGCTCTGTTGTACCCAAAACGCTGCTTAAACATCAGCTTTCTGTTGTTTTGAATGGAGAGCGCTAACGCCACGCCGCTTTATCTTTATAAACACAAACACCGCCTAAATGGCGGTGTTTTGTTAGGCGTTAAATAAGATGCCCTATGGCGCGAGACGGTCGATATCCCATTCGCCATCGTGTTGAGAGAATAGGAAACGGTCATGCAGACGATGCTCACCGCCTTGCCAAAACTCAATGCTTTGCGGTTTAACTCTAAAGCCGCCCCAAAATGTTGGCATTGGAATTTCACCTTTGGCAAATTTCTGTTTGAGCTCAAGGAACTTACCTTCCAGCACTCCACGAGCAGAAATACGGCTACTTTGCTTACTC
>NZ_JAWOQN010001076.1:0-530 GCF_033337395.1 Vibrio sp. YT-19(2023) | reverse complement strand
ATCGATCACTTCAAATCCATCAATGACGAATTGAGCCATTTGGTGGGCGACAAAGCGATCAAAAGTGTGTCACAGGAACTGGCAGCCTACTTCAAATTTAAAGGTGTATCGTGTGTGCGATTTGGCGGAGAAGAGTTCCTTGTAATTCTTGAGAACAGCCAATTGGAACGCGCAGAAATGCACGCTGAAAACTACCGCGAACGTATTTTTAAATATGCATGGCGAGACATTCTTGGCGAACGCGGCCTAACCGTTTCCATCGGTATTACACTCCATCGCGAAGGGGAAAACACTCAGCGCACCTTCTACCGCGCCGATAAAGCCTTGTATCGTGCCAAAGCCAATGGCCGAAACCAAGTCTGTACCGAACTTTAAGCCACGCCCCAGTTGAAATCTGGGGCTTTATCATGCTTTTTATCAGCCCTACCCGAATCTATTCACTTTTTGTTTAAATCTGTACTCAATCTCGCCAAACTTGCCTACAACTATCAGTACGTACTGATATCGCATAAACATAATTCGCACATAAA
>NZ_JAWOQN010001075.1:0-530 GCF_033337395.1 Vibrio sp. YT-19(2023) | reverse complement strand
AAGAACATCCATGCTCATTACGATTTAGGCAATGATTTGTATGAAGCTTTTTTAGATACCAACATGCTGTACTCATCAGCGCTTTACCACACAAGTGCCGACTCCTTAGAGCAAGCTCAAATCAATAAAATGGAACGCTTGTGCCAGCAGTTGGATCTTCAATCTACCGACCATGTGATTGAGATTGGCACAGGGTGGGGGGCGATGGCGATATACATGGCTGAGCAATACGGTTGCCGCGTGACAACAACGACCATTTCGGAAGAGCAGCATGAGTATGCTCGACAGCAAATCGTACAACGAGGTTTAGCCGATCGAATTACTTTACTTAAAGAAGACTATCGTAACCTTACTGGGACGTACGATAAATTGGTTTCTATCGAGATGATTGAAGCCGTGGGGAAACAGTTCTTAGCTTCCTACATTAAAAAATGCGAGTCGTTATTAAAACCTCGCGGCCTGATGGCTATCCAAGCGATTACGATTGCGGACCAGCGTTACGACTATTACAGCAACAATGTCGATTTTAT
>NZ_JAWOQN010001074.1:0-530 GCF_033337395.1 Vibrio sp. YT-19(2023) | reverse complement strand
CAAGCTGCATAGAAGTGAATTTCACCTGCAATGTCTGATTGACCAGAAAATAATTCTCCTGCGCCGGGTACAGTAAACCAATTGAATACTTCAATACCGCGACCATCAGATGTAGAGATGAGGTAACCTGAAACAAAGATTGTGAGAAGTAATAGATACATCACACCGTGTGCCGCTTTAGCTGCGACGACTTCAAATCGACTGCCTTCTACTTTTGGTGACGCCGTAACATGCTTCCACACGATGCGACCCACAGTAAGAATGGCCAGAAGAATACCGACAGAGCGATGATAATGTGGCGCAGTTCGATACCATTCGCTGTAATAGCTAAGGTCGACCATCCACAAACCCACAGCAAACAGACCAATAATGCAAAGCGCAGAAAGCCAGTGCATTACTCGAGCAGGCAGGTTATAGCTTTTTACCAGTGTTTCCATCTCACGTTCCTAGATATATTCCTAAGTTAATGTTGAGCAAGAAACACAACATTAACCTATTTACCTTATATGAAACAGATTATTTACCATCCT
>NZ_JAWOQN010001073.1:0-531 GCF_033337395.1 Vibrio sp. YT-19(2023) | reverse complement strand
AGTTTGAGCTGAACCGTAACCCAGAAAACTTCTATGCAGAAGTTGAGCAATCCGCGTTTAACCCGGCAGCTATCGTTCCTGGAATTGGTTTCTCGCCAGACAAAATGCTGCAAGGCCGTTTGTTCGCATACGGAGATGCACAGCGTTACCGCCTAGGTGTAAACCATCACCAAATTCCAGTTAACGCCCCTCGTTGTCCGGTACACAGCTACCATCGTGACGGCGCAATGCGAGTTGACGGTAACTTCGGTTCAACACTGGGTTACGAGCCAAACTACAAACAAGAGTGGGCAGAGCAGCCTGATTATTCAGAGCCACCATTGCGAATTAGCGGCCATGCTGACCATTACGACCATTACGACCATCGTGTTGATGAGGATTACTTTAGCCAAGCAGGTGACCTGTTCCGACTAATGAACGAAGAGCAACGCCAAGCGCTGTTTGATAATACCGCACGAGCGATGGATGGTGTGCCAGACTTCATTAAAGAACGTCACGTCACCCACGCTTACCAAGCGGACGAAGCCTACG
>NZ_JAWOQN010001072.1:0-531 GCF_033337395.1 Vibrio sp. YT-19(2023) | reverse complement strand
CAAGAGAAGTTCTCTATCGCGCTGTCAGAAATGATCAATAACAGCGACAAAACGTTGCTTCGCGTTCTTCATTACCCACCAATGACAGGCGAAGAAGAGCCAGGTGCAATTCGCGCAGCCGCTCATGAAGACATCAACCTACTGACTGTACTGCCAGCGGCGAACGAGCCTGGTCTGCAAGTTATGAGCAAAGATGGCGAGTGGATCGATGTTCCATGTGACTTTGGTAACTTGATCATTAACATTGGTGACATGCTACAAGAAGCGTCAGGTGGTTACTTCCCGTCAACGACGCACCGAGTTATCAACCCAACAGGTGCTCGCCAAGAAAAATCGCGCATTTCATTACCGCTTTTCTTGCACCCAAAACCAGATACAGTACTTTCTGAGCGTTACACAGCACACAGCTACTTGATGGAACGCTTACGTGAGCTAGGCGTTATTTAATCAAACGCGATCCTGATTCCAAAGGCCGATGGTTTTTCGCTATCGGCCTTTTTTCGTTTATGGTACAAAAGTAATGACGTTGAG
>NZ_JAWOQN010001071.1:0-531 GCF_033337395.1 Vibrio sp. YT-19(2023) | reverse complement strand
GCGCCAGTCTCCTGATAGGAGTAAACCAAACAGTTATGCTTAGTAAGTTCGCTCGGCTGCTTTGGAATGCCATGCTTGGCAAGATACTTGGGAGACGCACACACCACCCAGTTTGCATCCACCAGCTTTCTGGCAATAAGGCTAGAATCTGGCAACATGCCAGTACGAATGGCCAGATCGAAACGCTCATTGACGATATCGACAAATCGATTATCAAGTTCCATATCGATATTGATGTCAGGATACTTGTCATTGAACTCCGAAATCACACCCGGAAGAATCAACTCACCAGAAATGGTAGGTACCGTGATCTTAATGTTGCCAGACAGGTTCTTCCCCAATCCAACGATCGATTCTTCGGCTGTAGCAACAGCTTGATAAACCGCTTTAGCGTGCACAAAGAAGGATTGCCCCGCCTCTGTCAACGTCAGCGTTCTCGTCGTGCGATAAAGAAGCTGAACACCTAATTCTTGCTCCAACTTCGCAATACGTTTACTAACCACCGATTTAGTGAGCTCCATGTGCCTTGCC
>NZ_JAWOQN010001070.1:0-531 GCF_033337395.1 Vibrio sp. YT-19(2023) | reverse complement strand
TATCGACCTCGTGCTGGTGGCGACATACACTGATTCGACCGATGGTAAGAGCGAAAGCCAGAGCCTATCGGAGCGACGAGCAGAGTCTCTACGTACTTACTTTGAATCATTGGGTTTGCCAGAGGATCGTATTCAAGTGCAAGGTTATGGCAAGCGCCGACCTATTGCTGATAATGGCACGCCGATTGGTAAAGACAAGAACCGTCGTGTAGTCATCTCTTTAGGTCGAACTCAAGTTTAGGCCGTAGTAAAGCATGCTTACATAAAAAACGCCGGAGAAATAATCTCCGGCGTTTTTGTATATTGACGTTGTTAGCTTGTAAATTAAGTAAGAGCATCGAAAACGCTCAAGTCTTACTTTGTATATGTTAGTGGGTATCTACTTACTGTCGAATAACTTTCGTTGAGTCATTTCCAAGTGATGAGCGTCAGCTTATTTTCGACCTTTGCTCATTAATTTAAACGAAACTTAGCGATCACTTCGCAATTGGTTGCGGTATCGATCTTCTCTACTTGTTTCGCAATTGCTGG
>NZ_JAWOQN010001069.1:0-531 GCF_033337395.1 Vibrio sp. YT-19(2023) | reverse complement strand
CCGCCAATGGCTTGAGTTTTCTCACCCTTATGGCTGGTGGAATGACCCTTCTCCAGTTCATGGCTTGGAAGCAACAAGATGCTGTCCGGAGCCGGTTTAAAGCTGCGAAGGATGCGTTTGAAGCGTTGAACGTCATTGCGTTCGACAAGCACTGGGTAGGTTCAACCGCGACGGTCGCCAAAGTGTCGAACATGATCACTCCGCCCGAACGACTGGATAAGCCCTGGGCGGTGCAAGTTCTGGCCGTGACCAAAGGTGGGACGTGGTTCGCGGTGGATCTGCAAGTGACCGGCACTGACAAGGTTCAGATGCTTAGCCTCCACCAGCTTAGTGAAAAGGCGGCAAAGACCATGCTGGCCTTCGACCTCGAAGTGTATGAGAAATTTTTCGGAAAACCTGATGTTGCATGAGGACAATGTGATGGAAAAAGTCAAAAGCGTAGATGCCGTGGAGTTCACGGCAGCAGATAAGAAGGCGATGACCCATGCGGCATACGCCCAGTGTTTCTTCATTCTGGCCCAAGTGATGGCA
>NZ_JAWOQN010001068.1:0-531 GCF_033337395.1 Vibrio sp. YT-19(2023) | reverse complement strand
CTAAGGTGTTGTCGTCATGCGTAATGTCTTGACCAAAATGTTGAATGATTGCATTTAACCCGGAAGTTCCAGGTTCGACGACTTCTCGTGCGACAATATCTGCATCGACAATATCAATTTTAAACTGCTGCTTGAACAGATTCGCTACGGTAGTTTTACCGCTGGCGATACCACCCGTTAAGCCTATTACCAAAGCCATTTACACCCCTAAAATTGACGTGAAGTACCAACTTAGAATTTGGTCGCCCCAGATTAAGCTTACCCATCCTGCAATCGCTAAATATGGGCCGAAAGGGAAAGCTCTCTCTATACCTTGTTTTTGTAGTCGTAACTGGACTAGCCCGAATATCACACCGACGACGGAAGAAAGTAGGATGATCATTGGTAATGATTGCCATCCTAGCCAAGCGCCAAGGGCAGCCAGCAATTTAAAATCACCGTAACCCATGCCTTCTTTACCAGTAAGCAGTTTGAACCCCCAATATACTGACCAAAGACACAAATAACCGGCAATCGCACCAATTACGGCGT
>NZ_JAWOQN010000105.1:0-1353 GCF_033337395.1 Vibrio sp. YT-19(2023) | reverse complement strand
AATCAATATCTATAATTGATAAACCACGAAAACATAAACAATACCAATAAAAATAACATTGATTAATTAGAATGATATACGCTGCGCTGTCACCATTTTTGTTTTAGAGCCATAAAGTCACCCTATCGAATAAGACCGCATCCGATATACAGCTGCGACAAACAGAAAAGTAAATTTCCGAGAAAATTACGTCGGCTTATGCCAGAATGTGTTCCCTCACTCAACAAGCCTGTAATGTAATGAAATACCAAGCTGCTATTTTTGATATGGATGGTTTACTTCTTGATACTGAACGCGTCTGTATGCGTATTTTCCAAGAAGCATGTGAAGTACAAAACCTTCCGTTTTATGAAGATGTTTACCTATCGATCATTGGCCGCAATGCGGCAGGAATTGAGACGATTTTCCGCCAAGCCTACGGCGAGAATTTAGACCGCCTACATCTTGAATGGCGCACTCGTTACAACGCAGTTGTCAAACACCAAGCTATCCCTGTAAAAGATGGCGTTGTTGAGTTGCTGGAGTGGTTGAAAGCACAGGGCTTACCTATCGCGGTCGCGACATCTACCGCGAAAGAAGTGGCAAAAATCAAACTGGAATTAGCAGGGTTGAGCAAATACTTCGATAACCTAACGACAGGCTGCGAAGTGAGCCACGGCAAACCCGATCCAGAAATCTATTTGCTGGCAGCGAACCGTCTGGATGTAGAGCCAAGCCAATGTTTGGCCTTTGAAGATTCCAATAATGGTGTTCGCGCCGCTGTAGCGGCAAACATGGTCACTTATCAAATTCCGGACTTGGTTGAACCTTGCGATGAGGTAAAACAATTTGGTCACTCTATCGTGCCTTCACTGCACGAAGTATTAGCCGAGCTTAAACAGACTCGCTAATCCTCCTCTGAATACGTTCTAGAGCCCAACGTCGACGTTGGGCTTTCTCTTAGTTTCTTACCCATCTCATATTCCCCCTCTTAATTGAATCGACTCCCTCAACCTACACGAATTGAGAATTGAGCCAGTTCACGCCACGAAAGAAAATCAGGTAGTCCAATGATCAATCAGTGGAACGAACCAGTACAAGTTTGCAACAAATCGTCAATATACCGATTGAAGCACGTTTTTCGGGTCAAAACTGGCTGATAATGAGAACTATTGGACAAAAAAGTCCAAGTCAGCCCAAAACAACAAAATGGAGAGTGTTATATGTCTTTACGTATATTAGCAGCAACCTTGGCACTGGCAGGCTTGAGCTTCGGCGCACAAGCCAGTGCCGAGTGTGAGGTTTCTATTGATGCTAACGATATGATGCAGTTTTCGACCAAAACATTGAGTGTTCCAGCAACTTGTGAAGAAG
>NZ_JAWOQN010001067.1:0-532 GCF_033337395.1 Vibrio sp. YT-19(2023) | reverse complement strand
TCATGTGCCCCTGCTGACGGAACAAGCGCGACAAATGGTTCGAGGAAATACTGAATCTCGACGCAATGCTGTCACGTGTGATTGGGCGATGGAAGTTCTCTTGAATGTAGATACAAATCCCTTGATAGAGATCTTGCACACGGCTATGTGCCTGCTGCTCGACTGGTGCATCCAACATCGTCTTCGCGTATTGCAGTAATGCTTGCAGTAAAAGCTCATCCATTGGTTTTTTAGTATTCTCACGAGCCAGTGAGCTCAACGCTTCTAAGATGTTATCTATCGCAAATCCTGAGCGTGTTTGGATGCTATGCTTTTGAATATCGTAAAAGTTTGCCTCACCTTTACGTTTGCTCACCAAACTTAACCCAAGTTGTCGACGCCCAAACAAAATACTTAACACTGAGCAATCGGTATCCCAGTCTGGTTTATTCCAACAGTTAGGTGGAATAAATATCGCGTCGCCTTTTTTAGCAACGATGTGCGTTACTTTTCGATCATGACTTTCCATTTCATTAATATATTCCCCATCCAG
>NZ_JAWOQN010001066.1:0-532 GCF_033337395.1 Vibrio sp. YT-19(2023) | reverse complement strand
GGTACGTAAACCTTTCACCAAACTCACGCACATCAACAGCAGAACAAAGGTAAATGGCAAGCCGGTCGCAACCACACCAGACTGTAGCGCTTGTAAGGCTTCTTTACCGCCAACCCAAAGCATAACAGCGGCAATTGAACCCTCGATACACGCCCAAAAGATTCGCTGTGGAACGGGAGCATCAATCTTACCGCCCGCAGTGATACTGTCGATAACCAATGAACCGGAGTCAGATGAGGTGATAAAGAACACCAAAATCAAAACAATCGACAGAATAGAAATCACTGAGCTGTATGGTAATACATCGTAAACATGGAATAGTGTCAGTGAAATATCCGTTAAACCATTCGCACCCAATTCACCAACTTTGTTCACGACCTGATCAAGCGCAATACCACCAAATACTGACATCCAAACCAATGTTACCAACGTCGGAATCACGATGACTGCGAACAAAAATTCTCGAACGGTGCGGCCTTTCGATACGCGAGCGATAAACATACCCACAAACGGAGACCAAGATACCCACCAA
>NZ_JAWOQN010001065.1:0-532 GCF_033337395.1 Vibrio sp. YT-19(2023) | reverse complement strand
CATGCATCATCATTATTTAGTTCCGATTTGCCGACTGTTGATACCAGTCGTGGAATCCAGCAATCGGTTCAAGCTTCGTTGTCTTCAATCCGAGCGTACATGTTATTGGGAAGTGATGAAGCCGAAGGTTTGCGTTTGAGTCAGGAAGTGCAAAGTATCATGGCATCAACGGACGATGCATTGCCAACCTTACAAGCTCTGATTTCGGAGTCAGATTTCCAGTCGATTCATCAGCAATGGGAAGCGATGAAAGTGTCACTTTCTCAGCTTATTGAGTTGAGCCACAGCGCGGAAAATCTGCCAGCGCATAATCTGTTTATTAACGAAGCTGCACCCATTGCTGAAGTCGCGCTCGACCAAATTCAAAGCCTAGTTAATGAAGAGTCAGGCAATGAAATGGGCGGTGAGCGTAAGCGTTTATTTAAAGTCTACGCGGACAGTTACACTTCTCTAGCTAATGCTCTCTCGGCACTGCGTGATTTCCTGTTGTACGGACAGCAAACACATCTGGAGAAGTATCAAGACTTGATCA
>NZ_JAWOQN010001064.1:0-533 GCF_033337395.1 Vibrio sp. YT-19(2023) | reverse complement strand
TAAAATTTTCATACGACTCACATTTCTTCACGATCTCTTCACGGTATGCCTCATAAGATACCGCCAAATTCCTAAACTAGCTCGTAAATTGAGGTTAATACAATGAAAAAACTGGCTCTTATTTCTGTCGTAGGTTTGGCATTGTCTGGTTGTGGTGGTTCTGGCAGCGACAATAACGACAGCTCATCAACACTCCCAGCAGCAAAACCAAGTGCGGCTATTGGGTCTGTTGAATCTGTAGATGCTAAAGAAAGCACATTAACCGTCAATGGATATACTTACCGCGTTTCAAAGGTAGTTTACGGTAACACTCCATTAGCGTTGACTGTCGTGCAACCAAATATGATGGTAAAAGTGGATGAAAACATCCAAAAAACAACAGATGCGCATGCCGTTGTGTCACTAGAACCAACCATTACTGGTCGAGTGACTGCCATTGATTACGCAAAGAAAACCTTCTCCGTAAATGGAGTAGAACTGCAGTTTGATGGCTTAAGTAACGAGATCGATTTAGGTGAATGGGTGATGGTGTC
>NZ_JAWOQN010001063.1:0-534 GCF_033337395.1 Vibrio sp. YT-19(2023) | reverse complement strand
GCTTTATTAAAAGCTCCACAGTGCTTGACCGCGGCATCAGTTATATCCCAAAACTGTTGGTAAAAAATGAGCTCGAATCCGGTGCATTGGTGCAAGTATTGTCTCAATATGCTGTCACAGAAGAAACGGGGTGGTTGCTCTATCCTCAACCGAAAACGCTGAACCAAGCTAGCCGGTTACTTATTGAACACTTGTGCAATAAAATCCCAAAACTTTTGTAGTTTGCATTTATTGTCATAAAATTTGTGACATTGAATCATGCGCACGCATGATTATCTGAACATCTGTGAATTATAAGATGGCGCCGAAATTATGGAGCCATCTTATGAATCATCAAATCAAAACCGCTGCGCTGAGCACTATCGCGCTCTCTCTACTCGGCTGTAATCAAGCTCAACCTCAGGTTGAGGATCCAAGCGCATCCAGACCCGTTCAAGTGATTGAAGTCAACGAAAGGAATGAAGAACTCAATAAATCATTCAGCGGGATCGTAAAAGCAAAAGAAACCGCCTCACTCTCTTTTCGTGTACCCGG
>NZ_JAWOQN010001062.1:0-534 GCF_033337395.1 Vibrio sp. YT-19(2023) | reverse complement strand
AGCACTTGATGCGCTTCAATGCTGGCTTCGGTTTGTGGCTCAAGCTGGTCGCAAAGCGCCATTAGCTCATCGACTTTGGCGACGATGCGGTGTTGTTCTGCAATTGGGGGAATTGGGAATTCAAACATTTCGAGAACTTTTTTGCTTAACCCTTCAATTGCCATCCCCACCTGTCTACCCCAGACTAGCTGCTGTACCAAAGGAGACAAAATGCCCAAATGAATAAATTGGTTCATTTGAGACTCGATCAATCGAATGATTGTAACGTGTTGACTTACGTTTGCTTCCACAAGATTTGAAGGGAATATGGTTGATCGTCCCAGCGATGCCCCAGTGATGTTTAAAAGAACATCCCCTGGCAACACCTTAGTGTTTTCCATTTTTTGATGGATTTCCTCAGAGATATAGGCAATATCGTCGAACTTTATACCTTCATTTCTCACATTCTGAGAGCGGAGGAATGGGATGCCTTCCGAGGTATAGGCATTTTTGCCTCCTCTTGGAGTACTTCCAGACCCTAACTTAGAAGTTAAC
>NZ_JAWOQN010001061.1:0-534 GCF_033337395.1 Vibrio sp. YT-19(2023) | reverse complement strand
ATCGGTAACATCAAAGATGGCGTGATGCACTCGATTGGCGATTCACTGGTTTACATGGTTGAAGATGGCCTCGCGAAACAAACCGAAACGTTCATCGGTAACCGTCGTTACTTCGATGTGCATTACTACCTCGAAGGCCGAGAAACCGTTGAGTTCGCGGATAAAACCGCGTTGACACTAGAACAAACTTATCGTGATGAAACCGACC
Organism: Vibrio sp. YT-19(2023); assembly: GCF_033337395.1. Classification (NCBI taxonomy): domain Bacteria; kingdom Pseudomonadati; phylum Pseudomonadota; class Gammaproteobacteria; order Vibrionales; family Vibrionaceae; genus Vibrio; species Vibrio sp. YT-19(2023). The sequence goes on along the minus strand of NZ_JAWOQN010001061.1, from coordinate 326 downwards.
GCGAATTTTTTTCTGGTCAGGGTGAAATACGTGAGCTTTGCGAAGGCCAAGTGGCGATTTTTGAAAACAGTGAAGCGTACCGCTTCCACGGAGACAACCGCGTAAGAAAAGTGGTGCTCAAAGTGACCATCGAAGATGGCTACTTCCTAAATAAATAAAACAAGAGAAGGGCTGTGGTCACAGCATTACAAGCCCTTCCTCCCTACAATTCCAACGTGATTCACCGGAGATAGAACATGTCTGAATCCAAACGTAATACGATAGGCAAATTCGGGTTGTTGTCCCTCACCTTTGCCGCAGTATTTAGCTTTAACAACGTAATCAAT
>NZ_JAWOQN010001060.1:0-534 GCF_033337395.1 Vibrio sp. YT-19(2023) | reverse complement strand
GGTTTAGACCGTCTAGTAATGCTGCTATGTGGTACTGAGAACATCCGTGATGTTATCGCGTTCCCTAAAACAACAGCAGCGGCGTGTTTGCTAACAGATGCTCCAAGCATTGCAAACCCAGCGGCTCTAGAAGAACTAGCGATTGCGGTAACTGCAGCGAAAGCAAAAGACGCAGAATAAGCGCACAACAATTAAAGAAAAAACTCCCGCACCTGCGGGAGTTTTTGTTTTAATGGGATATATCCAAACGACTTAAGAATGCTTGGGTTTAGATTCTAATAAAAATAGCGAGTTATTTAGGACGCTTCATGTCAATTATTTTGGGTATTGACCCAGGTTCTCGTATTACCGGTTACGGCGTTATTCGCCAGCAAGGCCGTCATCTGCAATATCTTGGCAGTGGGTGTATTCGTACCTCAGAAAAAGAATTGCCAGGTCGGCTTAAGCAAATCTATGCTGGCGTCACGGAAATCATCACCCAGTTTCAACCAGACGTATTTGCAATTGAGCAAGTGTTCATGGCGAAAAATGCCG
>NZ_JAWOQN010001059.1:0-534 GCF_033337395.1 Vibrio sp. YT-19(2023) | reverse complement strand
CGTCAGCACACCTGAAGATGGAGAAACCAGATCACCAGTACTCACTTTAGTGTCGCTAATACGACCACTAAACGGCGCTCGGATTTGCGTGTACGAAAGGTTGACTTCTGCAAGTTTAAGCTGTGCATTCGCGGCTTCTAGTTCTGCACGCGCGCCTAGCAATGTTGCTGTCAACGCATCAAATTCCGATTGGGAGATGCTGCCACGAGGAAGCAGGTTTTTACCGCGTTGGTGATCAAGCTCTGCCTTTTTAAGCGAAGCTTTTGCTTGTGCTAACGCTGCTTTCGCACTTGCCACTTGTGCTTCAAAAGAAGAAGGTTCAATAGAATAAAGAAGCTGACCTTTTTCTACCATTTGTCCTTCTTCAAAATGACGAGCTTGTAAATAGCCTGAAATCTGTGCTGTGATATTGGTATCTTCTACCGCTTCAATGCGACCGATATATGATTTACTCGGTTGGTAGTCGATTACCGTGACATCCTGAGTTACGACAAGAGGCGCTTGGCTCTCTCTTTGGGCATTATTCGCTTCTCC
>NZ_JAWOQN010001058.1:0-534 GCF_033337395.1 Vibrio sp. YT-19(2023) | reverse complement strand
AGAAGAGTTTGAGCAAGCCAAAGCGGCAGGCTTTAAATTCTTCCAAGGCTACTTTTTTAGCAAGCCATTGGTGTCGCAAACCAAATACGTCAGTCCGGAGCAGGTGTTAGCGTTACAACTGTTTCGGGAAGTCTGCGCGCCAGAGCCGGATTTTGACCGCATTGAAAGCATCATTACGCAAGATGTGGCCTTGTCGTACAAGTTACTGCGTTTTGTGAATACCCAGATCACCACATTAGAGGTGGAAATCAGCTCGTTCCGTCAGGCGCTGATTTACCTTGGTCAAGACAAGCTGAAGCAATTTGTCTCTTTGGTGGTGGCGTCTTACATCTCAAGCAACAAACCCCGTGAGTTGTACAACCTCTCTTTGCAACGTGCCCAGTTCTGTGAACTGATGTCGCGTTACCAACCTTTTTCTCATCTCAATGAGCAAGGCTTTATGGTCGGCTTATTGTCGATCTTAGATGCTATGCTCGACTTATCGATCGAAGCCTTGGTGAAGCAACTGCCGTTGAGTGATTCTGTACAGCAAGC
>NZ_JAWOQN010000104.1:0-1357 GCF_033337395.1 Vibrio sp. YT-19(2023) | reverse complement strand
GCGTCCAACGCCAAACAAGAAAACACACACATCTCCTGGATAGGTGATGATTTGGCGGAGTTTCCTAGCACGCAGCGAAATATTGGCGGCATGCTCAACCTCACTTATGACTCTCGGGACTTCGCCCTAAATGCCTCAAAAGGCAGGCTGATTGAGCTTGAATACCAGCACTTCAGCACTGAATTAGGCTCAGATAATGATTTTGAACGTGTGAGGCTTAATTACAGCGATTATCGTTCCCTATCGTCAATTCCTGGTGTTTTGGCCTGGCAAATACGCTCCGAATCCAACTTCGGCGACGTGAGCTGGGATCAAATGGCAATGCTCGGAGGCGCTGAGGCTCTTCGTGGCTATGAACAAGGCCAATATCGCGGCAGAAATATGCTGATTTCCCAAGTAGAGTACCGGCAGCCGCTATCTGGGCGCCATGGCATAGTGTACTGGTTAGGAGCAGGCACACTGGCTGAAGAATTTGATCAACTGGGTCAAGACGAATGGCTCTACTCTGTCGGCGTTGGCTACCGATTTGAAATCAAGCAGCGAGTTAACCTGCGTTTAGATATCGGCTTTGGTAACGATCAAAGTGGATTTTACTTTGCAATTAATGAAGCGTTTTAACTGAAATGAACCGTATACTTTTTATATCTCTTTACACTGCCACCCTTTGTACCTTCTTGGCTGGATGCTCGTCCGACAATTGGGCAATTCATGCGATGCCAAGTTCGAATCAGGCCGCTGATATGCTTGAAGGTGATTTGACGACCAATCAAAATTGGTATTTGGATGAGTCTCGCTACCCTCAATTGACCGTACCGCAGAACGTTCGCCCGTGTTGTGCCTTTGGGGATATGCAGAAAGTCAAAATTGGGCCAGTTCCAGTGCCCTTTTTCCGACTGAACAACGTTGTCGAACTTGAGGAGATAGGCCCACACAAGTTTGCCAGCGGGATATATCACTACACACCATCATCCTCATCGGCATTGGGTCATGGCGGCAGCGAAAATAACGGAATCTTATACACGCAAAAAGGTGGCTTTATCGACCTCGCCCATGTGCGCGATACCGCCGATGACACCATGGGCTTATTTTTCGAGATACTCGCCAACTTAGGCCAAGCCCATCGCATTGATTTACCTGCTGAATTAGGACCAAGATACATCGAGATGGCCTCGTTCGACGCATCTTTTCTAACCGATGAACAAAGGTGGTCTGTGGCCGCTCATTTATCTGCACGCTTAGCCTACTTCAAGGCTGAATCCCACGAGATCGCCCAATGGCACGGCTACGCAAGTTTTTCAGGTTGGCCAGAAACCATTTCCGCCTACTCGCTTGAAGATCTCTACTCCAACATGTTGGG
>NZ_JAWOQN010001057.1:0-534 GCF_033337395.1 Vibrio sp. YT-19(2023) | reverse complement strand
GTCACCGTGCTCAACCCACATTTGTACTTAGATACCGTTGTTATCTTAGGCTCAATCGGTGGACAATTTGAAGGCCATGATCGAATCGCTTTCGCGTTAGGCACTATTATGGCGTCATTTGTTTGGTTCTATACCTTGTCGATGGGCGCCGCAAAACTCGGGCCTACGCTATCTAAACCGAAAGTGAAAAAAGGCATCGATATCGCCGTTGCACTGATGATGTTCACCATTGCTTATGTACTCGCGAGCGAGCTCATCACTAAATACTGGTAACCCAAACCAAAGGATATGAATGACATGGAGTCACTGGAAAACATCTATCGCATCAACAAAGAGCGATTGCATTCGCTCTCGATTCCATTTCGAGAATGGCGACATGAAGCCATTCTCGACTTCGACACCGACCTTAAAGTCGCGAAAGAACTCGGCTGGCAAGGCACACATAGCAAAAGCTTGTTTTTAACACTCAAAGGTGGCGGGTATGCCGTGTTCATTACCGATAAAGACTCTCGCCTTGATGCCAACACGATTAAA
>NZ_JAWOQN010001056.1:0-535 GCF_033337395.1 Vibrio sp. YT-19(2023) | reverse complement strand
TAAGGATTCTGCATTCACGCCAAGCAACAGTTTTGCACGAATATCAAGCAGTCTCTCGCCACATTCGCCTTCAAAATCAAGTTCTGTAATCGTATGTTGTAGATCGACGGCGAGGCATTCTAGTTGAGATTTGTCTGGGTTGTTTTCGAATTCGCTGAGTTGTAAACGTGAGTTCGAAGTGATGATTTTAATCGCGCGTTCGTAGATGCTCAGTAGACGGGTAGCTTGATCGACTTTCTTCCCTGCGTGTACTTCCGAGAAGCTCATTAAGTTGCGCAGTTCGCGTTTTAACTGCGCTGGCAAACCCGTAACACGTTGGAGTGTCTCACCGCTGTGTTTGATTTGTTCATCGAGGTAGCCGTTCTGTTTATCCATCGTTTTCGACTGCTGTTTGAGCATTCTTTCAAGCACCGCCAAACGCGGGATCAGAGTGCTGATGTCTTTTTGATGTTGCAGCTCTTGCTGAATTTCAAACAGATAGTTAGCAACTTGGGTGTTTGAGCCTTGGCAAGCAGACGACAAAGATGCCACAACG
>NZ_JAWOQN010001055.1:0-536 GCF_033337395.1 Vibrio sp. YT-19(2023) | reverse complement strand
GAGCTGGAACTTATCGTCGAAACTGCAGGTAATCTGAAAAAGGAACCTCGACCAGAACTGATTAAAAACAAAGTCGTTGCGAGCTGTTTCTTTGAGCCATCAACGCGTACTCGCTTGTCGTTTGAGACCGCGATTCAACGCATTGGTGGTGATGTCATTGGTTTTGATAACGATGGTAATACGTCTCTGTCGAAGAAAGGGGAAACGCTTTCTGATTCTGTACAAGTTATCTCTTCATACGTCGATGCATTTGTGATGCGCCACCCTCAAGAAGGTGCAGCGCGCCTTGCTTCCGAATTTTCGAATGGCGTTCCAGTGATTAACGCGGGCGACGGTGCTAACCAACACCCAACTCAAACTCTGCTTGACCTCTACACCATCGCGGAAACGCAAGGTCGCTTAGACAACCTAAACGTGGCATTTGTCGGCGATTTAAAATACGGCCGCACCGTTCACTCACTGACTCAAGCACTGGCGAAGTTCAATAACATCCGCTTCTACTTTGTCGCTCCAGACGCATTGGCGATGCCAGAGTA
>NZ_JAWOQN010001054.1:0-536 GCF_033337395.1 Vibrio sp. YT-19(2023) | reverse complement strand
ATCGCTCTCGTCATCATCAGGTGTTTTTTGCGGCCCTACTCGGTGCGCTTCCAGGCTGTGGCGGCGCTATTGTTGTTACGACTCAATTTATTAGCGGACGAGTAGGTTTTGGCGCAATCGTAGCCGTACTGACATCAACCATGGGCGATGCAGCATTCTTGTTACTCGCGGCAAAACCGTCCGTCGGCGCTGGCGTCGTCGCACTTGGCATTGTGGTAGGTACGGTTTCGGGTTTGATCGTCAATGCATTTCATCCTGATGATTTTCTACGCCCCGAGCCAAAGCAAGCGAGCGCTCACCACCATTGTTGTCAGCATCAAAGCGAGCGATACACACCTTTAGAGCAACGTGCGATTAATCTTCAAGGCGCATTCTGGAAGTGGTTGATAATCCCTGCGAGCATGGTGGCCGTAATGACCTCATTCCAAGTGGATATCAATCAGCTACTGAATTTGAGTCCAAGTAGCATTGAATGGTTAGGAGCGATATTTGCGGTGGTCTCCATGTCGTTGTGGGCAATGACAAAAGAGTTGGGA
>NZ_JAWOQN010001053.1:0-536 GCF_033337395.1 Vibrio sp. YT-19(2023) | reverse complement strand
AGAGCTGGTGCATCAAGACAAAGTGATTATTGTTTCTGCCGCTCCCATGTTTGGTGTGAAATTCATTGAAGCCTTGCAGCGTGTGGTAACAATGCTTGGCAAACCGTTGATGGTCGATGCCGAAAACTGGATGGCGCATCCGGGCAGTGCCAATACGCTCATCAGTATTTTTACGCATACTAAAACACCAACCAACTTTGTGATTTTGTCTGGTGACGTTCACTACTCGTTCGCCTATGACATCAAATTGCGTTATCGAAAAAACAGCCCGAATATTTATCAAATCACCTGTAGCGGCATTAAAAACCAGTTTCCTACGCAACTGCTCACGATCTGCGATGGCCTAGACAGAATGCTTTACAGTCCGCGTTCACCTCTCAACTGGTTTACGAAACGTAAACGCTTGAAGATCTACAAACGCGCGCCAAGCACTCACAATTTTTATCGCTTAGTTAATCACAGTGCTATAGGAGAGTTACGCTTGGACGATGAAGGAAAACCGAGTCACATCGGCATTCTGACTAGCGACGGAGAGG
>NZ_JAWOQN010001052.1:0-536 GCF_033337395.1 Vibrio sp. YT-19(2023) | reverse complement strand
GGCTGGCGATTAAAATTACCGCTGCAATGTTGGCGTTAGATGAAGAAGGGAATTTAGGTGTGAAAATACTGCAAGATGAACACGTTAAGTTTGTTCCTATTCAGGTAGGCAAAGCAGAAGAAGATGGTGTTTGGTTATCAGGGCTTGGCGAGCAAGCGGACATCATTGTATTAGGACAGGGGTTTGTTCGTGATGGCGATACCGTGATTGCGAATAAAGTCGGTGATGTCGCTGCCGATGCGGCCGAAAAATAGGGAGACAGCATGTTTAGTATAATTGACGCTGCGTTATCCCGATCAAGAACGATGTTGACCTTGTTGGTGATGATCCTCATCGCAGGGGTCATTACTTACGTCACCATCCCAAAAGAATCTAGTCCCGATATCACTATTCCTATCATTTACGTCTCTGTTGGGCATCAAGGCATTTCTCCAACTGATGCTGAGCGTTTACTGGTTCGTCCTATCGAACAAGAACTGCGCTCAATTGAAGTGGTGAAAGAGATGACATCGGTTGCCTCCGAAGGCCACGCTTCA
>NZ_JAWOQN010001051.1:0-536 GCF_033337395.1 Vibrio sp. YT-19(2023) | reverse complement strand
TGTAATTGCTCTCCGTTGAGCACAGGATTGGGTAGATAGACCAATTCCACTTGCGATTCGATCTGTTCAATCAGCTTGCGACAAACCATGGTTTTGCCCGTACCAACTTCACCTGTCACCTTAATCACCCCTTCTCCCATCTGCACGGCGGCTAAGATGGTTTGAATCGCCTCATAGTGAGGCACTAACCCCAAAAACATTTCCGTATTTGGGGTCAGTGAGAAAGGTTGAACTCGAAATCCAAAATGCGACAAGTACATAACGAATCACAAACTCTTTGAAAAGCTAACGTTTCTTCTGCGCTTATTGCGCATCAGGGAACCACTCTTGCAGCAAATCACGCGAGCGCTCTAGCTCTTTTTGCCAAGAGTTCACGCCAACAACGGTCGGTTTAAGCAGAATAACTAGCTCGGTTTTTTGTGTCACATTCGAAGTGTTGCGGAACAAGTGACCCAGAGCTGGCACGTCGCCAAGGAATGGGACTTTTGACACTTGCTCGACATTTTGTTGCTTCATCAAGCCGCCGATAACCACAA
>NZ_JAWOQN010001050.1:0-536 GCF_033337395.1 Vibrio sp. YT-19(2023) | reverse complement strand
ATTCTCACCTGTTCCGCACAGCCACCGTTTAGTCACCGATTTTTACATCAAAACAGAACGTGGCTGTGGCGAAAACTCAGGTTAACTTTACCCACCTATCTTAAGCGGTCAAACACAACGTTTTGATCTAAGTGCTCGTGATATTGCGTGTAATCGAGCCCCATATCAAAAATGTATTGTGTAACGAGGTTTCTTACGCACTCAATCAACTGATTGGCTTGCCAAGGCTTTTCGAAATAGCGATCGATGCCCGCAGAGTTAATCGCATTGATCGTATCAGTGTGCGTGGCCTGCCCAGTCAACAAGACTTTGCGAGTGCGAACAAAGCGGCTGTCTTTGGAAATTTCCGTCAGCAGCTCAACACCCGTTTTACCTGGCATCACGTGATCCGAAATAATTAACGCGATCATTTCACCATCTGCATCAAGCTCATCCATCAGCTCAAGCACTTCATCAGCAGACTCACAATCCTCAATATTCAACCATTTATTCAACGGTTCTAGATCTTGTAGAACCGCGCTTAGTACCTCTCGTTG
>NZ_JAWOQN010001049.1:0-536 GCF_033337395.1 Vibrio sp. YT-19(2023) | reverse complement strand
GGTTGACTTGCTCTAGTTGGGCTGTTGCTTGTTTGAGTTCTCGACGCATATGCGCGATACGCTGCATCGCTATGAGTTTGGAGGTCAGGACGAGTTTGTCAACTGGCTTAATCAAATAGTCATCGCCGCCTGCATCGATCGCTTTCGCAATCATTTCAGGTTCTTCATGACTACTTAAGAAAATGATAGGAATCCAGTCTGGAAAAGTTTCTCGAACATGGAGGGAGACTTCAAAACCGTTCATTTCAGGCATGGAAATATCAAGCAGTACCAGTTCGGGATCAAAGCTCTCGTAAGTATTTAAAGCTTCTATACCGCTACCGACGGCTTTGACGATATGTCCAAGCTGTTTAAGACGAATAGCCAACTGCATTCTGTCTAGTTGAACATCATCAACCAGAAGAATACGCATTGATGTCCCTGTAGGCTGCATAACGCGTTCCATTTTTATTTGTCTTTATTAAACATATACCATACTCATAGACTTGTTGCATTACGCTAAGAATTAAGTGCTATATTTTTTGTCGATTTGTCAC
>NZ_JAWOQN010001048.1:0-537 GCF_033337395.1 Vibrio sp. YT-19(2023) | reverse complement strand
AAGGCGAAGGCGGCATCGTGCCACCAACTCCGGAATTTGCTCAAGCAGTACGTGAACTGTGTGACAAGCACAACGCGCTACTTATCTTTGATGAAGTTCAAACGGGTAACGGACGTACTGGTCATTTCTATGCTTACCAAGGTCTAGGCATCACGCCAGACATTCTAAGCACAGCGAAATCACTGGGTGGTGGTTTCCCTATCGGCGCAATGCTAACAACAGCAAAACTGGCTGAGCACCTGAAAGTGGGCACTCATGGTTCAACATACGGTGGTAACCCATTGGCATGTGCAGTAGCAGAAGCGGTCGTTAACGAAGTGACAAAACCAGAAGTGCTTGCTGGTGTTTTAGAGCGCGAATCGCTGTTCCGCGCAGGTCTAGAAAAGATCAATGCGAAGTACAACCTATTCTCTGAAGTTCGTGGCAAAGGTCTATTGCTAGGCGCTGCGCTGAATGAAGAGTGGCAAGGACGTGCACGTGATGTGCTGGTTGCTGCAGGTAAACAAGGTCTATTGGTATTGGTTGCGGGTGCCAATG
>NZ_JAWOQN010000103.1:0-1359 GCF_033337395.1 Vibrio sp. YT-19(2023) | reverse complement strand
TCTATTACTCTGGTATTGACGCGAAGCTAACAAGATAAAACGTAAGGTGAGTAATATAAGCGCAACTGAAGATCTTGGATTATCCGATTTTCATTACCCCTAGTTTTTCAGCTCTGTAATTATTGGGTTGAATTGTCCTTTTAAGCCCGCACAGGTACTCTCCCTGACATCACCGTTTGTGCGGGTGCTTTTTCATATTTTGAACGATTTGTTTTAGAGATCTGCTTATCTAAAAATGTGGATTCTCGCTGTCATTGACGTGAGGCCGTTCTTTCGTGATCTCGTTTGGGCATCACATGTATGGGCGGAAAATTTCTACTCATCTCTCATTCTTCTCGACAAATATTGAGTAAAGGTAACGAATCGTAACATTACTGCTGTAACTGTATGGCGTTTCAATATACTCGACTTAGTTTGTAAGCCACAGATTGCTAATAAGATTAGATGTCACTATGAGAAAAATTACCTTATTCAACACGACTTTCCTTACCGGCCTTGCTACCTTCTCTCACTTTGCCTTTGCTGCACCAACTGTTGTCCCTAATGCACCTGAATTAAGCTCCCGCGGTTATGTACTGATGGACTATCACACAGGTAAAGTGTTGGTAGAGCGCGATGCAGACAAGCGATTAAACCCAGCGAGCTTAACTAAGTTGATGACTGCTTATGTTGCAGGACAAGAAGTAAACGCTGGCAATATCAGTCTCGATGATCAAGTTGTCATTAGTCGCAACGCTTGGGCGAAAAACTTCCCAGATTCTTTCAAAATGTGCATCGAAGTAAACACGTCTGTGTCTCTGTCTGATTTATATCGAGGATTGGTGGTTCAGTCAGGAAACGATGCTAGTGTTGCCATTGCAGAACACGTCGCTGGCAGCGAAGCAGGCTTTGTTAGCTTAATGAATAGTTGGGCGAGTCAACTTGGTTTGACGAATTCCTCATTTACTAACCCTCACGGTTTAGATAGCGATGGTTTGTATTCAACACCGCATGATATAGCTAAGTTGGGTCAAGCAATCATTCGTGATCTGCCTGATATTTATCCGATGTACAGTGAAACGTCTTTTACGTACAACGGTATTACTCAATATAACCGGAATGGCTTACTTCGTGATCGCAGCATGAACGTTGACGGGATGAAAACGGGCTATACCAGTGGTGCAGGTTACCGTTTGGCGACGTCAGCCACCAATGGCGACATGCGCCTTATCGCAGTTGTCATGGGGGCGAAGAGCCAAAGTGTGCGTGAATCAGAAAGTAAGCAACTTCTTAGTTACGGTTTTCGATTCTACGATACCTTGATGCCAACGGCCGCAGGAACTGATATCGCAAGCGCTCGCGTTTGGATGGGGCAAAAGG
>NZ_JAWOQN010001047.1:0-537 GCF_033337395.1 Vibrio sp. YT-19(2023) | reverse complement strand
ATTGTTGCAGGGCTGGGTTTTGTTAGTAATGCGTTCAACTTAGGTACGGTAGATGCCTCATTTCGAGTCAGTAATTTTAAAGACCAATCCAGCTCATACGCTCTTAGTTACAGTTACCAATCTAGGTTGTTTAGCTTCGCAGCTAGAACGCAAGTGGAGCAAGCTGATTTCTATACCCTGTCGCATTTGCCAAATTACGAGAAGCTTAATAAAGGGGAGGATGCATCGCTGAAGTCTCGTCATGTATCGCAAGTCAACATGGGAGTACGGCTAGGGGATTGGGGCTCACTTTCCGGTGGCTATTTCGATATTCAGCAAACCGATTCTAGTTCGCGTACGCTCAATCTTACGTACAGTTATGCTCTGCCTTTTGACATCAATATGTCGCTCTCTTACAACCACAGTATTGGTGGTCAGGCAGTGACATTAGCGCAGTTCTCGTTGCCCTTTGGTTCGCTTGGCGGCAGTGCCGGCTTAACGCTGAAAAGGGAAGATGATGGCGATGTGCGAGGACGCGTTGGTTACAGTCGCCTCGCG
>NZ_JAWOQN010001046.1:0-537 GCF_033337395.1 Vibrio sp. YT-19(2023) | reverse complement strand
AGCCGCTCGATCCACTTTGATGAAGACTTTATTGAAAAGTTGGTAAATCACCCGAATGTGCCGGAGCTTGTACGCACGAGCCCGTTAACACAGCGCGAATGGCAGGTTCTAGGTTTGATTTATTCTGGCTTTAGTAACGAGCAAATCGCACAAGAATTGGATGTGGCAGGTACGACAATCAAAACCCACATTCGCAACTTGTATCAAAAGCTCAACATCGCGAATCGTAAAGAAGCCATTGTAACTGCGGAGAATTTACTGCAATTGATGGGTTACTAAATCAAATAACCTTAGTAAAGAAATGGAATTTTAATTGAAAACAAAAATGGGTTGGCGTTATGCGTCAGCCCTTTTTTATAAGCCGCCAGTGAGGGAAGTGCAATTTGCAAAGCACGTAAGTAACGTTGTTCATATACGACAGGCAAAAAAATAGCCAACCGCAATAATCGCGATTGGCTCATATTTATTGTGAACAATCTATATTCACTAACAACGTCAGTTGGCTAGGTGACCCTCGGCTTAAGAAGGGTCGAGAAG
>NZ_JAWOQN010001045.1:0-537 GCF_033337395.1 Vibrio sp. YT-19(2023) | reverse complement strand
ATCACTCAATAGCCAAGAATGGATCAAGTGCTGAGTGTCACACTTTTTCTGTCAATAGGGGCTTGGTGAACACTTACGCGTTTCAAGCGTTAAGAAAGAGATAGCGAGTCAAACTCAGGTAGTGAAAGAATTGGCAGCTAACTATTAGGTGGGGTTAATTCATGGCAGAAAAATGTCCTTTCTGTGGTGCTCTTTTTACAGTAACCGAAGTTGGAGGCGGTGGGATTTGTGGGGCTTGTCGTGAGCCTATTGATTGTCCTTATTGCAACGAAACGGTTCGAGAAGAGCGTACTACAGGATTTTTTAAAGAATCGATTGTAAAAAAACCAGAAAGTCGTCTTTCTCAACATCTGGGGATTACTGATGAAGAATGGGATGAAATGGACGTTGAACTTAATGCAGATACCGGTAGTCATGACGAAATGACTTATTGTTATTGGTTTGAAGTTCCAGAAGGTACACGGCTTTGTTGCGTAATTCGATGGAACTAAATCAAGAAGCTACGATCTGAGCGGTTACGCCCATCAATCGTCGTAG
>NZ_JAWOQN010001044.1:0-538 GCF_033337395.1 Vibrio sp. YT-19(2023) | reverse complement strand
AATCAACGATCCCATTTCTGGGTTTTTGATGATGTCTGACTGCAACGCTCGAAACTCTTCATCCGTGAGCATCTCTTTTCGCTGAGATTCAAACAATGGCGTTTCAATAAACTCTAATGCGTAGCTAATAACCCGATCCTCTCCCAAAAGAATAGGAGTACATTGTACTCCTGGCAAGCGTATTTTCAAATGTATTAACGATTAAATCCGAAACCTCGACCTCTGCGATTTTGTCGTGCTAACGACTGCTCTTGCTGTATTGCTTTTCCAACGACTGGAGCTGCTGCGTCAAGTTGTTTACTTGCATGGTCAAGCTGCTCACACTGCTCTGTAAGCGTTGGTTCTCCTCGCTGCTCTGCTCGAATCTTTTCTCTAAATCCTTGTAGAGCTTCACGAACTCGCTGTGCTGCTCCTTGTGCTGCCTCTCTAAAACCTCGAAGGCGTGCAAAAGTTGTTTCTCTAGCTCGGTCATTTATTTCCTCTCCAACTTGATCAGCTCGTTCTTGCCATCGTTCATTGTCCACCCCTCCAGAATCGA
>NZ_JAWOQN010001043.1:0-539 GCF_033337395.1 Vibrio sp. YT-19(2023) | reverse complement strand
GTCATAAAAAGCACACACACTAAAGCCCCAAAAACACCAACAGGAACCCACAAAGTAATAATGGAGACTTGCCCAGTATCGGCTCGATTCAATAGATCAAGGTAATCCAGATAAACCCCATAAGAAGGAGAAAGCCAACACAGCAACATTAATGAAATAAAAAAAAAGCCAGCCAAACGGATTTTAGTTTTATATCGCACCTTCTAACCTTTCAACTATCGTTTGAGAAATTTTGTATTCGCCCCAAGCCCATTCAATTAGAAGATATGTCGCTGTTACAGCAATTGCACCGATAATTATCGGTTGACCTAAGACAGCAGCAGCAAACAATGCGGCTTCACCAACTGCGCTTTGGAGCATAAATTTGAACATGTCAGAGCCAACATTCCCAAACCAATCCACTAGGTGGTAATCATCTTTGAATACTAGGTCACTGGTAGCAATACTCGCCGATACTACAAACGTTAAAACTCCTGCACCTTTAAAGTTTGCAGCCCTAGATTGAGGGCTAAAGCCAGCTTGCATCGACTTAAACGAGT
>NZ_JAWOQN010001042.1:0-539 GCF_033337395.1 Vibrio sp. YT-19(2023) | reverse complement strand
CTGATCTTCGCCATTTAGAAAAAGTCGTTTCTAGCAAGATCGCCGAGATCGAAGCGGATCTAGAAAAACTCAAATAGCCTTTGAGAATCGGTAAACAACAAAAAGGGTTGGCAAACATGCCAACCCTTTTCTATTTCTCTTCGCTAGAGCACAGCCTCTTTACTTAACGAGCTCTTCGTCCCACTCAAATCGAGTAAACAATTGCTGCCACGTATCGTCGATACTCGCTTTCATCACCAGCTCTTCATTTGTAAACGGATGCACAAAACGCAGCTCCGAAGCATGTAACAGCAAGCGGTGTGAATCAAATTCGTTACGGAACAATTTGTTGTGTTTACCATCACCGTGCGATGTGTCCCCCACAATTGGGTGACGTAAGTGGGCCATGTGGCGACGCAATTGGTGCTTGCGACCAGTCTTGGGCTTCCTTTCCATCAAACAGTAGCGCGTTGTTGGGAACTTGCCCGTCGAATAAGGCACTTCCACTTTCGCCAGTGGTTTGTAAGCGGTTACTGCCTCTTGAGCTTCTTTCTCTTGTG
>NZ_JAWOQN010001041.1:0-539 GCF_033337395.1 Vibrio sp. YT-19(2023) | reverse complement strand
GTGATTCGCGTGCCGGTTGTGCCGGGCTTAAATGACACCATTGATGAGCTCAAAGCGATCATTGATTTCGCAGCTTCATTAGAAAGCTGTCAAGAACTTCACTTGCTGCCGTATCACACCCTCGGCATCAATAAATACCGTTTGCTCGATATGCCTTACGAGTGTTCTGACAAACCATTAAATAATCCAGAACTGCTAGAAAACGCAATGCAATACGCAAGCGAACATACTCAACTTAACGTGATTGTTAGAGGTTAACCATGGACCTACATACCCTTCCAGAGCGAATCAAAGCCCACAAATCGGCACTGGTCAACATCGTAACGCCGCCTATCTGTACTGAGCGCGCAGAGGCTTATACTCGAGCGTATCAGGCAAATGAAGACAAACCTGTGATTGTGCAACGAGCGTTGGCGTTACAAGAGTACTTACGCACTCGTACCATTTGGATTAAGCACGACGAGCTGATTGTCGGTAACCAAGCGAGCAAAGTACGCGCTGCGCCGATCTTTCCTGAATACACGGTGCGTTGGATTGCA
>NZ_JAWOQN010001040.1:0-539 GCF_033337395.1 Vibrio sp. YT-19(2023) | reverse complement strand
TTTGGTGTGAATCCGGAGCTATTAGGCTAAAGCACTTGTCGTGGTACAGGACATAAAAAAGGAGCCAAAAGGCTCCTTTTTCGATAGGTCTCTGGATGTTTAGTGAAGGATTATGCGCCGATAAAGGTGCTAATAACACCAATCAAACCACCGAATACGCCACCCCAAACTACTAGCCAGCCTAGGTGTTCTTTAATCATTTTTTGCACCATTTCTTTAACCAATGCCGGCGTTAACTCGCTAAGGCGTTGGTCGATAATGCCTTCGATGTTCTGCTTAATCTCATCCATCATGGCTGGTGATTCAAACTGCTCTTTCAAAGCTTCTTTAATGCTGTCGCTCTTGCTCAGTTCGATGATGGACACTTGCATCTTTTCGACGAAAGGTTGTCGCATCGGCTGTAGAGCTTCCGCACCACCAAACATCGCTAGCATGCCGCCAAACTGGGAGCCCTCAATGACTTCTACTAGTGAGTCAAAGGCTGGGTTTAGATCCACTTTCTCAATCACAGGTTGAAGATCGATGTTCACTCCGCCCGC
>NZ_JAWOQN010001039.1:0-540 GCF_033337395.1 Vibrio sp. YT-19(2023) | reverse complement strand
ACCGACAGATCGTCTAATGTCAGAAGCTCCCTTCCTGCGCTAACCATTTTCCCGCGGCTGAAATCGATAAATCCAACCGTTCCAGAAAAGGGCGCGGTGATATGCAGATCGGCGAGATTCGCTTTCGCAGCATCAAGTCGAGCCTGAGCAATCTCCACGCTTGCTTTTTGTGCATCAATTTCGGTTTGAGTAATTGCGTTTCGTTTAACTAAACGCTGAAATTCTTTTAACTTACGTTCTTCATCTTTTAAGTAAGCTTTTGCCTCAACCAGCGCTGCTTGCGCTTTATCATCATCCAATTGAATTAACAGTTGGTTTTGTTGCACGTTCTGGTTTGCTTTTACCGCAATTTGTTTGACCTTACCTGCAACTTCTGAAGCGACAACCACAGACTCTGCCGCCTTCAATTTGCCGATAAGGGATAAAGATTGATTAATTTCGTGCGTTTCTACTTGCTCAGTCACAACCGTGACCGCAGACGGACCTCGCTTTGCTGCAAAAGCGCTAGGGGAAGCCATTAATATAGAAAGCGTTAAAACT
>NZ_JAWOQN010001038.1:0-540 GCF_033337395.1 Vibrio sp. YT-19(2023) | reverse complement strand
CATCACAAATCTCCGCGATTACTCATCAATCTCAAGAGCACGTTTACCCTCGTTGAGGTAGTTCTTCAGGTAGCTGTCGATAACTCGTGGGTTTTGACCATCTTGAATGGCAAGTACGCCGTCCATGATCAAACGGCGGTTAAGCGTTTCTTGATCTCGGCGTAAAGAAAGCTTATCGGCAATTGGGAAGAACAGCATGTTTGACAACACCGCACCGTAAAGTGTGCTTAAAAGGGCTACCGCCATTGCAGGACCGATGGCTTTTGGGTCATCCATGTTCGAAAGCATCGCAACCAGACCAACCAGCGTACCGATCATCCCCATCGCTGGTGCAACGTCACCAAACGCCCGGAAAACACCCGTGCCTTGCGTGTGTCGCTCATCCGTCAAGGCAATGTCTTTTTGCAACGCAGCGCGAACCACATCCGCATCGTGACCATCCACCAAAAGGTCAATGCCTTTCTGCATAAAGCTGTTGTTGATTTCCATCTCTTCTAGAGCAAGAAAACCGCCTTTACGCGCCGCATCAGCCATTTCAAC
>NZ_JAWOQN010000102.1:0-1361 GCF_033337395.1 Vibrio sp. YT-19(2023) | reverse complement strand
GTGACGTCACCGAATAAACGGTAAGCATAATCAAGTCACTCGAATCACACAACGGCTGCAATCAAGAATAGTGAAGCAGCAGAGCAATTAGACACTAATCAGGCACAGAGCATGGCACGTATCTTTCAACCTAAAAAGAAAACGCAATTAAACACTCGTCACCAAGCGGTACAAGTAGAGCGTTTGGATCACCACGGCGCAGGTATTGCTTACCTTAAAAAGAAACCGTTGTTCATTGACGGCGCATTACCAGGTGAAGAAGTGGTGACGCAATTGGTGGAAGAGAAGAGCAAATTTGCTCGCGGCAAGCTGATTAAAATCCTAAAGCCAAGCGACGCGCGCGTTGAGCCATTTTGTCCGCATTATCATGAATGTGGCGGTTGTGATTTGCAGCACCTCAATTATGACCAACAATTGACGCACAAACAGCAGACGCTGCGTCAGTTAATGCGAAAATTTGCTGGCAGTGACATTGAGTTAGATGCGCCAGTATTGGGCGAGTCATTGGGCTACCGACGTCGTGCTCGCGTGAGTTTGTTTGTCGATAAGAAAACGCGTCAGTTGCACTTCGGCTTCCGCAAAAAGCAAAGCAAGCAAATTGCGCAAGTGACGGATTGTCCGGTATTGGCTCCTGAGTTGAATGTGCTATTGCCTGAGATTTATTCGGTGCTAACAGCGTTCAAAAAGCCAGAGCAATTGGGGCATGTAGAACTGGTGTTGGGTGACAACGGGCCTTGTATCACGCTGCGATACTTAAGTAATTTGGCCGATGAAGAAGTCAGTGCATTAGTTGAATTAGCGACACGCCATCAAGCCTCGTTGTATCTGATGCCAGAAACTGACCAACTTAACTTAGTTGCAGGTGAGGTGCCTTTCTATCAAGAAGCGGGCGTAAAAATCCCTTTTGCTCCGAACAACTTTATTCAGGTCAACCAAGCGGTGAACCAGAAAATGGTGGAACAGGCGATTGAGTGGTTAGACCCTCAAAGTGACGAACGAGTGTTAGATTTGTTCTGTGGATTAGGCAACTTCAGCTTGCCGATCGCAAAGCGTGCTAAACATGTCGTTGGCGTAGAAGGTGTGGCTGAGATGGTCGAAAAAGCCTCAAATAATGCATCTTTGAACCAAATCAATAACGCGCAATTTTATCACGCTAACCTTGAGCAGGATTTTGACGGCCAAGCTTGGGCTGCGGAAAAGTTTGACAAAGTATTGCTGGACCCTGCACGAGCAGGAGCGAGTGGGATCATCGATCAAGTTTCTGCGCTTGGCGCTCAGCGTGTAGTTTATGTTTCTTGTAATCCTGCTACCCTTGCAAGGGACAGCCAGAGCTTGCTAGATCAAGGCTATCAACTAACCAA
>NZ_JAWOQN010001037.1:0-540 GCF_033337395.1 Vibrio sp. YT-19(2023) | reverse complement strand
TCTGGTGGATGTGATGACGTTAAGGCTCACGGCTTTGGTTGATTACATGAGACTGATGGCAAGCAGCAGGGATGAGAGATTTCAAGCCAATTTGGAAGAGGGACATCACATCGCGTATTTGCAAGATATCGATTATCTGCGTCAACATCACCAAGCGATTACTTTGGGCATACTAAAAGAACGTTAGTTTGCAATCACGTGTTTAATCTTATCAAATAACCATAGATTTAATGGTGCATGTTGCTGTGAACGCCGACAACTCATCACGTAGCTGACATTCAATTCTAAGCGGTTCGGTAGTGCGATACTTCTGCATCCCTGCGGGACATGGTCACTCATCGTGATACCGAAATGATCGGTTTGAAGGATGATTTTGTGGATCATCGCTGGGTGTTCTATTTCCACTTTTGGCGACGCATTAAAACCAATGTTCTTCAAGCGTTCCAACAGAGGGTACCGGTAGTCATTCCATCCTGGTGTTTTGAAGAGTAAAAAGGGGTAGAGCTGCAAGTCATCAAAATCTTGCGCTGGATGCTCTTT
>NZ_JAWOQN010001036.1:0-540 GCF_033337395.1 Vibrio sp. YT-19(2023) | reverse complement strand
GATCATCCCGACGTTACTACTTTGCTGCACGAAACCCGCAGCGTTTTGGATGCTGTCGGTAATGCGGCGGCTCTTAATGTTCCAGTTTGCCATGTGCGCCACTGCTTCTTCCCAGCGGTATTGGAACTGGCTTTGAGCACTCAACATTTTCACCGTTTCTAAGCCTGCCAAGCTCTCAATCAGGTTGGCGTATTTTTGAGAAGCCAGACGTGAGCCTTCCTCGATAGAACGGCGTAGAGGGCCTTGGATGAGCAGTGAGTGGATAATCAGAATGAGAACACCTACCATCGGCACAAATACCAAATTGCCCGCCATCAACCAAATGATGATTAAAAACAGAATCGCAAATGGTAGGTCGATCAACGCGCTGACGGTAGCGGAAGTGAAGAATTCGCGGATGGATTCAAACTCCTGCAAGTGACGTGCAAATGCACCCACTGACGGCGGTTTGGATTCCATTCGAATCCCCATTACTTTGCTAAACAGTTTAGAGGAGATCAGAATATCCGACTTTTTACCCGCCACATCGATGAAGTAGTT
>NZ_JAWOQN010001035.1:0-540 GCF_033337395.1 Vibrio sp. YT-19(2023) | reverse complement strand
ATAGCGAAAAGGTTGTGTCAGTAGCTTATCCAATCTTTGCTCGCTCGCTTCCCTGATCTCAGGCACGCCAATCACGACATCGTTATGTCCAAGCGCTGGTTGTGCGCGATACGTTCCAAACCATCTATCCCAAACGGAAAGGAAAAAACCAAAGTTCGAATGGGTTTCCTTCACAATCACCGAATGGTGCACGCGGTGCATGTCTGGTGTCACAATGACTTTTCGCAGTTTCTTATCGATAGATAACGCAAGTTTTGCGTTACTGTGATTGAACATTGCACTCGCATTTAGAATGATCTCAAAAACCACAATCGCGAGAGGTGAAACACCAAGAATGAATACCGAGGCGATTTTGACGACCATCGAGATGATGATTTCAATTGGATGAAAACGCGCGCCAGTTGTGACATCGATATCCAAATCGGCATGGTGCATACGATGAATTTTCCATAGCGGTTTCACGCGATGAAAAACCAAGTGCTGAACATAGATGATGAGATCTAGAGCAATCACAGCAAGCAACACATTTAACCAACCGGG
>NZ_JAWOQN010001034.1:0-541 GCF_033337395.1 Vibrio sp. YT-19(2023) | reverse complement strand
TTCCTTAGATAAATTATTGTCATGGAGAAAGTGACACTGCTGGTATGCCACTACTTTCTCTAGGATCTTTGAAAGAAAGAGAAGATTAGATATTGGTCTATAGTTGGCTAACACCTCTGGATCCAGAGTGGGCTTTTTTAGTTGAGGTTTAATTACAGCTACCTTAAAAGACTGTGGTACATAGCCTGTTAATAAGGATATATTGATCATATCTAATATATGAGTGTTAACTAAAGGAAAGACCTCCTTAAGTAGCCTAGTTGGGATGGGGTCTAAGAGACACGCTGATGATTTAGATGAAGAAATCACTGCGGTCAATTCTTGAAGAGAAATTGGGGAGCAAGCAATCTAAATATATATTAGGTCTTACAGCTGTGTGTGAGGGCAGATAGGTACTATCTGAGGACAGTAGGTCATGAATTTTGCCTCTAATATTTAGATTAAAAAAGCTCATAAAATCATTACTTCTAAGGGCTAAAGGAATACAAGGCTCAATAGAGCTTTGACTCTCAGTCAGCCTGGCTACAGTGCTGAAAAGAAA
>NZ_JAWOQN010001033.1:0-541 GCF_033337395.1 Vibrio sp. YT-19(2023) | reverse complement strand
TCTTTCCGCGCGACATGGGCACGTTCAATGCTATTTAAAATATCGTTCTCAGTTGAGACAGGTGGGTACCCGAGAAGCTCTCCGGTCGCTGGATTAGTCACTGCAATGCCCTGTTGTGGGTTCGCTAGCATAAACGAAACAAGGCTTTGGTTTTGTATCTGTTGCATGGTCATTCCTTTTGACAACTCATCATCGCCGCTGAGTCAGCGGCGAGCTTATGTTTAAGCGGGGATCTGCTGCGTAATGCAATGAATGTTCCCTCCGCCGAGTAGAACCTCTCTCGACGGTATCGCGATGATTTGGTATTCCGGCATCGCGTTTTGCAAAATATCGATCGCAATGGCGTCGGTGTCTTCATCCAACATTGGTAAGAACACATGGCCGTTGACGATAAGAAAGTTCGCATAAGAGGCACTTAGGCGTTCGCCAGCTTGTCGGCTCATTCCTGAACTGGCGTCAATGCCATTGGCTTCGCGCTCGCTGTAATGCAACGGACCTGGTAAGGGCAAACGGACAATTTCAATCTCGCGCCCTTTCGCAT
>NZ_JAWOQN010001032.1:0-541 GCF_033337395.1 Vibrio sp. YT-19(2023) | reverse complement strand
AGCAAGGTGAACTCAAACCATATTATGCGCTGATGAGTCATGTCGGTATTGATGTTCAAGGCATTGTCGGAGATTGGTTATGGAAGCTTGAAAGTGTATATCGAGATAGTTATGACCATCATGTTGGCGTGGTGACGGGTTTCGAATATACCATCGTCGGCGCTTTTGATACGGTTTGGGATGTCGGCCTTATTGGAGAGTACCTCTATGATAGCCGGGGAAATAACGCACAGAACATTGGTCAAAATGATGTGTTTGCAGGTGTCCGCTTTGCCTTAAATGATGAGGATGGAACTGAAATTCTCACTGGGATTACGCAAGATTTGGATAACTCAGATGTTTATAACGCAAAGTTAGAAGCCTCTAGCAGAATATCGAACCATCTGAAGTGGCAAGTTGATGCGTGGTTATTTAAAAATGATACGCCGACAGACTTACTTTATTTTGCTCGAGACGACGATTTTATTGAGCTCTCTATACAGTATTATTTTTAGGTTTGCTGAATTGCTTAGCGAAAATAATCCATCATGGAGATCTTTGT
>NZ_JAWOQN010001031.1:0-541 GCF_033337395.1 Vibrio sp. YT-19(2023) | reverse complement strand
TTAATTTGTAAACCACATCCACTTGGTCACGAATTACAAGAGTCGAATCTTGGTAACTGTTCGAACCTTGCTTGCTGTCCATCGCCATTGAGCGCATCAACACAGGCTGTACATGCATTTGGTTATAGTTAATTTGCCAGATGCCGCCGAGTTTTTTATCAAAGCCAGATGCAAGCGATGCCGCTTTTTCTCTCGCATCTTTGATCGCAGCCATGCGCGCTTTTTGTTGATATTCCGCTTGATTGCTCACTTTCAATTGGATGTTGTCGACCTGATTAATGCCAGCTTTCAACGCCATATCCAAATACTGGTTAAGATCGGCTAAATCTGTCACTGTTACATTGATGCTGCGTGATGCTCTGTATCCAACCAACTCCGCTTTGCCCGATTTAGGGTAGTGATACTGAGGCGCAAGATACAGGTTTGAGCTGGTGATATTGTCCTTTGATAAACCAGCATCAGACAGATATTGGAGAAAATCTTCGACTGTTTTATCGACTGATTGTTTTGCTTGTTCCGCTGTCATGGTGGTATCCACCAC
>NZ_JAWOQN010001030.1:0-541 GCF_033337395.1 Vibrio sp. YT-19(2023) | reverse complement strand
ACCGCATTAACACTGCGGCCTATTTTATTTATGAGAACATGCCACTTGGAAAAAGTGTGCAGCTGACTGAGCAAGAAGCATGGGATGTTGCTGCGTACATCAATAGTCACGAACGCCCACAAGATCCTCGATTTAAAGGCAGCGTCACCGCAAATGCTGAAAAATACCACCAGCACCAAGGTTACTACGGCAAAACACTAAACGGTAAGCAAATAGGTGAAAACGCATTTGCAAGCGGAACGGTTGAGTAGCAACGTTAGAGCTTGCCGTATAGCTACATCCTTATATACATTCCTGCCCTATGCTTGGGCAGGTTCTTTCTCTCCCTCATCCCAAAAATCACCATTTCATTTGCTTCACTCAAACCACTTCTATGCGGTAACGACTTCCCAATTTCAAACCCTAGCAGTAAAATGTTGCATACTTTTCAGCGTCGCTTAGCATGTTTTAGCAACATGCGCACGGCGATTGCAAAAGTAAGAAACTCGTAAACTCCTGAATCAAAACAAGCGTGTCTAGTGAAAACAGAGTATTCTTAGGA
>NZ_JAWOQN010001029.1:0-541 GCF_033337395.1 Vibrio sp. YT-19(2023) | reverse complement strand
CCACACTTGCTTCGCAGAGGAGATCAGTTCGATATCTGTTGTCGGGGTCGGCTTTTGATATTGACCAGAGCGAAACCATATAGTGGTTGAAGCAATACTGACGATCAGACTCGCCAGCAGCAATGCCGCCATTAGGCTGTTGATGTTTTGTAAGTGCAGTGTGCTCAGGCCAATAATGAACAAAACCATGAGCACACTGACGCCGAGTTGAAGCGCGAATAGGGATGGCACCACCATTTTACTTGCTTGTAAAACACGGCTGTTGGTTTGTCCTAATACGAGGAAAGGTACACACATCAGCGCGAGCGTAATCGCCACTATTGGACTGTTGGTTTGATTCAGTTGATTTGGAAAAAGGTAAAAGCCGACAAATAGAGTAACGGCAGCCACGAAACAAAATGTGATGCTGCGAGTTAAAGCCGTCCAATAGTTGTCACTCTGCTGTTGAATATCTCTGTTGCTAAGCGCGATAGCGTTGAATCGGACTAAAGCAACGTCGAAGCCTCGCTGAGAAATAATGGCTGTGAGCGATACGAGATTG
>NZ_JAWOQN010001028.1:0-541 GCF_033337395.1 Vibrio sp. YT-19(2023) | reverse complement strand
CTCACTGGCCAAATCCAGATCACCATCCAATTCAGCATGCTTACCACGAATCACATAAGACAGCACTGAATCTCGTAACCTCAATGCTTGCCCAAGATGCTGCTTGGCTGAAGCCATGTCACCAGCGATGGTTTCGTGTAGGGCCAAAGCTTCATAAATTCGAGGTTGAATTGGCCCAACCATCATTTTCACGTTGGTTTCCAGCGCATCGCTGAGTTGTTGCACTCGCCCTTTCTTTAGTTCGAGAGACGAATCAAGCACTTTCTGCACGTGGTAAGCAATCAGCAATTCAGCTTGAACATAAGCATTATCTGGCTCGATTTCTAAAATATTTTCCATCAAATCGATGCCTTGGCGAAACTGCTTGGCATCAGAGACATTAAGATAATGGTTAGCTTGCACAAACAATTCCAAGGCATCGGGATTCATGGGCATTCCCGCCACCAGCATCGTAGATTTTAATTTGGCATCCGGCACTTTCAGCACTTGCATCAAGTCCAACGATGCTTGTTGAAGCACGGTCTTTAAATGGCTACTGGTT
>NZ_JAWOQN010000101.1:0-1370 GCF_033337395.1 Vibrio sp. YT-19(2023) | reverse complement strand
TAATTGTCATTACTTCAACGCTATAAACCCAAACTCTAGACGGTTTTCGCATCCGAAAACTGCTCTGCATTCTTAAGTCAATGACATTTCTGTCGATTTCATAACCAAGCGTGATTTTTTCTTAAATTAAATCATAAACACGCTATAGTGAGCTTGGTAACATATCCAAACAACTTCAAGATGATAGCGCCCGTGAAAGCCGTTTGTTTTAAGGCTCTATTGGTGAGCGTTAACCGTGAGAACGTCAACTTTCTAACGCCGTCATCCTTGAGTGAAATTGGGAATTTTTCTCCGTTTTTATCGGAAATGTAAGGCGCATTGTGCAAGCAGCTTCTAAATTTCGCCTCTATTGGGCAAATAAAACCATTAACTACAGCATTCTTATATTGATCACCCTGTTGGGTGTCGTTATTCCTGCTTGGTACTTCGGACAAAACACCTTGATCACACCTCTCATACTAGGTGTGATTGCCGCTGCACTAGCGGAAAGTGATGACAGCTTTATGGGACGAATCAAAGCTCTGATTCTCACGTTTATCTGTTTCGCGGTTGCGGCCTTCTCTATTGAAATACTGTTTCATACCCCTTGGCTGTTTGCCACGGGTCTGTTTATTTCCACGTTTGGCTTTATCATGCTTGGCGCAATTGGGCCAAAGTATGCCAGTATCGCATTTGGTTCGTTGCTGATCGCCATTTACACCATGCTCGGCGCGCACGAAAGCACGAATATTTGGTTCCAGCCGTTGTTACTGCTAACTGGCGCCGCTTGGTATTACTTTATGTCGATGATCTGGCAAATGTTCTGGCCGTTGCAGCCGGTGCAATTAAGCCTCGCGAACGTGTTTCTTGCGCTTGCTAATTATCTCGATGCCAAAGCCAAGCTTTTCCACCCAGTCACGAACCTTGCACCGCAACCAATGCGTATTGAAGCGGCTCGCCTTAATGCTGCTACGGTCACCGCACTCAATGCGTGTAAAGCAACGCTACTCACCCGTTCCAAGCGTGGTCATGTAGACGGCCCAAGTGACCGATTCTTGAATATCTATTTTATCGCGCAAGACATTCACGAACGCGTGAGTTCGAGCCACTACCGCTACCAAGATTTGGCAACGGAGTTTGAGCGTTCAGACGTGCTGTTCCGCTTTAAATATCTTCTTGAGACACAAGCGCAAGCTTGCCGAGATATTGCTCAAGCCATTCAACTCGGCAACGAATACACTCACACCGATGAGTCAATTTTGGCTTTAGCAGAACTACAAAATTCACTGGCGTATTTGGAAGAGCAGCAACAAGGTCATTGGAAGCGTTTGTTAATGCAGCTAACTTACCTGTTCAATAACCTCGCTACGGTTGAAAAGCAGCTAAACAAC
>NZ_JAWOQN010001027.1:0-541 GCF_033337395.1 Vibrio sp. YT-19(2023) | reverse complement strand
CTTCGCAATCCGCGCGTTTAACCTAAAATCGCCAGGCCGTGAAGATGATGATAGCCAAGCAGCAGCACCAGCAGGTGAAGCAAAAAGTGGTGACCTAGCTCGTCAATACCTAAAAGCGCTAGGTGGTCATGACAACCTAACTTCAATTGACGCATGTATCACTCGTCTACGTCTAACTCTGAAAGATCGTTCAGTAGCTGATGAAGAAGTGTTGAAGAAACTAGGTGCGAAAGGTGTTGTTAAACTAGGTGAAAACAACCTTCAAGTTATCCTTGGTCCTCTAGCAGAAATCGTTGCTGGCGAAATGAAAGCAATCGGCGCAAACGAAGACCTATCGAATGTAAAACTACCATAATTACATCGAACTGATATTTGATTAGAGACCTCCTTCGGGAGGTCTTTTTTTGTTTCAGTGCTTTGAATCTGCTGTGCATTCATGCGAACTCGATAAATATTGCCGTTTTAGCGCGAGTTCTTGTTGTCTAATGGCTTAGAATTGTGGATCATTAGAAACAATGCACTCTGTAAAACCATATCGGAT
>NZ_JAWOQN010001026.1:0-541 GCF_033337395.1 Vibrio sp. YT-19(2023) | reverse complement strand
TTTTCATTGCAGGAAAAAGATAAGAAACGGCTGATTAAAGATCGTTTAGTTCGACTTGCAGTGACATCTGGTGGAGTGGGTGTGCTCGCTGCCCTTATTCTGATCTTCGTCTACCTTGCGATGGTGATCATTCCTCTGTTTTCTGATGCAGAGATCAAACCTAATCACGCGACTCGAACCACGCAAGTGGGCATGCCTCTGGCCATTTCTGTCGATGACTATTCACAACTTGCTTTCGTTTTAACGCAAAGTGGTGAGATTCAATATTTATCGATGGACGCACCTGACAAGCCCGCCATTTATACTCAACAGTTAGCGACTAATCCGGTATCTTTTTCTCAATCGGCTCCTGGCCTTGGTTGGTATGGATTAGTGGATGATCAAGGTCTAGCACATATCTTCAAGCCAGAATTCAACGCGACGTTGAGAGAAAATACTCGCCCGCCAGAAGTGGTGGCGCTGTCGACGGATATGAATTTGACGCTCACCGACGCGCAAGATCCTGTGACTCAATTTGTCTTCAATGCGTCAACACAAACTC
>NZ_JAWOQN010001025.1:0-542 GCF_033337395.1 Vibrio sp. YT-19(2023) | reverse complement strand
TCCAGCGCGAAGAGCAAATCTATCAAGCGAATGCATCGCAAGAAGGTGGCTGGCGAGGGCTACGTGAGTTTGAGTTGGTCGGTAAACAATTGGAAAGTGAACACATTTGCAGTTTTGTTTTCAAACCTACGGATGGCAGTAAAGTGACGAAGTACAAGCCTGGGCAGTACCTCGGCATCTACATCAACAGCGATAAGTTTAAAAACCAAGAGATCCGTCAATACAGCCTATCTTCTTCGGTTCAAGAGAACACTTACCGCATCTCCGTAAAACGTGAACAAGGCGGTAAAGTATCCAACTATCTGCACGATGAGCTAAACATCGGCGATAAAGTAAAACTCGCAGCGCCAGCGGGTGATTTCTTTATGGATGTAGACACCAATACACCAGTGGTGCTGATTTCTGCAGGTGTCGGCCTTACGCCAACACTGTCAATGCTAGAAAGCTTGACGGAACATCTCGCGCCAGTGACTTGGGTACATGCAACAGAAAACAGCAAACACCACGCCTTTAAAGAGCACGTAAACCAGCTAGTCACGGCG
>NZ_JAWOQN010001024.1:0-542 GCF_033337395.1 Vibrio sp. YT-19(2023) | reverse complement strand
AATTACAAAGTTTCCCAAGACTAAAAGCACAGCTTGAATCGGTCTCATCGACTGGTGAGAGCAAAGTTTATAAAGCGGGTTATAAGCAGGTAAAGGACGACGTGACTTTGGTTCGTAGCTACACGCATGTCCCTTCTGAGCCAAGTCCAGACCAAAAAATCGTTGTCGAGTTTGCAGGGCAGTGGTCTAGCAACGCGGCATGTTTGATGTTGGGAAAAACCGACGCTCAAAAAGAAAAAGTGACTGTAGGCAAGGCTGATACCGAGAACAAACACCGTAGCCTTGCAACGTTTAAAGAGCTGGATGCTGAAGGCAAAACGCTCTATATCAAAATCCCTTGTTCTGACCAGCCTCAGCCAATCTTGCTTAAACTCGCTGAAGACCTGCAACCAGTCGATAAAGAAACTCAGATGGATGAGTGGGATAACGTGTTGGTGCCGGTGAGACCTTTGGCTTACTTAGATGGTAGCAACGACAAAGCAAAAGCTTCTGACCTGCGTGGTGGTTTCCTTTATGTGTTTTGGAAAGGAAAGCTTTGGCGA
>NZ_JAWOQN010001023.1:0-542 GCF_033337395.1 Vibrio sp. YT-19(2023) | reverse complement strand
TACCGAATCGCTCGACAGAGAGCTGTTCGCAACCGGAATCCGTGCGCTGTATTTGGCCCCAAGAGCGACAGAAACCTCACTCAATAGCGATGCCGTCAATGAAATGAATCGACAACTGGGTAACAAAACGGACTCGCCGCAAGTTGTTGCCAATCACGTTGTCACCATGTTGGAAAAAGAAATTCCCGCGAAATGGATTGGTTGGCCAGAAAAGCTTTTCGCACGCATCAATCAACTGCTTCCAAGCGTGGTTTCTTCTGCGATTCGTAAGCAACAAGAAACCATTCACCAATACGTAAACCGAGTCAGTCATTGAAGAGGACATGGACGATGAATACCAAACAACTACTTTGCGCTTTGACGGTTTGTTCAACGTTAGCTTCGACCGCTGCGTTGGCAGGTAATGCTCCACTGCAACAGGTTCAAAAGAAATGGGCGGAATGTCAGTACAGCACGCCCGATGGTGACGAAAAGGAACAATGCTTCCATCGTGCGATTGCCAAAACCAGTATTTATCTCGACAGAGAACCCGGCAATCCCGA
>NZ_JAWOQN010001022.1:0-542 GCF_033337395.1 Vibrio sp. YT-19(2023) | reverse complement strand
AAGCCCATTCCTATCGTTTTATGCTGAGGCGGATCTCTACAACGCTGGTGACACTTGGCGTTACTTGCCAACCTTGGCATTAGGCCAAGATCTGACGGATTACTTATCGACCGCCATTCAAGGCGGTAAAGTAAATACGGCCAAATTGCTGTGGTATGGCGAGTTAGGAGATTTTCCTTACAAAGAGCACAACGGCATGTTTCAGGCATGGGTTGGCTTAAAAGACGCGAAATTCAGTTTTGATACTGCGTGGCCAACCATTACCGACTTGCAGCTTGATCTATTGTTTGAAAACGACGCCATGTATCTGGATTCCAAATCGGCGACGTTAAATGGCGTTCACGCTAAACGCATCACGGGGCGCATTCCGGAGTTGGCTGAAGATGGCCATATCGAAATTGAAGCTAAAGCCACAGCTCCAGGTAATGAAGTTCGCGACTACATGATGGCTACGCCGCTGGTTGACTCGGTTGGTGCCGCTTTGACGGCCTTGCAAGTCAGTGGCCCGGTGTATTCCGAGTTCCAGCTCAACATTCCTTTTG
>NZ_JAWOQN010001021.1:0-542 GCF_033337395.1 Vibrio sp. YT-19(2023) | reverse complement strand
TTCACCTTGCCAATAAGCCGCGTTGACCAAGCTTTCCGTATCGCCAGAACGAAATGCCAAATTGCTCGCGCCTTTGTATTTATTGCTGATCCCCGTATAAGTGCCCGTGGCGTCAACATAAAAGTCACGATCTTCTAAAAACTCGCCCGGCTGTTTGGATTTTAGAATCACAGCGCCACCAATGGCACCAGAGCCCAAAACTGAGGAGCTTGCCCCTTTCACTACTTCTAATGATTCAAGATTAGATAGATCGAACGTGTCACGGCCCACTTTGTCATTGTTGTCATTCGCACCAAAACCGCCTGCAGAGCGAATGCCGTCACGAATGATCATAATGCGATTACCCGTCATGCCCCGAATCGTGATGTTTTGTGGACGACCAGCGCCACCCGACACACTTACCCCAGGCTCGTGACGCAGCGCATCATAAAGCTCTGTTTCGCCCTTTTGTTCAATCTCTTCGCTGGTGACAACCGCAACACTGCCTGCTACTTCAGACACAGGTTGTTCAATCCGATTCGCCGTCACCACAACCTCTTCCA
>NZ_JAWOQN010001020.1:0-542 GCF_033337395.1 Vibrio sp. YT-19(2023) | reverse complement strand
CCAGAGTTCCAAGATGAAATTGGCTACGACAAAGATGAACCAGGCAAGGCAAACCTGACGGTTGGTTCAAACTGGGTTGCCGAGCAATTTAAGTGCTTATCGTACACAATTGAGATGCCATTCAAAGACAATAACAACCACCCTGATCCGTTGTACGGTTGGTCTCCTGAGCGCAGCGTGATGTTTGGGCAAGATGTGCTTGCAGCAACACTTGCGGTGACCGACAAAATTTAAATGCAATAGTTCCACAGCATTGATTCATTACCGAACAGCTCATCTTTGATGGGCTGTTTTCTTTCCTGTTATTCGCATTTCTTATTGTAAAAATTAGTTGCCATTCATCCATTTACTGAGTTCTTCTCAAGTTTGAGAAACTGCAAAAATAGGGTGATTTGCATCACAGAAAAGTGCTAAGAGTGTGATATTCTCCGCAACGAATTGACTATGGCTAAACCAATGTCGTTGGATTTTCTCCTCAAATGAGAGCCCACGTTTAGATAATTAACGTGTGATCGAGAGGTGGTGGTATCCGTGTTACATCA
>NZ_JAWOQN010001019.1:0-543 GCF_033337395.1 Vibrio sp. YT-19(2023) | reverse complement strand
GCAGCCGATGATTCAAAAGCACTTTTAGAAGATGCACTGAGTGCAGCGCCACCGACTATTCGCGATAAAGTAACGGTGATGGACTGGAACAATAATGTTCTGCAAGAAGGTTCTAGCCAATACACTTGCTTCCCAACGCCACCTCAATTGGAAGGCATTGCTCCAATGTGTATGGATGGTCCTTGGATGGAATGGGCAGACGCTTGGATGAACAAAAAACCTTTCCAAGCCAAAGCATTAGGCATTTCTTACATGTTAGCGGGTGATGGCGGTGCCAGTAACACCGACCCATTTGCAGAAGGGATGACGGACGATAATCAATGGATTGTGGAAGGGCCACACTTGATGATTATTACCCCAGACCAAGCGTTGCTGGACTCTCTACCAACCGACCCAAGTTATGGTGGCCCATACGTGATGTGGAAAGGCACGCCATATGCACACATTATGATTCCCGTTGGAGCGAGAAAATAAAAAGAAAAAATCCGATATTCAGTATTTTTAATATCGGATTTTTATTTCATTATCGAGCCAACCAAATTC
>NZ_JAWOQN010001018.1:0-543 GCF_033337395.1 Vibrio sp. YT-19(2023) | reverse complement strand
ACCACCAGTTTAGAATTAGATTCCACTTGAGTGTGTGCGACACCCAAGTAAATTAGGCGCGCTTCTTCCTCTCCCGGAATAATCTCTATCGGGAATGGCATGACTGCTTTTGCTCGTTGGATAAACAAATGCGCGTTTTTCGCTCTTCTTAGCGTGTGTGTAGCAGCGATGCGCACATTGGATTCCTCAAAGCCTTGCAGCCTCTCTGCGAACATCGCAAGACACTCCAACGCTCGCTCCATGGAGGCGTGACTTAAATTCAATTCACTGTCTAGGCCAGAGGCTAAACGAACCCTCTGTTTATGGCGACTGATGAGCTGTAGGTCGCTGCCGACCACCTTCGCCACCACCATGTGGAAGCTATTAGAGCCGAGATCGATCGCGGCAATGTAGCGTTCATCTTGTTCAAGTATCTGAGACATCTGACTTTTGTCTTCTTGTTTGCTTTTCTATATTTTTAAGATAGTCGTAGATGGCAACTTGTGAGCGAACTTTTTTACGGTTTCCGCGCGGTACATAGCTATTGCTCATCTCTTTGTCTAT
>NZ_JAWOQN010000100.1:0-1425 GCF_033337395.1 Vibrio sp. YT-19(2023) | reverse complement strand
AAGGAGAAATGATATGAACGTTTCCCCAACCCTCGGAGACTGACGATGATTCGTTTGATTAGGAAGGATACTCCCTGTCACAGCATCAAAGTGCTCAGTGTAGTTCAATAAAGTGAATTATCGACATTGGGAGTAACCACCATGAACAGTAACGTATTCGGTATTGATATCGCAAAGCAAGTATTTCAAATTCACTGGGTCGATCAAGAAACCGGAGAAATACACTCTGACAAAGTAAAGAGAAAAGATTTTATTAACTACTTTGCCAATCAGCAGCCTTCAGTAATTGGTATGGAAGCTTGTGGTGGTGCTCATCATTGGGGACGGTTGTTCAAAAAAATGGGGCACTCGGTGAAATTGTTGCCAGCGAATAAGGTGAAGCCATTCGTTGTTGGTAACAAAAACGATATGGTTGATGCCCGTGCAATTTGGACGGCGATGCAGCAACCAGGTATGAAGTTTATCGCTGTTAAAACCGAAGAGCAGCAATCCATCCTTAGTATACATCGGATGAGAGAGCTACTAGTCAAGCACAGAACGGCACAAATCAATTCGATACGTGGACTTTTGACAGAGTTCGGGCTTGTTATGCCAAAAGGCAAAAAAGCATTCAAAGAGCAATTACCTAACTGCTTAGTAAAATTGGAAAGTAAAGTGCCAAGTGCTTTTATGCATGCCTTGCAAGTTCAAATCGAACAGTTGTCTCATTTGGATACCGATATCAAACGATTGGAAATGCAAATACAAATCTGGTTTAAGCATAATGTGGATTGTCAGCGCATCAGTAAGGTTCCAGGAGTTGGGCCACTAACAGCAACAGCACTTATTGCTTCCATGGGAGATGCATCGGTATTTAAATCAAGTCGAGAGTTTGCTGCTTGGATAGGCATGGTTCCACGACAAACGGGAACAGGAGGCAGAGTCCATTTGCATGGTATCAGTAAAAGAGGAGATGTTTATTTGCGTACTCTACTTATCCATGGAGCCAGATCAGTAATAAGTCGCAGTAAAGAAAAGAGTGAATGGCTTCAATCTTTACAAGCTCGAAGACCCAACAATATTACGACTGTTGCATTAGCGAACAAGACAGCACGAACTGTTTGGGCATTGGTTGCGAAGCAAACAGAGTATCAACCATGCTAAGAAGGCAGTTCTTACAAATCTAAATCAACCTTAGATGTTCACTGAAAGTTTGCCAAGGTGTATCAAAAAATAATGACAAACAGGGTAAGACCAAGCCTTATAAAACCTGAATTTGCGTTAGAGTAATAAGCTCGCAGGAGAAATGAGGAATAAGGCTGCGGAAATCATTAGGGTCGGCAGAAAGTCTAAGTCTGCCAATGTAGACCGAATATAAAACTGCCACCTAACCCAGTTTAAAATTATTTTATGATGGCCTAGCAAATGGGGAAACGTTCATATAAA
>NZ_JAWOQN010001017.1:0-543 GCF_033337395.1 Vibrio sp. YT-19(2023) | reverse complement strand
GCACACGCATTACATCTCGAGCTTTATTGGTATCAACCAAGCGGCTAATTTTACCCTTCTTGATCCACACGCTTAACATTGCATCCGCACCGTCTTCACTCATTCCAAACTGCTTAGCCAGCTCAGACTGTGAGACCGTCCCTTTGTCTGCAATATATTGATAAAGCTCATTTAAAATCATGCGACTTGCGCCTCTAACGCACCATGTTGTTTTTTACCAATACGTTTGAATACGTGATAAGTTCCGATGAAGATTGCAACAATAATTGCCATCCAGACACCACTAGTAATTGGGCTTTCAGAGAAATGCGTCAACTGATTGTAGAACGTTGCACATAGGTAAGCTAAACGCATCGTCCATACCGCAATAAAGCGTGCGAAGTTATGGCCAAATTCACGTACATACGCCCCCATCGCAGCAACACATGGTGTGTACAACAAGATGAAGATCAAGTAAGCAAACGCGGCATGGCCAGAAACAAACTGAGACTTAATGTTGCCGAAGATAGACGCATCCACTTCTTGTTCTTCTGCAACTGCATT
>NZ_JAWOQN010001016.1:0-544 GCF_033337395.1 Vibrio sp. YT-19(2023) | reverse complement strand
TCCTCAAGCTGAAAAAACTTTAACTCAGAGCAGAAAAGCACCCTCTGTCATCTCTTTTTGCGTCATCTTTTATCCCATTGTCCAATCAGATGATTTGACAGGCAGGCCTTCAGTGGTCGTCACGACAACAGGTTCACAGTTGGTAAACAATGGAGGAGAAACTGGTGGGAGTGGTTGCGGGATACCCAGAGCTATACGGCCTGATGATAGACAGCAGGTTCTCAAACTGCCCCTGAGTCATCCTAAAATATGCCTGGAAATGTCCATGATGGAGGAGAAGCTCCTGGACCAACTGGTGGTACTCCCCATGATCCAGCCTCTTTTTTAGGGTCTCATGTACCCACACAGATCTCTGTTTATCTGCTGACAGCCTCTCACCCTCAACTAGAGCTACAGCAAGTACCCTCTGCCTGTCCATTTTTATGAATTACTGTAAACCGTTCAATGAGGATATGTTAATCCATGACAATGCACAGAGATGACCATTAACAGGCAAGAGGCTGTGTTGCAAACTGTGGTAAAACCCCCTATTGAGACACATTTT
>NZ_JAWOQN010001015.1:0-544 GCF_033337395.1 Vibrio sp. YT-19(2023) | reverse complement strand
ACTTCGACATTATTAAACCAAACGTTGGGGTCGTAGCCTTGCTGTGCGGCTCGCTTGCGCATTTTCTCGACATTACCTGGGCCTGCATTGTAAGCCGCTAAGGTAAAGTAAATTTTGTTCTCAGCCGTAATGGCCTTATCGCCAAAGTACTGCCGACGCAAAAACGCTAGGTATTTCGCTCCTGCGTGGATGTTGTTTTCGAGTTGTCGAACATTTTTGATGTTGATGTTTGGATCGCGCGCTGTGCTCGGTAAGACTTGCATTATGCCCACAGCGCCTCTTGTGCCGACTAAGTTGTTATTAAATCCGGACTCTTTATACGCAACCGCCGCAATCAGCAAATAATCCAAGTCATATTTCTCCTCGTAGCGCGAAAACAACGCCGACAGTTTTTCTAGCTGGGCAATTTTCTTAGGGTTAAGTGCCTTATTGAGCCAATTGGTATTGTCGATGTATTTGCTATATATGACGTTTCCAAGGAGTGTGCCTGAGCGAGATTTTTGGATGAATTTGTTCACCACTGCTTTGAGTTGAGGACTGTTTT
>NZ_JAWOQN010001014.1:0-544 GCF_033337395.1 Vibrio sp. YT-19(2023) | reverse complement strand
ATTCAATGGAGTCCATGCTTACATGACTGATAATGGCTTTCAGGCCGCAGCAGTCGCATGGTTCAAAGGTCAGTTCTGATCCCTTGGGAGACTGATGCGTGACCGTTGCCACAGCCCCTAGAGGGATCAACCCCCAGCCGTTTTTTAGTACCCGAGTAGTTCTGACCAGCCGACCTTTGTACTCTCGTTTCAGTTTCGGATGCGGCACTACCGCATATCGCTTACTCATTTCGGTCCCCTTGTACCAAAGGCTCGACAACCAGCTCTTGAGCTTCGTCCCAGTCGGACACCTTTGCATCACCAAACGCAAAGGCAATTCGCATAGCCACTGTCGGCCTGCCTATTTTCATCAAGTAAGCCGCAGCACCGGCACACATCGACTCTTGTCCCGAAGGTGCATAGTTACCCTCTTCATCCCATTCACCACCTGACTTTGAGTGCACGGTCTTGTGGCAATGAAACGTCGTCATGTCGTTTTCAACGATGTCGTTGATGATGCCTTCTAATCGCCCAGGGGCCAGCTCGATAGCGCCCTCCTTCCGGA
>NZ_JAWOQN010001013.1:0-544 GCF_033337395.1 Vibrio sp. YT-19(2023) | reverse complement strand
CCGAAAACC
This sequence comes from Vibrio sp. YT-19(2023), assembly GCF_033337395.1. NCBI lineage: Bacteria > Pseudomonadati > Pseudomonadota > Gammaproteobacteria > Vibrionales > Vibrionaceae > Vibrio > Vibrio sp. YT-19(2023). Next base: position 535 of record NZ_JAWOQN010001013.1, on the reverse strand, counting down.
CAGAGTGCCGCGCCTACCTGTTGGATGTGGCGCGCCATTGGGTGCAAGAGTTTGATATCGACGGCTGGCGTTTAGACGTAGCCAACGAGGTCGACCACGAGTTCTGGCGTGATTTCCGCCGTTTGGTCAAAGGCATCAAGCCCGATTGCTACATTTTGGGCGAGATCTGGCACGAAGGCATGCCGTGGCTGCGCGGCGATCAATACGACTCGCTGATGAACTATCCGCTGACACAGGCGATCACTGACTTCTTTGCCCTTGGCAACGACGACAAAACCAGCTTCATCAATGCGGTTACGCGCTCTTACCTTGCTTACCCGCGTAACGTCAATGAGGCGATGTTTAATCTGCTGGAAAGCCACGACACCACGCGCCTTTTGAGCCTGTGTGGCAACGACAAGCGCAAAGCGAAACTGGCGTATCTGTTTATGTTCACCCAAGTGGGCTCTCCGTGTATCTACTACGGCGGCGAAGTGGGCATGGACGGGCAAAAAGGCATGGGCCTTGAGCTAAACCGCAAATGCATGATTTGGGA
>NZ_JAWOQN010001012.1:0-544 GCF_033337395.1 Vibrio sp. YT-19(2023) | reverse complement strand
CCAGTAAACGTATGGCTCCAGAAAATGATCATCAGCAAGCCAGACATTGCGATCAGCAAACCAGCGAGTAGCACTTTCTTGCGCCCTAATGCGTCGGACATTGGGCCATAGATGAACTGGGAAGGGCCAAATCCAAGTAGATAAATACTCACGAGAAGCTGCGCTTGATCGAGTGAAACTGAGAAGTCTTTGGCGATCCAAGGTAGGGAAGGCATCACTAAACCCATGCTCAGTTGGCCAACACTGATGATCAAACATGCCAATAGAATCGTGCGGAAATTGATGGGACGGTTCATGATGATTCACCATCGGCGAATCCGGCATTTTTTCGCGTTCTTAGAGCGCCATCTTCATCAAACTCGCTCAATTTTGCTTTGACTCGTTTAACCGTTGACAAGCTGACATCGCATTGCTCTGCCACGCTTAACAGCGTGTTCCCTTCTAATAGTAACGCCGCGATGAGCCGATGTTTTTCCCGGTCAGCAGGGCGGCCACGGAACTTCTGTTTCCACAAATCTGGTTGATCTTTAATGGCTTGGCGGCC
>NZ_JAWOQN010001011.1:0-544 GCF_033337395.1 Vibrio sp. YT-19(2023) | reverse complement strand
CTCAAAACCGACGGTTCTTAAAGGCTTGCCTGCATCAACGGGTGTCGCCATCGGAGAGTTTTGGTTTGACAACACGCAGCCGAGTTTGTCGGACGTATTCCCGTCTTCCACGCTGGATAAAGAGCGAGAGCAAGAGCTGCTGCTGGTAGCGATTGAGCGTGCGCTGAATGACTTTCGCCGGATGCGGAAAAAGTTCGACAGCGAAATCAATAAAGATGCGTTAGCGATATTCGATTTGTTTACCCACTTGCTCAATGATCCAATGTTGCGCGGCGATCTTAAGAAACAGATTGAAAAAGGCGATCGAGCGGATTGGGCGTTGCGTCAGGTAGTCGAAACTTATTCAAACCGCTTTGCTCGTATGTCAGATGTCTATTTGCGTGAACGAGCACTAGATATCCGAGAGTTGGGGCAAAGGTTGCTGTATTTTCTGCATAACAGTGAGCAAGAGAATGCGGCCATCGATCGTCCTATCATCTTAGTGGCCAATGAGCTTACTGCGACTTTGTTAGCATCGGTGCCGAAAGAACATTTATTAGCGGTC
>NZ_JAWOQN010001010.1:0-545 GCF_033337395.1 Vibrio sp. YT-19(2023) | reverse complement strand
AAAGGCTAAACCAAATTCGAAACGAGTGAAAACTCGTCAAAACAACCAGGAAGGAATTGCGAATGTCTTCTGCATTTTACCAACAGATTCAACAGCAAATTGAAGAAGTGAAGGCTGAAGGTCTTTACAAAGCAGAGCGTATCATTACCTCTCAACAGCAAGCCGCTGTTAAAATCTCGACAGGTGAAGAAGTACTGAACTTTTGTGCGAACAACTACCTAGGCCTAGCAAACCATCCAGCGCTTATCGAAGCAGGTAAAGCTGGCATGGATGAGCACGGCTTCGGTATGGCATCAGTACGTTTTATCTGCGGTACTCAAGACATCCACAAAGAGCTAGAACAAAAGCTTTCTAAATTCCTCGGTAAAGAAGATACGATTCTTTACACCTCTTGCTTTGATGCAAACGCAGGTCTGTTCGAAACCATTCTTGGTAAAGAAGATGCGATCATTTCTGATGCACTGAACCACGCATCAATCATTGACGGTGTTCGTCTATGTAAAGCAATGCGCTTCCATTACTCAAACAACAACATGGAAGAGCTA
>NZ_JAWOQN010001009.1:0-545 GCF_033337395.1 Vibrio sp. YT-19(2023) | reverse complement strand
GTTTCAAATTACGTTAAATTTGTATTTATGGATAATGCATTTAAAAAATATAGTATCGACACAACAGACTATCAGGTTGGCCAAGACAACGTTCAAAAATGGGGCTTCGATATACACAATCCCGTATTCGGCATCAGTGCTGGTCTCGTTGTTTTCTGTCTTATTTCACTTCTTCTTGTCGAGCCAGTTACCGCTCGCGACGCATTAAACGGGATCAAAAACGGAATTATTGAACAGTTTGATGCATTCTTTATGTGGTCTACCAATTTCTTCTTATTGTTCGCTGTTGCTCTGCTTTTCTCGCCATTAGGTAAGATTCGTTTAGGCGGTAAAGAGGCGACGCCGGATCATTCAACCGTTTCATGGTTATCAATGCTGTTTGCTGCAGGTATGGGTATTGGTCTTCTCTTTTGGAGTGTGGCTGAGCCAACGGCCTATTTCATGGATTGGTGGGGCACGCCGCTAAAGGCAGAAGCGTATTCAGCCGATGCCAAATCACTCGCGATGGGCGCGACCATGTTCCATTGGGGTGTTCACGGTTGGAG
>NZ_JAWOQN010001008.1:0-545 GCF_033337395.1 Vibrio sp. YT-19(2023) | reverse complement strand
GTGTTTTTTGAACTTAAAACATTTACCCACAGAAAAGGTTCGACAACTCGCCTCTCCGCTACATAGATAAACGTTCTGTTGAAGGGATTCAATTGCGTGAGTGTTTCGAAGCGAGTACTGATCGTCACTTTCTGTTTCACCCAAATACTCAAAATACTCACTCGCAGGTACGGTAAACAGTGCAGTATCACCAGCAGCTACGTTTTTGGGTTGTGAGGCTGGTTTTAGCATATTGAAGCCAGACTTCTGGCTTGCTTTAGTCGTTAAAACTTGTGTTTCGTTCCAAGCAGAAATGTGACTCGACTCTGAACTGCCTGTATCGAAATCGACCATAAACTCAGGACTGGGTTTGTAAAAGCTTACATCATCAAAAATATCTAGGACATGGGATGATTTAGAGTGACTAAAGCAAAAAGAGAGCCCTTCTTCGGCTAGGAGGCGCTGAACAAAAGCAAGATCAGATTCTTCATACTGAACTTTGTAGGAATATTGGGGATACGTATTTTTTAGTTCAAATTTAAATGCAACACCATGCTCTGAAAGCA
>NZ_JAWOQN010001007.1:0-545 GCF_033337395.1 Vibrio sp. YT-19(2023) | reverse complement strand
TTGTACCGCGTAGAAAGCACCCACTTTATCAAATGCTTTAATCGCGATACCGTCGCGGTTGATGCTCATTTCGTAAGCACCCGATTTGGCGAATTCACCGTTGAAGTCTGCAGGAACAACAGTGGTGCTTACAGGAAGATCACCACGAACATCCACACCTACCCCTTCTGCACGATCTTGAATCGCTGCGAACTGAGCCGCATCAAATACGTCTTTAGGCAGCGCAATACCTTCTGTAATATCGACTTTGCCTTTGCCCGCCTCAACGTGCATTGGCGTTGGTAACAACGTCGTGGAGACGTCTTGTTTAACTAAGTCGTCGTTCTTCTCGAAACGCGATACCGCACTGGCAAAGATGTTGTTGTCATCTGGTGTACGTTTTAGGTTATTACCCTCAAGACCAGTGACAAAAGAAGCCACATCTTCAGTATTGAGAGAAGCGATCATTTTAGGTTCAGCGTTTGGCGCTGCAACAAATGCACCCGGCATAAAGTCTGTTTCAAAAAGCTGCCAGTATTCACCGATCAGTGGAAGAACCACCTCTT
>NZ_JAWOQN010001006.1:0-546 GCF_033337395.1 Vibrio sp. YT-19(2023) | reverse complement strand
TCAACGCCCAAGCTCTCTGGTGTGATCGTGTCGAGGGGCTTACGTTTGGCCTTCATGATATTAGGTAGGGAAGCGAAGCGAGGCTCGTTTAAACGCAAATCAGTGCTGATCACCGCTGGCAAGTTCATTGCTACCGTCATCAATCCACCATCGACTTCTCGCACCACCTGCACTTTGTGATCTTCAATTTTACATCCGATGCAAATGTTGCTTGTGGCCAATCAAGCAAAGCGGCCAGCATCTGCGCGACTTGGTTGTTGTCCGTATCGATCGATTGTTTGCCGGTGATCACCAACTGAGCTTGCTCTTGCTCAACAATCGCTTTGAGCAACTTAGACACCACGCGCGGCTCCATCTTGTCACAATGTCAGGAACAATTGCGCACGGCCCTAGCACTAGGAGCAGATCGCGCGATTCATATCGACACGGCGGACAAGATTGAGCCGCTGGTGGTGTCCAAGTTGCTCATAGTAATTGTTGAACAAGAGCAAGCCCAACTGTTGATCACCGGCAAACAATCAATCGATACGGACATCAACCAAATCT
>NZ_JAWOQN010001005.1:0-546 GCF_033337395.1 Vibrio sp. YT-19(2023) | reverse complement strand
CGAGCACAACTTGTGGCTTCCTCTGATTAAAAAGCCAATACCGTGGACAGTGAAAGACCATTCCCACGATCACGAACAGTTAAAACCCCAAAATGAATGCCCGCCGATTGAGTATCCAAAACCGGATGGAGAAATCAGCTTTGATAAACCATCTTCGGTGTTTTTATCCGGCACACAACATGAAGAAAACCAACCGTGCCATCTTGTTTTGACTTATCCTCATATCCCCATCGATGTGCACCTCGGGTTGTTTGATGAGCCAAGCCAGCGTTACTGCCCTGCCGGGGTTTACGAAGTGGTCGAAATTGATGGGAAAGTGAAGTTTCAAATCAACGCCGCGAACTGCGTACATTGTAAAACGTGCGATATAAAAGATCCGTCACAAAACATTACGTGGAAGACGCCTGAAGGCGGTGGCGGGCCTAATTATCAGAATATGTAGTCAATAGAGCATGATAGCACCGTGTCTATCATGCTCTATCTTTCAAGGATGAAACAAAATCGAGGACTTAAACCTCTACTCCTGCTTCATCTTCTTCCACAATA
>NZ_JAWOQN010001004.1:0-546 GCF_033337395.1 Vibrio sp. YT-19(2023) | reverse complement strand
AGCGATCTGGCTTAGGGTAGGCGGCAAATTATCGGTATGAGATCACCATGCAATCAGACCACAAAGAAAAAATCGCCATTCTCGTTGACGTTCAAAACGTTTATTACACTTGTCGCGAAGCGTATCGCAGTAACTTTGATTACAACCAGTTTTGGTATGTCGCGACACAAGAAAAGGAAGTAGTAAGCGCAAAAGCTTATGCCATTGCCAGTAACGATCCGAAGCAACGCCAGTTTCATCACATTCTAAGAGGTGTGGGATTTGAGGTGATGTTGAAGCCTTACATTCAGCGTCGAGATGGCAGCGCCAAAGGGGATTGGGATGTCGGTATCACGCTCGATGCGATTGAGATTGCGCCTGATGTTGACCGCGTGATTTTGGTTTCTGGTGGTGGCGACTTCAGTTTGCTGGTGGATCGTATTCAGCAGCGCTACAACAAGAAGGTCACCGTCTATGGTGTACCAAGGTTAACCTCGCAAACCTTGATTGATTGTGCTGATAATTTCGTCGCGATTGATGATGATTTCTTGCTGTAATCATTAGACT
>NZ_JAWOQN010001003.1:0-546 GCF_033337395.1 Vibrio sp. YT-19(2023) | reverse complement strand
GGTCAATACGAAACGGAAGCACACTAACGATAACCGCGAATAGAACGAGTAAACCGATCCACAACGTCAGTGCTTGAGTGGAGACAAAAAACAGCATGAAGCCACCAGCAATAGAACCGGGAACTCGGCCAATCAGTGCCATTTTTAGACCACCGATTTCGACGCTACTGCGATGTTTCAGCGCATTCATGATCGAAATAAACAACGCGACCAAACAGATAGGTGCAGGCACATATTCGGGCGCCCATAGAATGAGCAATGGCGCGGCCACAATGGCTAAGCCAAAACCAATCGCAGTTTGGACAAAAGAACCGAGAAAAATCAGTCCCATCGCAAGCAAGGTAACCGACTCAAATTCCATCTAGATTATTCTTATATTCAGACAATCAATAAGGGCACTAGACTTATCGCATTTCGAGATAATTGCCTAAGCCCGCCTTGCGTAGCATTCCTCAATGACCATGAAAAGACAATCTATTTGTCTGTTTTTAGACAACACTCATTTTCGCTAACCTCACTACCAACGTAAGGCTTTTCTTACAGAAA
>NZ_JAWOQN010001002.1:0-546 GCF_033337395.1 Vibrio sp. YT-19(2023) | reverse complement strand
TACTGAATTGAGAGTACAGAATTTGATCCGGATTTGAACGGTCAATCTGAGCGACAATTGTGTACACCACTTCCACATTCGGTGGAATTTGAGCGTTAGTATCTAAATCAAGGTTGTCTGAGAAGCTGCCGACATCGGTGTAAGCAGGATTGCCGTTCAACAAAGGATCGTCAGACTTGATTTCAGCACGAATAGTCCAAGCATTGAAAACTGGCTTAGTGACGCCATCTGGCTCCAAAATTTCAGCCGTGATGGTTGATATCGCATCTTTGACTTGCACATTGGTTGCATAGCCGTTTTCCTTCGCATTTTTCACACTGATTTCAAACGTCACTTCGTTGTCCAGCTTGGAATACGAGGTTTGCTTTGTATCAAAACTGGTATCGGTGTTCGTTTTAACACGCTTGTTAACCTCGATCGCGAAATCACGCGGATCAGAACCTCGGTCGGCGTACACAGTGCCGTCGACCGTCACTTGGTTTTGAATGTGCCCATTAGCTAGAGGATGGGTGTCTGCCACGATGGTGTATTCAATGTAGGAATGTG
>NZ_JAWOQN010001001.1:0-546 GCF_033337395.1 Vibrio sp. YT-19(2023) | reverse complement strand
TGAGCTTTCTTACAATGACATAAGCAATAGAGCTACCAAAAGCACCTAAAATAGCAATCATCACACTGAACATTGGAAGTGTTTGTGCAGATTCTACGCCGGTTTCTGGCCGAACCATGACGTAGACGCCGAGCAAACATAGCGCAATACAAATGAAGGTTGTGGGCTGAATTCGCTCTTTCAAAAAAATGACAGCGAGCAGCGCCGTAAATACCGGATGAATGTATTGGAAGATGGTTGCTTCTGCCAAAGGTAACGTGGTTACCGAATAGTAAACACACATCAGCGCGAAGGTGCCCACCGCGCCACGCGCTAAGAGTAGTGGTTTGTTGTTGCCCCAAACAGAGATTCGTTTTCGTTTCACATCTAAATAACTGATCACTAAAGAAACGAGTGCTCTTGCTGCAACGATTTCAAAGACAGGGATACCATGAAGACTGACATGCTTTACCGTGGCCGACATTAGCGCGAACCCGAAAGCGGAGAGCACCATAAAGCGCACACCAATGGGAACCATAGTGTTGAGTGAATTAGACATTTTACTGC
>NZ_JAWOQN010001000.1:0-546 GCF_033337395.1 Vibrio sp. YT-19(2023) | reverse complement strand
AGATACCTTGCCTGTGCTGCAAGAATTAGGGTTAGAAAAGTATCGAACTCGAACAGGCGGTCACGTTATCTATGAGCGTTATTGGTAAGTATCCACCCATCGCTGAAACCGAGATAACTAAGTTATATCGGTGTAAATTAAAAATCACTTTTGAGACATGATACGAATTTATAGACTTATCAATTGAGCACATATACAACAATGCCTAGACTGCGTTCACTGTTGTTGTAGGTGGTTATATGTACTCTTCAATTGCGAGCAAAATGCAGCGGCTTATAGGCGGTTTCGTTGATCTGTTCGTCGTCATTAGCGTTGTCGTTGTTATCGCGTTGGGTATCAATTTTTGGCTCTATGACTTCCGTTTATCCCTGCAAGAAAACTTCACGCTTGTTTACGACACCCACGCGGTGTACCTCCTCACTGTTCCCATTCTTCTCGTGATTAACTGGTATTGGTTGAAGGAAGGGCAAACCATCGGCATGCGTTTTGTTGGTATCAAAGTGGTGATGAAAAATGGTCGTGCCGCGACCAAAGTGACGGTTTCCA
>NZ_JAWOQN010000999.1:0-546 GCF_033337395.1 Vibrio sp. YT-19(2023) | reverse complement strand
CATGGCTGACAATGGCTATGAAACCATGCTGTGTGTGGAATCTGCCCTTCATGCACCAAGTATTGAAGAAGGCAAGACTCTTGAGCCAGGCGAGAGCTACGAGCTCGTGACAGTGATTGCTGCACAATAATCTTCCTAGGCCGGCTCATCCGGCCTTTTTTTGAAATCATTTCCGTTCTTCCTCGGTCACTTTCTAACTAACTCATTGGTTATCTGAGTTTTTTGACAATTTAATTAATAGATATCAAAAAAATTATTCATATAAACCGATAGCATGCCGATACAAAACTCATAAGTTATAAATATATCAGGAAGACATTCCATGTTAGAAAAGTACAGAAATCAAAGTGTTGGCTTTCAACTAAAGCTAGTCATCACTTTGTGCCTAGTAATTGCCTTTTCCAGCATTGCTGCGCTCGTTTATCGAAACGCATCTGGCGTGCTGCTAGAAAGTACGTTGAGAGAAAATCAATCCAAAGTCGAGTCGATGGCAAAAACCATTGCCGGTCAGTTCGCTGCTTACCTTCATACTGCTCAAGTACTCGA
>NZ_JAWOQN010000998.1:0-546 GCF_033337395.1 Vibrio sp. YT-19(2023) | reverse complement strand
CAGCTGCGATTGCCACACCGTAAACTGGTGCCATAAGCATGTTTAGACCACCACGAGCGTAACGGTTATCTACCGCTTTCAAGTTGAAGCCCATAACATAGCCAGTTACCGCGTTGCTGCCAACACAACCTGAAAGTGAAACTGCCACAGCAGTCAATGCGCCAATTTTAGCAATTGCCTTTTTCATCAAAACCTCTAGTTAGAAAGTATTAGGTCGAAAATTCGGCGCGGATATTAGCTTATAAAAACTAGGGATAAAAGACAGAATTTTCCGAAGAAAGCATCTTTATTATTTTTAATACGTGGACATTTATCTAAACAATAAATAACCAATTTAAGATAAGGGTGACGAGATATTCAGCAAATAATAAACGTCACATTTACAACAAACTTTCCACAAAAGGTTATTATTTGCTCTCCTTGATTAAAATAATTTGTCGTATCCTTAATTAGAATGATTAGTGTGATTTTGACGCGATTGTTACATTGTTGCTAACTTATTTGACAGAGATGGTTTATGGCCAGAAGTAAAAAAAGCAAAGTATT